>NZ_JBWKMZ010000002.1:786624-1123872 GCF_059415325.1 Variovorax sp. GW821-FHT10D07 | reverse complement strand
GCAACGAGTTCGATCGGTAGCTTGTCCACCTCGACCTCGACGGGCCTGAGCACCGCCACGAGCAGCATCGATAGCCTGTCGACTTCCACGTCGACCGGCCTGAGCACCGCGACGAGCTCCATTGGAAGTTTGTCCACGTCGACCTCGACGGGGCTGAGCACGGCGACGAGTTCCATCGGCAGCTTGTCGACCTCGACGTCGACTGGCCTGAGCACTGCGACAAGTTCGATTGGCAGCCTGTCAACATCGACATCGACCGGTCTGAGCACGGCCACGAGCAGCATTGGCAGCCTCTCGACTTCTACCTCGACCGGCTTGAGCACGGCGACGAGTTCCATCGGTAGCCTGTCCACCTCGACCTCCACGGGCCTGAGCACTGCGACGAGCAGCATCGACAGCTTGTCGACCTCGACATCGACTGGACTGAGCACGGCAACGAGTTCGATCGGCAGCCTGTCGACGTCCGCGTCGACGGGTCTGAGCACTGCGACGAGTTCCATCGGCAGTCTCTCGACTTCTACGTCGACCGGCTTGAGCACGGCGACGAGTTCTATCGGCAGCCTATCCACGTCGACCTCGACGGGGCTGAGCACCGCGACGAGCAGCATCGACAGTCTCTCGACTTCGACGTCGACGGGTCTCAGCACGGCAACGAGTTCGATCGGCAGCTTGTCGACCTCGACCTCGACGGGCTTGAGCACGGCCACGAGTTCCATCGGTAGCCTGTCCACCTCGACATCTACGGGCCTGAGTACCGCGACTAGCAGTATCGGCAGCCTGTCGACGTCGACGTCCACTGGCCTGAGCACTGCGACAAGTTCGATTGGCAGCCTGTCCACATCGACCTCGACCGGTCTGAGCACCGCGACGAGCAGCATCGATAGCCTCTCGACTTCGACATCGACTGGCCTGAGCACGGCGACGAGCTCGATCGGTAGCTTGTCGACGTCGACGTCGACTGGGCTGAGCACTGCGACCAGCAGCATTGGCAGCCTTTCGACTTCGACGTCCACTGGTCTGAGCACGGCGACGAGCTCGATCGGTAGCCTGTCCACGTCCACTTCGACGGGTCTGAGCACGGCGACCAGCAGCATCGGCAGCCTTTCGACCTCCACGTCGACCGGCTTGAGCACGGCGACCAGCTCGATCGGTAGCTTGTCGACCTCGACCTCGACGGGTCTGAGCACCGCCACGAGCAGCATCGGCAGCCTTTCGACCTCGACGTCCACCGGCTTGAGCACGGCAACGAGTTCCATCGGCAGCTTGTCGACCTCGACCTCCACGGGCCTGAGCACTGCGACCAGCAGCATCGGCAGCCTGTCGACCGGCCTGAGCACGGCGACGAGCTCCATCGACAGCCTGTCCACTTCGACCTCGACCGGTCTGAGCACTGCCACCAGCGCTATCGGTAGCCTGTCGACTTCGACGTCCACGGGTCTGAGCACGGCGACGAGTTCCATCGGCAGCCTGTCCACGTCCACGTCGACCGGTTTGAGCACGGCCACGAGCTCCATCGGCAGCTTGTCGACCTCGACCTCCACGGGCCTGAGCACGGCGACCAGCAGCATCGGCAGCCTGTCCACCGGCCTGAGCACCGCGACGAGCTCCATCGGCAGTCTGTCCACTTCGACGTCGACTGGCCTCAGCACGGCAACGAGCTCCATCGGCAGCCTGTCCACGTCCACGTCGACCGGCCTCAGCACCGCCACCAGCAGCATCGACAGCCTGTCCACCGGCCTGAGCACCGCCACCAGCGGCGTCAGCAGCCTCTCGACCTCGACGTCGACTGGCCTCAGCACCGCAACGAGTTCGATCGGCAGCCTCTCGACCTCCACGTCGACCGGCCTCAGCACCGCCACGAGCAGCATCGACAGCCTGTCGACCTCGACCTCCACGGGTCTGAGCACCGCCACGAGCAACATCGACAGCCTCTCGACCTCGACCTCGACCGGCCTGAGCACGGCGACCAGCTCCATCGGCAGCCTGTCGGTGGGCCTGAGCACCGTGAGCAGCGGCATCGGCAGCCTGTCGATCGGCCTGAGCACGACGAACAGCACCGTGAGCAGCCTGTCGACGTCCACGTCGAGCGGCCTGAGCACGGCGACGAGCACCATCGGCAGCCTGTCGACGTCCACCTCGAGCGGCCTGAGCACGGCAACGAGCAGCATCAACAGCCTGTCGACGTCCACGTCGAGCGGCCTGAGCACGGCGACGAGCAGCATCAACAGCCTGTCGACGTCCACCTCGAGCGGGCTGAGCACGGCGACCAGCAGCATCAACAGCCTGTCGACCTCCACCTCGACCGGTCTGAGCACGGCCACGAGCAGCATCAGCAGCCTGTCGACCGGCCTGAGCACCGCGACCAGCAACATCGGCAGCCTGTCGTCGGGCCTGAGCACGACGAACAGCAACGTCTCCAGCCTGTCGACCTCGACCTCGACCGGTCTGAGCACCGTCACCAGCGGCATCGGCAGCCTGTCGAGCGGGCTGAGCACGACGAACAGCAACCTCAGCAGCCTGTCGACGAGCATCAGCGGGTCGGTCAGCGGCATCGGCAGCCTGTCGACGGGGCTGAGCACCACCAACAGCACCGTCACCAACATCTACAACAACGGCACGAAGTACTTCCACGCCAACTCGACGGCAGGCGACTCGCAGGCCATCGGCCAGGAGTCGGTGGCGATCGGACCGCAATCGGTGGCCAGCGGCGCGAACTCCTTCGCCGCGGGCAACGGCGCGAAGGCGACGGCCGACGGCGCGGTGGCGGTGGGCTTCGGGGCGCAGGCCACGGGCACCAACGCGATCGCGATCGGTACCGGAGCACTGGCCACCGGCTCGCAGGCGATCGGCGCGGGCGCCAGCGCGGGCGGCAAGGGCGTCGCGATCGGTGACGGCGCGGATGCGGGCGGCACCTCGAGGAGCGCGGCGTCGAACGTCTCGAACGGCACGGCCGTCGGCTTCAACGCGGTGGTCCAGCAGACCGGCGGCGTGGCCCTGGGCTCGGGCTCGGTGGCTTCCAGGGGCGCGGGCGTGGCCGGCTACGTGCCAGGCAGCGCCACCGCGGCGCAGGAGGCGGCGATCAAGGCCACCACCAGCACGCAGGGCGCGGTGTCGGTCGGCGATGCGGCCAACGGCCAGTTCCGCCAGATCACCGGCGTGGCCGCGGGCTCGGCCGACAGCGACGCCACCAACGTGGCGCAGCTGAAGGCGGCCTCGGCGGCTTCGAAGGCCAGCAGCGTGCAGTACGAGACCAACCCCGACGGGTCGGTCAACTACAACCAGATCACGCTGGGCGCCGGCCAGGCGGCGGGCGGCACGCGCATCAGCAACGTGGCACCGGGCATCCTGCCGGGCGACGCGGTCAACGTGCAGCAGCTGACCGACGTGCGCAACCAGATCGGCGACGTGGCGCGCGTCGCCTACTCGGGCACGGCGATGGCGTTCGCGATGTCGGGCACCTACCTGCCGACGCTCTACCCCGGCGAGAAGACCGTGGGCGTGGGCTTCGGCAGCTACAAGGGCTACAGCGCGGTGGCGCTGACCTTCAAGGCCCTGTCGGACGACGGCAAGATGTCCTGGGGCGCGGGCCTCTCGACCACGGGCAAGGAGTGGGGCATCAACGCCGGCATCGGCTGGAAGTGGAAGTAAGTCACAGGGAGAGAAAAGCCCCCTCGAAGGCTCCCGCGTCCCAGGCGCGGGGGCCTTCCTTTTTTGAGGGACACTCGCTGCCCATGCGCATCGGTATTTCAGTCCTCACCCACGCCGGCCAGAACATCTGGGAGAACGGCATGGGGCAGAACGTGCTGTTCCTGGCCCGGCTGCTGCAGCAGATCCCGTTCGTGGAGTCGGTCACGCTGATCGACGCGGGCGACCAGTCGGCGATGCCGCCGCAGGTCGACCTCGCGGCGCGCGGGCTCGCGATCGGCCGGGCGCGCGAGCTCACCGATGCGCTCGACGTGGTGTTCGAGATGGCGGGTGCGCTCGAGGTCTCGTGGCTGTCGTATTTCCGGGCCCGCGGCGGGCGCGTGGTGTTCCATTGCGTGGGCCAGCCCTTCGTGTCGCTGGCCGAGCCGATCCTCTTCTCCGACAAGGGCCACTTCAGCCGGCCCGACCGCTGCGACGAGGTCTGGCTGCTGCCCAAGGACCAGACCTTCGCGCCGATGATGCGCGTGTACAACCGCTGCCCGGTGCACGTGGTGCCCTACCTCTGGTCCCCCGAGTTCCTCGCGCAGCGCGTGGCCGAGGTCGAGGCGGCGGGCTTCCGCTTCGGCTACGTGCCGCGCACGGCCGAGCAGCCGGGCTTCCGGGTGGCGATCTTCGAGCCCAACATCTCGGTGGTGAAGGCCGGCACCTTGCCGATGCTGATCTGCGACGGCGCCTACCGCGCCGACCCGAAGGCGGTGAACTGGATGCATGCGCTCAACACGCTGCACATGAAGGACCACCCGACCATGCTCTACCTGGCGAACTCGCTCGACATCGTGCGCGAGCACAAGGCGATCTTCCATGGCCGGCACGACTTCGCGGGCTTCATGGTGCAGTACGCCGACGCGGTGGTGTCGCACCAGTGGCAGAACGACCAGAACTACAGCTACCTCGACGCGCTCTACGGCAACTACCCGCTGGTGCACAACTCGCCGTGGCTGCGCGACGCGGGCTACTACTACCCGGGCTTCGAGGTCGGCGCCGGCGTCGAACAACTGCTGAACGCGGCGCGCCATCACGACGCGCAACTCGGCGACTACAGAGCCCGCTCGCAGCGCGTGTTCGACGCGCTCGATCCGCTGGCGAGCGCCAACGTCGAGGGCTATGCGCAGCGGCTGCTGCAGCTGGTGGGCGGCGATGCGAACTTCCGCGCCGGAGGTGCCGCGCGATGAACGCCGTGCCCGACAAGCTGCGCGTCGGCGTCTCGATCTTCATCCGCAAGGGCGAGCAAAGCCTGTGGGAGAACGGCGTCTACCAGAACTGCCTGTTCCTCGTGATGCTGCTGCTGCGCTCGCCGCGCGTGGCCAGCACGGTGCTCGTGGCCGGCGGCGGCGACGGCGCGCCGGCCGATGCGGCCGGCTTCCTGGCCGATTCGCCGGTGCCGATCATCGACATGGCGACCGCCGCGCAGGAACTCGACGTGATGATCGAGATGAGCGCCCAGCTCGGGCGCGACTGGGCCGTGGCCTTCCGCGAGCGCGGCGGCAAGATCGTGTCGATGCGCGTGGGCAACGACTACGTGATCGACATCGAGCGCATGATCTTCGACAAGCCGCATGGCCTGCTGCTGACGCTCGCGCCCTACAACGAGGTCTGGACGCTGCCCGAGTACGAGGCCACCTGCAAACCCTATTTCGAGGCCGCGTTCCGCACGCCGGTGCGCCTGATGCCGCACCTGTGGAGCCCGATGGTGCTCGAGCGCGCCATGGCGCGCAGCGGCGGCGGCAAGCCCTTCGCCTATGAGCCCGGGCGCAGGCACTGGCGCGTGGCGATCTTCGAGCCCAACATCTGCATGGTGAAGACCAGCTTCATCCCGATGCTGGGCTGCGAGGCGGCGCACCGCGCGCAGCCCGACCTGATCGAGCGCCTGTGGGTCTACAACAGCTTCCACCTGCGCGAGAAGCCGCTGTTCGTCGGCTTCGCCCAGAGCCTGGACCTGGTGCAGCACGGGCTGGCCTCGTTCGAGGGGCGCTTCCCGGTCTACCAGGTGGTGCCGCCCAATGTCGACTGCGTGTTCGCGCACCACTGGGAGAACGGCCAGAACTACCTCTACTACGAGGCGCTGTACGGCGGCTATCCGCTGGTGCACAACTCGCACCTGATCGGCGACTGCGGCTACCGCTACCAGGGCTTCGACTGCGAGGACGGCGGCCGGGCGCTGCGGCGCGCCTTCGCCGAGCACGACGCCGACCTGCCCAACTACCGCGAGCGCGCGCGGGCGCTGCTCGAGCGGCTGGACCCCGAAGGCGAGGAGAACGTGCGCATCTACACCGCCGCGATCGAGGCGCTCTACGCCTGAGCGCGAACTCCCGAACGAACCGTATGGCCATGACCCCGACCTCGCTTCCGATCCGCCGCCTGCTGCTGTGCGCCGCGGCCTGCACCCTGACGGCCACCGCCTTCGCGCAGGGCGTGCTCGTGCCCCAGGCACCGCCCGCGCCGCCGCAGGACACGCTCACGCGCGCGGCCGCCAGCGTGGGCGTCAAGCGCTGCCTGCCGGCGATCACGCGGCTGTCGTCGCTGACCGTGCAGGGCAGCCGCAGCCACGACGTGCTGCTCGACTGGGACCGCAAGCGCCCCGACAGCGGCCCGGTGTTCTCGCTGATCGGCATCGAGTTCCCGAATGCCGGCGTGGCGGGCTCGATCACCGCGATCCCCGACGACGGCGGCAGCTGCACCGTGGCGGCCGAGCGCATCTCGGTGGCGCCCTTCACCTGCGCGAGCATCGCCCAGCAGGAGCTGCCGAACTACCGCGCGACCAAGCTGCTGCCGGTCTACACGGTCTACACCGACGACAAGGAGCCGACCTCGTCGGTGTCGCTGATCGATTCGCCGCCGGGCTGCCTGGTGATCCGGCGCTATGTCGAATACGGCTGGCGCGATCCGGCGGCTGCGGCGGCCGCGCCGGCAGCGGCGCCCGCACCGGCGGCACCGGCCGGGCAGCAGGCGCCGAAGCGGCGCTGAGCCGCGCGCTTGCCGCTCAGGCCGCGGCGCCGAGCAGCGGCGTCATCGCCTCGTGGATCCAGCGCCACTCGGTGCCCTGCGCGGCGGCCGTGCCGGCATCCTCGCCGCGCAGCACGGCCATCAGTTCCTGATAGCGCGCCGAGCGCGCGTGGTGCTTGCGGTATTGCCCCAGCTGCCAGGCGAGAAATTCCGCGTCGGGCGCGCGGCGCATGGCCTTCGCCGAGGCCGCGAGCCAGTCCTGCGCGATGGCCCGGCCGGCTTCCGACGCGGGCTCGGTGCGCGCGGCGATCGCGTCACGCACGCGGGCCAGCGTGGCGTTGGCCGCTTGCGCATAGGCGGCGGGATCGAATTCGCCATTCCACATGCCGGCCGCCTCGGCGCGCATGCTCGCGATGAAGGCCTGGTCGCCGAGCATGGCGGCCAGTTCGGTCCAGGCGTCGATCTGCGCGGGCGTGGGTTCGGCCGGCAGCTCGGGCGTGGCGGCATCGACCATCTGGCGCTTCCAGTCGTCGCCCATGCGGGCGCCGGCGGCCACCTGGTCGTAGAAGTTCTCGATGGTCTGGCGAAGGCGGGTGTTCGAAAGGGTGGTCACGGTCCAGAGTCTCCGTAGCGAGGTTTCGGTGGGCTGCTTCTCGTCGGCCAGCGTCGCGCGCAGCACGGCGGCGATGCGGCGGCGGGAAGCGATTTCCGCTTCCAGGGCCTGGAGGCGGATCGTCAGAACGTCGGTGAGCGACAGGCCTTCCGACAGCGTCCGCCCGATGGTCTCGAGCCCGATGCCCGCGTCGCGCAGCGAACGGATCAGGTCCAGCCGCGCCACGTCGTCGTGGGTGTAGCCGCGGTAGTTGGCCTCGCTGCGCGCCGCGGGCGGCAGCAGGCCCGCGTCCGAATAGAACCGGATGCGCCGCACCGACACGCCGCTGAGCTTGGCGATCTCGCCGATGGAAAGCAGTCGTTTGACGTTCATGGGCGGGTTGTAGCGTCTCCACCGGGTGGAGGGTCAAGCGTTGCGGAGCGCCGGGGAATGCGAGCCCGTCTCCGACACGCGCGGTCGCCCTCGGCCGGCCGGCCTCGGGCCGCCCCGGTCGCACCATGGTCGAGCGCCGCGCGCCTGCCTCGCGGCGAAGGAGACACGCATGCCGCTGGCCTCGTTGATCGGCCGCTGGGCCATGAAGCCTTTCTCGAAGGCACTGCCGCCACTGGGCGACACCGAACGCGCCGCGCTCGAAGCCGGCACCGTCGGTTTCGAAGGCCAACTGTTCGCCGGCCGCCCCGATTTCGATGCGCTCGCCGCCTTCGGGCCCAACCGCCTGACCGAGCGCGAACAGGCCTTCATCGACCGCGAGGTGCGCACGCTGTGCGCGATGCTCGACGACCATGCGATCGACGAAGCGAAGGACCTGTCGCCCGAGGTGTGGCGCTACCTGCGCGAGCAGCGCTTCTTCGGGATGATCATTCCCGAGCAATTCGGCGGCCTCGGCTTCGGCCACCATGCGCACGCGACGGTGGTGGCGCGCATCGCCACCGTCAACGTCGCGACCGCGGTCACGGTGATGGTGCCCAATTCGCTCGGCCCGGCCGAGCTGCTGCTGCGCTACGGCACCGACCGCCAGAAGCTGCACTACCTGCCGCGCCTGGCCGATGGCCGCGAGTTGCCGTGCTTCGGCCTGACCTCGCCCTACGCGGGCTCCGACGCCGCCTCGATCCCCGACCGCGGCGTGCTGGTGGAGCGCGAGTTCGAGGGCCGGCGCACGCGCGGCTTCCTGGTCGATTTCGACAAGCGCTACATCACGCTGGCGCCCGTGGCCACCGTGGTCGGCCTGGCCTTCCACGCGGTCGACGAGAGCCGGCCCGAGGGCCAGCGCGATCTCGGCATCACCTGCGCGCTGATCCCGGTGCCGCACGCGGGCATGGAGATCGGCCGGCGCCATCGCCCGATGGACAGCGCCTTCATGAACGGCCCCATCCACGGCCGCCAGGTCTTCGTGCCGATGGACTGGGTGATCGGCGGCGAGTCGCAGGTCGGCCAGGGCTGGCGCATGCTGATGGAGTGCCTGGCCGCGGGCCGCGCCATCTCGCTGCCCGCGCTCGGCTCGGCGATGCAGCAGACCGCGCTGTTCGTGAGCAACGGCTATGGCCGCATCCGCGAGCAGTTCGGCCTGCCGGTGGGCAAGTTCCACGCGGTGGCGGGGCTGGTGGCCCAGATGGCGGCCGAGCTCTATGCGAGCGATGCCGCGCGCCGCTTCACGGCCTGCGCGCTCGATGCCGGCGAACGGCCCAGCGTGGCGAGCGCGATCCTCAAGGTGCAACTGACCGAGGCCGGCCGGCGCGCGGTCAACCACGGCATGGACATCCTCGGCGGCAAGGGCATCATTTCAGGCCCCTCGAACCTGCTGGGCGTGGCCTACCGGCAGGCGCCGATCGCGATCACGGTGGAAGGCGCCAACATCCTCACGCGCGCGCTGATCGTGTTCGGCCAGGGTGCGGTGCGCTGCCATCCGCACGTGCTCGACGAGATGGCCGCGGTGCAGGCGAACGACGAGACCGCGCTCGGCAAGGCGCTGATGGCGCATGGCGGGCACGTGGCGCGCAACCTCTGGCACAGCCTGTTCGGTGCGCCGGTGCTGGGCCGCCCGCCCGAGGCCTTGGCGTCCGAGGCCCGGCTGATCGCGCGCATGAGCGCCAAGTACGCGCTCACCGCCGACCTGGCCATGGGCATGCTCGGCGGCAAGCTCAAGCGCATGGAACTGCTGTCGGCGCGGCTCGGCGACGTGCTGGCCCACCTGTACCTGGCGAGCGCCTGCGTCTGGCGCTATGGCGTGGAGGCGGCGCCCGAGATGCTGCCTTTCGCGCAGGCCGCGATCCGCGTGCAGCTCGACCAGGCGGCGGCGATCCTGCACGACCTCTATGCCAACCTGCCCACGCCGGGCCGGCGCTTCATCGGCGCGCTGGTGCTGCGGCGCACCGCGCACCTGGCGCCGCTGCGCGACGTGCAGCTGCTGGCGCTGGCCGAGACGCTGCGCACCCGGCCCGACGTGGTCGCCCGGCTGGTACCCGATCTCAGCGAACCCGCGGCCGGCGGCCTGCGCGACCTGATGAGCGCGCTGGAGCTCGGCGACCGGCTCGGCGAGGAAACCGCCGCGCTCAACAAGGTGCTGCGGCGCACGAACTCGCTCGAGGCCGCGGCCCGCACGGCGGCCGATCCGGCACTCGCGCTGGCCTATCTGCGCGCGGCCGACAAGGTGATCCAGGTCGACGACGTGCCGGGGCCGAAGGCGCGCGACGAGGAAGAGGCGGGGGAGGGCGCGCTCAGCCCGCCGCGCCAGCCAGCGCCTTCGCCTGCGCAACCAGGGCCGGCAGGGCCGCCGCCGTCTGTGCATCGGCCGGAAAGAACGACTCCACCGCGAGTTCCTGCAACGTGATGTCCACCGGCGTGCCGAAGATGGTGGTGGTGCTGATGAAGCTCAGCACGCCGTTCGGCGTCACGAGCTGGAACGGCACCACCACGCCCGACAGCTCGCCGCCCGCGGGCGGGGTGTCGTGGCCGACGTGGGGCACGGGGTAGGCCGCGAGCTCGTCGTGCAGTTCGACCAGCACGCGGTCGCCGGTGGCCGCGATCTGCTGCTGCAGCCGTTCGAGCAGGTGGGCGCGCCATTGCGCGAGGTTGGCGATGCGCGAGGCCAGCCCGTCGGGCCGCAGGCTCAGGCGCAGCACGTTGACCGGCGGCGTCACCAGCTCGGCTGACGCGCCTTCCATCAACAGCGGCACCAGCGCGTTGTAGGCCACCAGGTTCCAGTGGCGGTCCACCGCCAGCGCCGGAAACGGCTCGTGGCCCTTGAGCACCAGGTCGACCGCGCGGCGCGCCGAGGCCATGGCCGGGTCGTCGAGCGAGCGCTGGCGGTACATGGGCGCGAAGCCCGCGGCCACCAGCAGCGCGTTGCGTTCGCGCAGCGGCACGTCCAGCCGCTCGGCCAGCCGCAGCACCATCTCGCGGCTGGGGGCGGCGCGGCCGGTTTCCACGTAGCTCAGGTGCCGGGTCGAGACCTCGGCCTCCTGTGCCAGGTCGAGCTGGCTCAGGCGGCGGTGCGTGCGCCAGTGCCGCAGGTGCACGCCGAAGGGGTCGCGCGCGCCCGGCTGGCCGGGCTTCGTGGGGTGGGGGCGGGGGGTGTTCATGGGGCCGCATTCTGGCGCGCGGGCCGCGCATCGCCATGACCTGGCAGGTCATGGACGCTGTGCGCCGGTCCCGGAATCATCGACCCCAACGCAGCAGGACAGTCTTGCGGCGTACCACCCGAACCGAAGGAGAAACCTCATGACCGCACGTTCCACGCTCTTCGCCTCGCCGCGTTTCCTGCCCCGCGTGATGTGGGCCGACGCCGCCTCTTGCGCCGGCACCGGCGCGCTGCAGGTCGCTTTCACCGACACCCTGGCCCGCCTCACCGGCCTGCCGGCCGCGCTGCTGCTGGGCACCGGCGTGTTCCTGCTGGCCTATGCCGCCGCGGCCGCCTTCATGGCCAGCCGCGCCACCCCGCCGCGCACGCTGATCGGCGTGGTCATGCTCGGCAACCTGGGCTGGGCCGTGGCCTGCGCCGCCTTGCTGGCCGGTGGCCTGTTCCCGGTGACCGCGCTGGGCGTGGCCTGGGTGCTGGCGCAGGCGGTGTGCGTGCTGGTGCTGGCCGAGCTGCAATGGAGCGGGCTGCGCGCGAGCCGGCCCGTGGCGCGGATGGCGCTGGCCTGAACGCCTTCCGTCCACAGACTGCCGAGGCGCCCCGTGAGGGCGCCTTTTTCGTGGCCACGCGGGAGGCCTTTTTGTCAATGGCCGCCATGGCCTTTTGCCCCCGCCGATGCGATGCCTGACTACAGCAATTGACATTCATCCCTGCTAACCTTTGAGGCGCTTCACGAACACATTCCCAAGGAGTCCCACACATGGCCAAAGCACCGGCTCACGCCTTTGCGTCCACCCTCAAGACCTTCAAGACCGCATCGGGCAAGGCCGGCAAGTACTGGTCCCTCAAGGAGCTGGCCAAGCAGCATCCGAGCGTCGATCGGCTGCCGGTGTCGATCCGCATCGTGCTCGAGTCGGTGCTGCGCAATTGCGACGGCCAGAAGGTGTCGGCCAAGCACGTCGAGGAACTGGCTCACTGGGCCCCGAACGCCGAGCGCACCGACGAGATCCCCTTCGTCGTGACCCGCGTGGTGCTGCAGGACTTCACCGGCGTGCCGCTGCTGGCCGACCTGGCCGCCATGCGCAGCGTGGCCGCCAAGCTCGGCAAGTCTCCCAAGACCATCGAGCCGCTGGTGCCGGTCGACCTGGTGGTCGACCACTCGGTGATGGTCGACTACTACGGCACGCCCAAGGCGCTCGACCTCAACATGAAGCTCGAGTTCCAGCGCAACAACGAGCGCTACCAGTTCATGAAGTGGGGCATGCAGGCCTTCGACACCTTCCGCGTCGTGCCGCCGGGCTTCGGCATCGTGCACCAGGTCAACCTCGAGTACTTCGCGCGCGGCGTCTATTCGAACCCGAACGACAAGGGCGACGTCCCGGTCTACTACCCCGACTCGCTGGTCGGCACCGACAGCCACACCACCATGATCAACGGCGTGGGCGTGGTCGGCTGGGGCGTGGGCGGCATCGAGGCCGAGGCCGCGATGCTGGGCCAGCCGGTCTACATGCTCACGCCCGACGTGGTGGGCTTCGAGCTCACCGGCAAGCTGCGCGAGGGCGTGACCGCCACCGACCTGGTGCTGTTCGTCACCGCGATCCTGCGCGCCGAGAAGGTGGTGGGCAAGTTCGTCGAGTTCTTCGGTCCGGGCGCCGCCTCGATCGCCGTGCCCGACCGCGCCACCATCGGCAACATGGCGCCCGAGTACGGCGCCACCATGGGCTTCTTCCCGGTCGACGAGATGACCGTCGCCTACTTCGAGGGCACGGGCCGCACCAAGGAGGAGGTCGAGCGCTTCGAGGCCTACTACAAGGCGCAGGGCCTGTTCGGCATGCCCAACCCCGGCGACATCGACTACACCAAGGTCGTGCGCCTCGACCTCGGCACCGTCTCGCCGAGCCTGGCCGGCCCGAAGCGGCCGCAGGACCGCATCGACCTGGGCCACCTGTCGACCAAGTTCTCCGAGCTCTACAGCAAGCCCAACGACGCCAACGGCTTCAACCAGCCGGCCGACAAGCTCAAGCTGCGCTACCCGCTCGCGCCGGCCGGCGCCGGCAACGACGAGGAGACCGCCGCGCCCGCGCCGGGCGCGCCGCGCGACCTGGTCGAGATGGTGGCCAACCGCACGACCAAGGCGGCCGCGCACGTGAGCGCCACCGCGCCGGCGGCGCCGTCCAAGTCCAAGGGCGAGGTGACCATCGGCAACGGCGACGTGCTGATCGCCGCCATCACCTCGTGCACCAACACCTCGAACCCGAGCGTGATGCTGGCCGCGGGCCTGCTGGCCAAGAAGGCGGTGGAAGCCGGCCTCTCGGTCAAGCCGCACGTCAAGACCTCGCTGGCGCCCGGCTCGCGCATCGTGACCGAGTACCTCGAGAAGGCGGGCCTGCTGCCCTACCTCGAGAAGCTGGGCTTCTACCTCGCGGGCTACGGCTGCACCACCTGCATCGGCAACGCGGGCGACCTCACGCCCGAGATCAACGAGATCATCACCAAGAACGACCTGATCGGCGCGGCCGTGCTCTCGGGCAACCGCAACTTCGAGGCGCGCATCCATCCGAACCTCAAGGCCAACTTCCTGGCCTCGCCGCCGCTGGTGGTGGCCTTCGCGATCGCGGGCAACGTGATGGTCGACCTGATGACCCAGCCGGTAGGCAAGGGCAAGGGCGGCAAGGACGTCTACCTCGGCGACATCTGGCCCACGCCGAAGGAGATCGACCAGAACCTGCGCTTCGCGATGAACGCCAAGTCGTTCCGCGCCAACTACGACAAGGTCAAGACCGACCCGGGCAAGTTCTGGAGCAGCATCAAGGGCACCACGGGCCAGGTCTACGACTGGCCCACCTCGACCTACATCGCCGAGCCGCCGTTCTTCGAGGGCTTCAAGATGAAGCCGCATGCCTCGGACGCGGGCTTCAAGGGCGCGCGCATCATGGCGCTGTTCGGCGACTCGATCACCACCGACCACATCTCGCCGGCCGGCTCGATCAAGGAAAGCTCGCCCGCGGGCATCTGGCTCAAGGCGCACGGCGTGCCCAAGGCCGACTTCAACAGCTACGGCTCGCGCCGCGGCAACCACGACGTGATGATGCGCGGCACCTTCGCCAACGTGCGCATCAAGAACCTGATGATTCCGCCGGACGCCAACGGCACGCAGGAGGAGGGCGGCGTCACGCTGTTCCAGCCCGGCAACGAGAAGATGTTCATCTACGACGCGGCCATGAAGTACATCGCCCAGGGCACGCCCACGGTGGTGTTCGGCGGCGAGGAGTACGGCACCGGCTCGTCGCGCGACTGGGCCGCCAAGGGCACGCAGCTGCTGGGCATCAAGGCCGTGGTGGCACGCAGCTTCGAGCGCATCCACCGCGCCAACCTGGTCGGCATGGGCGTGCTGCCGCTGCAGTTCCGCGGCGCCGATTCCTGGCAGACGCTGGGCCTCACGGGCGACGAGCAGATCGACGTGGTGATCGGCGGCGAGCTCAAGCCGCAGATGGACGTGAAGCTGGTCGTGCACCGCCCCGACGGCACGCACCAGGAGGTGACGGTGCGCCTGCGCATCGACACGCCGATCGAGGTCGACTACTACAAGCACGGCGGCATCCTGCCGTTCGTGCTGCGGCAGCTGCTGGCCGCCTGATTCGGTGACGCGGGTCGGACTGATCTCCGACACCCACGGCCTGCTGCGCCCGCAGGCCGTGGCCGCCTTGCAGGGCTGCGACTTCATCGTGCACGGCGGCGACATCGGCAGTCCCGCCATCCTCGAAGCCCTGCGCGCGATCGCGCCGCTGACCGTGGTGCGCGGCAACAACGACCGCGAGGCCTGGGCCGAGGGCATTGCCGAGACCGAGCGCGTGGCCTTCGGCGGCGTGCATCTCTATGCCATTCACGATCTCGCGCAACTGGCCATCGACCCGGCCGCGGCCGGCGTGCGCGTGGTGGTCTCGGGCCATTCGCACAAGCCCAGGATCGAGGAACGCGGCGGCGTGCTCTACGTGAACCCGGGCAGCGCGGGGCCGAGGCGCTTCAGCCTGCCGATCGCCGTTGCCGAGCTGCGGATCGAGGGCGGCGCGGTCGACGCGCGCATCGTCGAACTGGCGGTCTGACCCCGCCTGTCACAGGGCTTTCATTACCATTCGGTAAGAAAAGCCATCAGATGAGAATGGTTCTTGTTTGATGGGTTATCCTCGTCCGCTCCTCCGGGGAGCCGACATGCAGCGCCGCTGATCGCGCCGGTTCCGGAGGGCTCCTCTCGCCCTGATTTCCGAAGCCGATGCTCATCCCCTTTCTCATCATGCTGCGCGAAGGCATCGAAGCCGCGCTGATCGTCGGCATCGTCGCCAGTTACCTCAAGCAGAGCGGGCGCGGCGCGCTGATGCCCGCGGTGTGGGTCGGCGTGCTGCTGGCCACCGCGCTGTCGCTGTTCGCGGGCGCCGGGCTGCAACTGCTCGCGGCCGAATTCCCGCAGAAGCAGCAGGAGCTGTTCGAGGGCGTGGTCGGGCTGATCGCGGTGGTGATGCTGACCTCGATGGTGTTCTGGATGCGCAAGGCCGCGCGCTCGATCAAGGGCGAGCTGCAGGCCTCGATCGACCAGGCGCTCGCCAAGGGCTCGGACGGCCAGGGCTGGGCGCTGATCGGCATGGTGTTCCTCGCGGTCGCGCGCGAGGGCCTGGAGTCGGTGTTCTTCCTGCTCGCGATCTTCCAGCAGAGCAGCGGCTGGGAAGCGCCCGTGGGCGCGCTCGCCGGCATCGCGGTGTCGGTGGTGGTCGGCTACGGCCTCTACTCGGGCGGCGTGCGGCTCGACCTGCGGCGCTTCTTCCGCTTCACCGGCCTGTTCATCCTGCTGGTGGCCGCGGGCCTGCTGGCCGGCGTGCTGCGCAAGCTGCACGAGGGCGGCGTCTGGAACCACCTGCAGAAGGTGGTCTTCGACATGAGCGAAACCCTGCCGATGGACAGCCCGCTGGGCGCTGTGCTGTCGGGCCTGCTCGGCTACCAGGCCGCGCCCGTGGTGGGCGAGGTCGTCGTCTACCTGGCCTTCCTGGCCGTCGCCCTGTTCTTCTTCCTGCGTCCGGCCGTGCCGGCGCCGCGCGCGGCTGCGGCCCGCTGAAACCCCTCGATGTCCTCTTCCTCTCCCGAACCCAAGGCCGCTTCTTCCCACCTGATGCGCGCGGCGGTCGCCGCGTCGGCCCTGCTGGCGCTCGCCGGCCTCGCGGCCTTCTGGTATGCCTCCAACCACGCGCGCCAGGCGCCGCCGAAGGCCGCCGACAACGCGGTCACCGTCACGATCCGCGGCAATGTCTGCGAGCCCAACGAGATCACGGTGCCGGCCGGGCGCACCACCTTCACCATCGTCAACCAGTCGAACCGTGCGCTCGAGTGGGAGATCCTCGACGGCGTGATGGTGGTGGAAGAGCGCGAGAACATCGCGCCGGGCTTCTCGCAGACCATGACGGTGAAGCTGCAGCCGGGCGAGTTCGCGATCACCTGCGGCCTGCTGAGCAACCCGCGCGGCAAGCTGCGCGTGACGCCCTCGGCCGCCTCCGAGGCCGAGGCAGCGCGGCCTTCGCTGGTCAACTACGTGGGCGCGCTGGCCGAGTACCAGACCTTCCTGCGCCTGGAGGCCGGCACGCTCGAGGACGCGGTGCGCGCGCTGGCCGACGCGGTCCAGGCCGGCGATCTGCAGCAGGCGAGGGCGCTCTATGCGCCCGCCCACCAGGCCTACAAGCGCATCGAGCCGATGGCCGAGCTGTTCGCCGACCTCGACATGCGCATCAACGCGCGCGCCGACTACTTCGAGAAGCGCGAGGCCGATGCCGGCTTCACGGGCTTCCACCGCATCGAGTACGCGCTGTATGGCCAGAACGACCTGAAGCCGCTCGCGCCCGTGGTGGCGCAACTGATCGCCGACATCGGCGTGCTCAAGGAGCGGCTGCGCGGCCTGAACATGCCGCCCGAGCGGCTCGCGAGCTCGGCCTCGAAGCTGCTGCGCCGCGTGGCCGACAACCTGCCCGCGGGCGGCGAGGACCGCTACGGCCATGCCGAACTCGCGAACCTGCAGGGCAGTTACGAAGGCACGAAGAAGATCGCCGACCTGCTGCAGCCGCTGCTGGTGAAGGCCGCGCCTGCGCTGCAGAAGAGCCTGGACGAACGCTTCGCCGCCTTCGACGCCGCGCTCGCGCCGTACCGCGAAGGCGAGGGCTTCAAGCCCGCGCCGCTCGACGAGGCGCAGCGCAAGGCCCTGGCCGAGCCCGTGCGCGCGTTGGCCGAGGAACTGGCCAAGGTGAATGCCGCGCTCGGCCTGGAATGAGGCTATTGCCGACCGACCTCTCATGACCACGAAGAACGAATCCCTCCCCACCGACGGGCCACCCGCCTCCCCGCACCGCCGCCGCATGCTCGGCGCGGCCGGTGCCGCCTTCGCCGGACTGGCCGCGGCCGCGCATGCCGCCGCGCCCTCGGGCCCGCCCAACGGGCCCGATGCCGGCGCCCAGGTCACCGACGCGCCGCAGAGCACCCACACGCAGGACCGCGTGCCCTTTCGTGGCAAGCACCAGGCCGGCATCGTCACGCCGCGGCCGACGGCCGGCATGATCGCCTCGTTCTTCGTGCTGGCCGAGAACCGCGCCGACCTCGAGCGCCTGTTCCGCACGCTGACCGAGCGCATCGCCTTCCTCACGCAGGGCGGCCCGCAGACCGATCCCGATCCCAAGCTGCCGCCCGCGGGCTCGGGCATCCTCGGGCCGGTGGTGCAGCCCGACGGGCTCACCGTCACCGTCTCGGTCGGCACCTCGCTGTTCGACGAGCGCTTCGGCCTCGCGTCGAAGAAGCCCAGGCGGCTGAACCAGATGCAGCGCCATCCGAACGACGCGCTCGATGCCGCGCTGTGCCATGGCGACCTGTCGATCCAGTTCTGCGCCAACACGCCCGACACCAACATCCACGCGCTGCGCGACATCATCAAGAACACGCCCGACCTGCTGGTGCTGCACTGGAAGCAGGAGGGCACGGTGCCGCCGATTCCGGCCGTGCCCGGCAAGCCGGCCGAGAGCGCGCGCAACTTCCTCGGTTTTCGCGACGGCTCGGCCAATCCCGACTCGGCCGACGACACGCTGATGGACCGCATCGTCTGGGTGCCGGCCGGCGGCGACGAGCCGGCCTGGGCCGTGGGCGGCAGCTACCAGGCGGTGCGCATCATCCGCAACTTCGTCGAGCGCTGGGACCGCACGCCGCTGCAGGAGCAGGAGGCCATCATGGGCCGGCTCAAGCCCACGGGCGCGCCGATGGACGGCGGCAGGACCGAGCACGACGTGCCCGACTACGCGAAGGACCCCGAGGGCAAGACCACGCCGCTTGACGCGCACATCCGGCTGGCCAACCCGCGCACCAGGGCTTCGGACAAGAACCTCATGCTGCGTCGGCCCTTCAACTATTCGAATGGCGTCACCAAGTCGGGCCAGCTCGAGATGGGCCTCTTGTTCATCTGCTACCAGGCCAACCTCGAGGACGGTTTCATCGCGGTGCAGACGCGCCTCGACGGCGAGCCGCTCGAGGAATACATCCGGCCCATCGGCGGCGGCTTCTTCTTCACGCTGCCGGGCGTGCGCGACGAGTCCGACTGGCTCGGCCGCAGCCTGATGGCGGCCTGAGCGCGCCGCGCGCCACCAGTTTTTTCACCACCCTCAGAACCAAGGAGATCCATGACCGTGCAGTTCCGCCGTCGCTTCCTCGCCACCTTCCTCGCAGGCATCGCCGGCCTCTACGCCGCCGGCGCGCAGGCCGCCGTGTCGCCGCTCGAGCTGGTCGGCCCGATCTCCGACTACAAGATCTACGTCGCCGAGAACGTGCGCAAGCTGGCCGCGGACACCCGTGCCTTCACCGCCGCGGTGAAGGCCGGCGACATCGAGAAGGCGAAGAAGCTGTACGCGCCGACGCGCACGAGCTACGAGCGCATCGAGCCGGTGGCCGAACTGTTCAACGACCTCGACAAGTCGATCGACTCGCGCGCCGACGACCACGAGAAGGCCGAGAAGGACCCGGCCTTCGGCGGCTTCCACCGCATCGAGTACGGCCTGTGGGTGCAGAAGAGCACGAAGGAACTGAATCCCGTGGCCGACAAGCTGCTGGCCGACGTGCTCGAGCTGCAGAAGCGCCTGGGCGCGCTGACCTTCCCGCCCGAGAAGGTGGTGGGCGGCGCCGCCGTGCTGATGGAGGAGGTCGCGGCCACCAAGATCTCGGGCGAGGAGAACCGCTACAGCCACACCGACCTGTGGGACTTCCAGTCGAACTTCGAGGGCGCCTTCAAGATCGTCGAGCTGCTGCGCCCGCTGGTGGTGAAGGAGAACAAGGCCTTCTCGGACAAGACCGACGCCAACTTCAAGGTGGTGTTCGACACGCTCGCGAAGTACCGTACGCCCGACGGCGGCTTCGAGACCTATTCGAAGCTCAGCGAGCGCGACCGCAAGCTGCTGGCCGGCCGGGTCAACACGCTGGCCGAGGACCTGTCGAAGCTGCGCGGCATGCTCGGCCTGAACTGACCCTCGATCCCCGGTCCTGCCGGGGTCGAAACGCACCGGCGCGGGGCGCGATCGTCGGATTTGTGGGGTCTTGGTCAGGTTTACGCGATTGAGAATTGATAGCATCCTGGTTTTGCTAACTGGCGCTCCCGGGGTTCCGAGCGCACTCCCACCGTGCAAACCAACAACATCGCCGCCGAGCCGGCCTCCGCAGGCCTGCGTCTCGACCAGCTGCCCGACCACCAGTGGGCCACCGTGCTCGACGTCGCCCGCCCCGAGGGCGCGGAGGACCGTGAGCTGGTGCTGCGCCTGACCGAGATCGGCTTCGTGCCGGGCGAGTCGGTGCGCATCGTCGCCAGCGGCATGCCGGGCCGCGAGCCGATCGCGGTGCGGCTGGGCCACACCACCTTCGCGCTGCGCCGCCACGAGGCCGCGCTGATCCACGTGGCGCCGGGCGCCGAGGTGGCCGGAGGTGCGCGCCATGGTTGAGGCCGTGATCCAGGGCCCGGGCGGTTTCGCCGCCACCGGCCAGCCCAACCGCATCGCGCTGCTGGGCAATCCCAACTGCGGCAAGACCGCGCTGTTCAACCTGCTGACCGGCAGCCGCCAGAAGGTCGCCAACTACGCGGGCGTGACCGTCGAGCGCAAGGAAGGCAGCTTGCGCACGCCCGCGGGCCGGCGCGTGTTCGTGCTCGACCTGCCCGGTGCCTACAGCCTCAACGCGCTGTCGGCCGACGAGGCCGTCACGCGCGACGTCGTCACCGGCCAGAGCCAGGAGGCGCTGCCCGACCTGCTGGTCTGCGTGACCGACGCCACCAACCTGCGCCTGAACCTGCGCCTGGTGCTCGACGCCAAGAAGCTCGGCCTGCCGATGGTGGTCGCGCTCAACATGACCGACATGGCGCGCAAGCAGGGCATCGCGGTCGACACGGCCGTGCTGTCGCGCGAACTCGGCCTGCCGGTGATCGAGACCGTCGGCGTGCAGTCCGGTGGCGCGAAGGAATTGCTGGCCGTGCTCGACACCCCCGTGGCCGCGGCCACGCCCCAGCCCTGGCATGCGCCCGGCCTCGACGACGTGCTCGCCACCCAGCGCGAGGTGCGCCGCATCCTCGGCCTGGCGGTGAAGGAGCCCGCGAGCAGCCTGGTCACCAGCGACCGCATCGACCGCATCGTGATGCATCCGGTCTGGGGCATGCTGGTGCTCGCGGTCACCATGTTCCTGATGTTCCAGGCCGTGTTCAGCTGGGCCAACGTGCCGATGGACGCCATCAAGGCCGCCACCGAGGGCCTGGGCGAGCTGCTCAAGGCCCACATGCCCGAGGGCATGCTGCAGAGCCTGCTGGTCGACGGCGTGATCGCGGGCGTGGGCGGCGTGATCGTCTTCCTGCCGCAGATCCTGATCCTGTTCCTGTTCATCCTGGCGCTCGAGGATTCCGGCTACCTGCCGCGCGCGGCCTTCCTGCTCGACCGCGTGATGGGCACCGTGGGACTGTCGGGCCGCTCGTTCATCCCGCTGCTGTCGAGCTTCGCCTGCGCCATCCCGGGCGTGATGGCCACGCGCACCATCAGCAACTGGCGCGACCGCATCACCACCATCATGATCGCGCCGCTGATGACCTGCTCGGCGCGGTTGCCGGTCTATGCGCTGCTGATCGCGGCCTTCATCCCGGCGCGCACCGTGGCCGGCGTGTTCAACCTGCAGGGCGTGGTGCTGTTCGCGCTCTACGTCTTCGGCATCGTTTCGGCGATGCTGGTGGCCTGGGTCATGAAGCGCTTCCGCGACAACACGCAGCGCTCGTCGCTGATGATGGAACTGCCGGCCTACCGCTGGCCCAATCCGCGCAACCTGCTGCTGGGCCTGTACGAGCGCGCATGGATCTTCATCCAGCGCGTGGGCACGATCATCCTCACGCTGACCATCCTGCTGTGGTTCCTCTCGACCTTCCCGTCGCCGCCCGAAGGCGCGACCGGTCCGGCGATCCAGTACAGCCTGGCCGGCATGATCGGCCGCGGCCTCGAGCACATCTTCGCGCCCATCGGCTTCAACTGGCAGATCTCGATCGCGCTGGTGCCGGGCATGGCCGCGCGCGAAGTCGCGGTGGGCGCGCTGGGCACGGTCTACGCGCTCTCGGCCACCGGCGACGACGTGGCCGGCGCGCTCGAGCCGCTGATCGCCGGCAGCTGGTCGCTGGCGACCGCGCTGTCGCTGCTGGTCTGGTACGTGTTCGCGCCGCAATGCATCTCGACCCTGGCCACGGTCAAGCGCGAGACCGGCCAGTGGAAGTACGTGTGGATCATGGCGGGCTACCTGTTCGCGCTGGCCTACATCGCGTGCTTCATCACCTACCACGTTGCGGTGGCTCTCGGGGCAGGTTAAAACCGTCCCTGAAAGGCTAGCTTCCATGGCACAAGAACTGATCGTCGGATTGATCGTCGCGAGCGCCGCGTTCTACGCGGTCTGGCGCTGGATGCCCGCGGGCTGGCGGCGCAGCGCCGCGCGCAAGGTCGCCACCGGCACGCAGCGCGCCGGCCTCGTCGATGCCGAGCGCGCCGAGCAACTGGCGGCCTCGCTCGCCAAGACCTCGGGCTGCGGCTCGTGCGACAGCTGCAACAGCTGCGGTCCCAAATCCCCTCAGAACCCGGCGACCCCGGCTTCCTCCTCCGCCTCTTCGTCCTCCGCGCGCTGAGGCCGATGCCCGCGCACATCCTCGTCGCCGGCGGCGGCATCGGGGGGCTGGCCACCGCATTGGCGCTGGCCGGCGGCGGCCATCGCGTCGACGTGTTCGAGCAGACCGCCGCCTTCGGCGACATCGGCGCCGGCGTGCAGCTCGGCCCCAACGTCACGCGGCGGCTCGCGCAGCTGGGCCTCGAAAGCTCGCTCGCCCAGGTCGCCGCGAAGCCCGAAGCGCTGGTAGTGCGCAGCGCCGGCAGCGGCGCCGAGATCGGCCGGCTCGCGCTCGGCGCCGCCATGCGTGAACGCTACGGCGCCCCCTACCTCTGCATCCACCGCGCCGACCTGCATGGGCTGCTGCTCGAGGCCGTGCGCGCGCGCGGCACCGGCGCGCTCGTGACCGCCGCGCAGATCGAACGCGTGGAGCTCAGCGACGAGCTCGTGTGCGTGTCGAGCAGCGACGCGCGCGCCTGGGAGGGCGAGGCGGTGGTCGGTGCCGACGGCCTCTGGAGCGTGGTGCGACGGCGCCTCGACACGGCCACGGCCGACCGGCCGCCGCGCATCACCGGCCACACCGCGTGGCGCGCGCTCGCGCGGCAGGACGCGCTGCCGCCCGCGCTGCGCCGCGGCGGGGTCGATGTGTGGCTCGGGCCGCAACTGCATGCGGTGGCCTATCCGGTGCGTGCCGGCGAATGGCTCAACGTGGTGGTCATCGCCGAGTCGGCGCCGGCCGGCAATGCGCATGACTGGGACCAGGCCAGCGGCCTCGCGGCGCTGCAGGCCGCCACGGGCCGCACGGGCGTCTCGTTGCAGGCGCTGCTCGAGGCGATGCCCGGCTGGCGCGCCTGGACCCTGAGCGATCGCCCGCCGCTGGCCTCGGCCGCCGAGATGGCGCACGAGCGGCTGGCGCTGGTGGGCGATGCCGCGCATCCGATGGTGCCGTACCTCGCGCAGGGCGCGGGCATGGCGATCGAGGATGCGGTGGCGCTGTCGGAGGCCTTGGGCGATGGCGGCAGCGATGCCGTGCCCGCGGCCTTCGCGCGCTACGCGGCCGCGCGCTGGCAGCGCAATGCGCAGGTGCAGGCGAAGGCGCTGCGCAACGGGCAGATCTTCCATGCCAGCGGGCCGGTGCGGCTGGGCCGCGACCTCGCGATGCGCGCGCTCGGCGAGCGGCTGCTCGACCAGCCCTGGCTGTACGGCGGCTAGCGCTGCGAAGGTTCTCTAGAGCCTGAACGACTGCAGGTGTTCGATGCGCTCGGCCAGCCCTTCGGGCCCGAGGTAGTGCCCCATCGAGCCGCTGCGCACCTGGATCAGCGTGCCCTCGAGTTCGGCCAGCAGCGCGTCGCGGTCGACGATGAAGGCGGCCGGCACGTCGATGCCCGCGCGCGCGCAGGCCTCGGCGATCAGCCGCGCGCTCGCGGGTGCGCCGCATGCCACGCAGGCGACCACGGCCGTCATGTTCGGCTCCGCGCCATTGGCCAGCAGCGCGGTCGTGAGTTCGGGCGAGATCTGCCCATCGATGTTCGCCAGCACCTCGGCCGAGACCGGCGCGCCCGCACGCACCAGCGCGGCGGCGGCCGCGTAGGCGCTGCGGCTCACCGCCATGTCGGTGGCCAGCGCGCTGCCCTGCAGCGGCCCTTCGAAGCGAACGCCCGCGGCCGCGAGATCGACCACCAGCGCCGCGTCGTCGACCGCGATCGCATGGCGCAGCGCGGTGCGCGCCACCGCGGGCTGGCGGCGCAGGCTGCCGTCGGCCAGCGGCGTGCGCCAGTCGACCACGGCGCGGCAGTAGAAGGTGACCAGCTTGTCCATCAGGTCGATGTCCAGCCCGTGCGTCTGGTGGCGGTCATCGATGTAGGCCAGCAGCGCGTGGCCCGAGTAGCAGTCGCCCGTGGGCGCGAGCGGGTCCTCGTCGAGGTGCAGCGCGGCGAAGGCGCCGAACAGGTCGTTCGCGACCACGCTCAGGCCGTCCTCGTGCAGCGCATGGGTCCAGGCCGGCGGCAGGCCCTGCTTCCAGGCCACGACCTGCCCGTGCTCGGCGCCGGGCTCGACCACCGTGTAGATGCGGTCGCAGTATTCGAAACCGCCGAAGGGCAGGTGCGTGAGCTTGCCGCGCCAGCGCAGGCCGTGGGTCTGCGCGCCTTCCTCGGCCAGTTCCTGCTCGTGCTCGATCCAGCCCTGCAGGTCGCGGTAGCCGTCGCTGCCGTCCCAGAACAGCTCCGACCAGCTGATGTTCTCGATGTTGCCGTTCATCTCGAGCGCGAGGTCGTAGTCGAGGCGTCCGCCCGCCGTGAGCCGCCACAGCGCGAGCAGCGGTTCGGGCAGCGGGCCCGCGCACATCGCCTGGATCGCCGAGATGCGGTGCGCCGGCATCGGCGGCTGCGCATCGAAGATCACCCGATCCGCGAACAGCGCCACGCCGTGTTCGCGCAGGGTGTCGAGTTCATCGGCCGAAAACTGGATGTCGTTCATGGCGCCTCCGTTGTTCCCAAAATGTAGCGCGCTGGGCCGCGGGGGCAATGGGTGCCACCCTCGGTTCAGGCGGGCGCGGCGCCGGCCGGCCACTCGATGCGATCGAACAGGCGTCGCAGCCGGGCCTGGCGCGTCGGGCTGAACTGGCCGAACCAGGCGATGCGCCCCAGCAGGTGGCCGCGGAAGTCGGCGAGCCCGGCGGCGTTCTGGCTCGCGGGGCCGTGCAGCGTGCATTGATGCAGCAGCGCGCGCAGGCGGTCGAAGTCGGCGCGCGGCGCATTGGGACGGTCGTTGACGACCACGCCGGTCACGCGCTGCTGGCGGTGCCGCGGCATGCAGCGCAGCTTGCGCGGATGGAGCTCGAAGCCCTCGTCGGCCGCGATGCCGCCGACCCAGGCCCGCAACGCATCGAAGCGCAGGCGCAGCGACTCGTCGCCCGAGAACACCAGGTCGTCGGCATAGCGCGTGTAGGTGGCGCCGAAGACCCAGGCCAGGCCCTCGAGCCGAAGGTCGAGCCGGAAGGCGCAGAGGTTGGCCAGCGCGGGCGAGCAGGGCGAGCCCTGCGGCAGGTGCGCCTCGGCCAGCCGCTTGCCGCCCATGACATCGAGCCCGCCATCGTCGCGCAGGCGCTCGATGACGGCGGCGTCGGTGCGGTGCGTGCACAGCGCGGTGAGCGTGCGCGCCACGCCGTCGGGATAGCCCAGCGTGCGCCAGGTGGCATGCACGCGCGAGGCGCGCACGCCGGCGAAGAAGTCGCGCAGGTCGAAGCCGATCACCACCGCCTTGCCGGCATGCGCGGCGGCATGGCTCGCGACCGAGCGGCCCGGCACGAAGCCATGCGCCGCTTCGTGCACGGGCACGCGCGCGAGCAGCTCGTCGAGGATGCGGCGCTGCGCGCGCTTCAGCTCGGGCCGCGGGATCTCGAGCAGCCGCAGGCCACCGAGGCGCTTGGGCTGCAGCTGGTAGCGGTAGTGGCGGGCGGGACCGGGGCTCGTGCCCTGCGGCGCGCGAAAGGCCTGCGCGGGCGACGCCAGCCATTCGAGGCGCTGCGGATCGAGGTCCAGCCAGCGCGCGAGCTCGGTATGCGTCGGCAGCGCGGGCAGCGCGAGGTGGTCGAGCCCGAGCGGGCGCGGGAACATCTGCGCGGGCCGCAGGATGATGCGCCGCACGCGCGGCGGCTCGTCCTGCTCGAAGGCGGCGTCGAATTCGGGCAGGTCGTGGATCGCCTGTGCCAGCGCGGGCAGGTCGGTGCGCCGCCACGTGGCCGATGAGCGCCTGCCCAATGCTTCGATGAGCGGCGCGAGCCAGGGCGCATCGCTGCCCAGCGTGGCCGCGGCTCGCGCGCGCAGGGCGCCCGGCGCGGTGCCGCCGGGCTGCCTCGCGTCGGCGAGCAGCGCGCGGGCGAGGCTGCGCGCGATCCACTCCCTGTAACTCGGTTCAGCTCGGTTCACGCGTCATGAATGAAGGCCGCGAAGCCGTTGAAGAGGGTGGCCACGGCGCTTCAACCAGCCGGTGAAGCGCCAGCTGTCCTGCGCGTGAGCGCAGTCCCGCTTGCGCGCCGGAATGGGCAACCATCCATCCACCGCGGGGGTACCCCGCAGCACGAGGCAAGGCGACGGATCGCAGGGCCTCGTCGTGTCTTGAAGCGTCGGTGCCGCGCGGATTGTAGGAGGGCCGATTCAGAGATCGGTGCGCAGCCGCCAGATCTCGGGGAACAGCACCACGTCGAGCATCTTGCGCAGGTAGCTCACGCCGCCGGTACCGCCGGTGCCGCGCTTGAAGCCGATCACGCGTTCGACGGTGGTGACGTGGCGGAAGCGCCAGAGGCGGAAGGCATCCTCGATGTCGGTGAGCTTCTCGCCGAGCTGGTAGAGGTCCCAGTGCCGGTGCGGCTCGCGGTAGACCTGCAGCCAGGCGGCCTCGACGCCATCGCTGGCCTCGTAGGGCTGGGTCCAGTCGCGCTCGAGGCGGTCGGCGGGCACGTCCAGGCCGTGGCGCGCGAGCAGGCGCAGCGACTCGTCGTAGAGCGAGGGCGAGCGCCAGGCGGCTTCGACCTGGGCCAGCAGGTCGGGGCGGTGCGCATGCGGCTTGAGCATGGCGGGGTTCTTGTTGCCGAGCGCGAACTCGATGCAGCGGTACTGCGCGCTCTGGAAGCCGCTCGAGCTCGCGAGGTAGGGGCGCATCGCGGTGTATTCGGGCGGCGTCATGGTCGACAGCACGGTCCAGGCACCGACCAGCTGTTCCATGATGCGGCTTACGCGCGCGAGCATCTTGAAGGCATCGGGCAACTGCTCGCTCGCGATGCAGGCGGTGGCGGCGCGCAGCTCGTGCAGCATCAGCTTCATCCAGAGCTCGCTGGTCTGGTGCTGCACGATGAACAGCATCTCGTCGTGCGCGGGCGAGAGCGGATGCTGGGCGTTGAGGATCTCGTCGAGATGCAGGTAGTCGCCGTAGCTCATCGACGCGCTGAAATCCAGCTGCGCCTTCTCTTCGCGAACGATGTCTTCGGGAAGCTTCTCGGTGCTCATTGAAATACCTTCGTGCTTCGCACTGCGGTGCGAGCTTGCTTGGGGCGGCCCGGCGCGGCGCTCATGTGACTGCGTTCTTGCGGTTGAATTCGGGGCGCCGCCACTCGCCGGTCTCGAGCACCTGCACCAGCTGTTCGACGGAGTTCCAGACGTCCTCGAAGCCGAGGTACAGCGGCGTGAAGCCGAAGCGCAGGATGTCGGGCATCTGCGCGTCGCCGGCGCGGAAGTCGCCGATCACGTTGCGCGCGATCAGCGCCTGCACGATCGCATAGGCGCCTTCGTCGCGGCTCAGGCACACCTGCGAGCCGCGGCGCGCATGCTCGCGCGGCGTGACCAGCGACAGGCCGTGGCCCGCGCAGCGCTCCTCGACCAGCGCGATGAACAGGTCGGTCAGTGCGAGCGACTTGGCGCGCAGCGCGCCCATGCCGCCGCGCTCGCCGTCGAAGGGCTCGGCCGCGAGCACGGTGTCGAGGCCGCATTCGAGCGCCGACAGCGAGACGATCGGCTGCGTGCCGCAGAGGTAGCGCGCCACGCCGGGTGCGGGCCGGTAGTGCGGCGTGAACTCGAACGGCGCCGCATGGCCCCACCAGCCCGACAGCGGCTGCTCGAAGCGCCCGGCATGGCGCGTGTGCACCCAGGCGAAGGCCGGCGCGCCGGGGCCGCCGTTGAGGTACTTGTAGCCGCAGCCGATGGCGTAGTCGGCCTCGGCTTCGTTGAGCGCCACCGGCACCGCGCCCGCGCTGTGGGCCAGGTCCCAGACCGCGAGCGCGCCGGCCTCGTGCGCGGCGGCGGTGATGGCCTTCATGTCGTGCATGGCGCCGGTGCGGTAGTTGACGTGCGTGAGCATCAGCACCGCGACCTCGTCGGTCAGCGCGCCGGGCAGCTCGTCGGCCTCGATCAGCTTGAGCGTGAAGCCGCGCTCGCGGCACAGCGACTCGGCGATGTAGAGGTCGGTCGGGAAGTTGCTGCGCTCGCTCACCACCAGCTTGCGGCCGCTGTCCTTCTGCTGCGAGAGCGCGGCGAACAGCACCTTGTAGAGGTTGACCGAGGTGCTGTCGGTGCACACCACCTCGCCGGGCGCGGCGCCGACGAGGCGCGCGACCTTGTCGCCCAGGCGCTGCGGCAGGTCGAACCAACTCGCGGTGTTCCAGGAGCGGATCAGGCCTTCGCCCCATTCCCTGGCCACCACTTCGGCGATGCGCGCGGGCGCGGCCTTGGGCAGCACGCCGAGCGAGTTGCCGTCGAGGTAGATCACGCCGTCGGGCAGCGTGAACTGTTCGCGCAGGGCGCGCAGCGGGTCTTGCGCGTCGAGCGCGCGGCAGTCTTCGAGGGTGGTCGTCATGGGTCTTGGCGGATCAAAGCTCGCGCAGCACGGCGCGAACGGGGGAGGCATCGGCGCTCACCAGCCTGAGCGGCAGCGCGATGAGTTCGTAGTCGCCCTCGGGCACCTCGTCGAGCACGAGGTTCTCGAGCACGCGCAGGCCGCGGCGGCGGATCGCCTGGTGGCTGTCGAGCGTCTTGCTGTCGGCCGGGTCGATGCTCGCGGTGTCGATGCCGATGAGCTTCACGCCCATGGCCGCGAGGCGCTCGACCGTGGACGGCGCATAGGCGGCGAGCTGGCCGTCCCAGCGATCGACCGGCATGGCGGCATAGGTGCGCACCAGCACCCGCGGCGGCAGCTGGCTCGTGACCGCGTGGGCGATGTGCGCCCACTCGACCAGCGGGCCGCGGCCGATGGCGTGGATCACGCGGCAGGGGCCGATGAAGGCGTCGAGCGAGACGTCGCCGATGGTCGCGCCCTCGGGGTCGTAGTGCAGCGGCGCGTCGGCGTGCGAGCCCACGTGCGGCGACATCGTGATCGCGCTCACGTTGACCGGGCAGCCGGGCCCGATGGTGGCGCACCACTGTTGCGTATAGGGCGTGTCGCCCGGAAACACCGGGCTGCCCGCGTGCACGGGGGCGGAGATGTCCCAGAGTCGGCGTGGTGCGGTCATGGTGGCTGAATCGGTGTCACGAAGGGTGGGGTTCGGGTGGCAACAATGCCGGTGGGCCGAGGCAGCCAGTGTGGGCCGGATGCCGGCTTGCCACAAGCCGTTGCGTGCAGCCGGATGCTATTCGCAAGAGTTGCTTGAAGTCGAGAAGTTATCCATAGGTTCGAATGAAATTGGATAATCCATTCTCAAACGACCGATTCTGGAAAAAATCATGCAAGCCGACCTCGATCGCACCGACCTCCAGCTGCTGCGCGCGCTGCAGGACAACGCCCGCCTGACCTCGGGCGAGCTCGCGCAGATGGCGCACCTGTCGCAGTCGCCGTGCTGGCGGCGCGTGAAGAAGCTCGAGGACGACGGCGTGATCGGCGGCTATCACGCGGGCCTGAACCGGCGCGCGCTGGGCTTCGGCGTGATGGCCTTCGTGATGGTGGGCATCGACCACCAGACCGAGATTTCGTCGCGCGCCTTCGAGGACGCGGTCTGCGCCATTCCCGAGGTCGTGATGTTCCACGGCATCTCGGGGCCCGAGGACTTCATGCTGGTGGTAGTGGCGAAGGACCTCGACGCCTATTCGGAGCTGCTGCAGCGCAAGCTGCACCGCCTGCCGGGCGTGCGCCACGTGCAGACCTATTTCTCGCTGCAGGAATTCAAGGGCCGCGTGGGCGGCCTGCCGGTGCCGGCGACCTGATCAGTGCAGGGTGTCGGGCAGCACACCGAGGCCGTGCCGCAGCCGCGCGCGCTGGCAGGCGTCGCTGCCGGCCTGCAGCTCGTGGCAGGGATTGGGCCGCCACTCGTAGATGCCGCAGGCCACCGACTGGCCGATCTTGCCGGTGAGGGCCGCGCAGCGCGCGGGCGTGTGGTCGGTGCCGCGCATGCGGCACAGCGTGTCGTTGACCTCGACGGCCAGGCCCGAGGGCACCCGGCCGCCGTTGTCGTCGAGTTCGTGCACGCTGAAGTCGACGCGGTAGCTGGCGCAGCAGGCGCCGCATTGCTGGCAGGCGTTCATGGCGGGCCGGTGCTGCGGAAGCGGAAGAAGAGGGCGCTCAGAGCCTGCCGAGCAGCAGGAACTCCATCAGCGCCTTCTGCGCATGCAGGCGGTTCTCGGCCTCGTCCCAGACCACCGACTGCGGGCCGTCGATGACCTCGGCCTGCACTTCCTCGCCGCGGTGCGCGGGCAGGCAGTGCATGAACAGCGCGTCGGGCTGGGCCACGCGCATCATCTCCTCGTCCACGCACCAGTCGGCGAAGGCCTTGCGGCGCGCCTCGTTCTCGGCCTCGTAGCCCATGCTGGTCCAGACGTCGGTGGTCACGAGGTCGGCGCCGCGGCAGGCTTCCATCGGGTCCTTGTAGACCTTGTAGCTGTCGCCCGAGCGGATGCCGGCGATCGACTGGTCGACCTCGTAGCCGCTGGGCGTGCTCACGTGCACGGTGAAGCCGAGGATCTCGGCGGCCTGCAGCCAGGTGTTGGCCATGTTGTTGCCGTCGCCCACCCAGGCCACCGTCTTGCCCTGGATCGAGCCGCGGTGCTCGATGTAGGTGAAGATGTCCGCGAGGATCTGACAGGGGTGGAACTCGTTGGTCAGGCCGTTGATGACCGGCACGCGCGAATGCGCGGCGAAGGCATCGATCTTGGTCTGCTCGTAGGTGCGGATCATCACCAGGTCGACCATGCGGCTGATGACCTTGGCGCTGTCCTCGATCGGCTCGGCGCGGCCGAGCTGGCTGTCGCCCGTGGTCAGGTGCACCACGCTGCCGCCGAGCTGGTACATGCCGGCCTCGAAGCTCACGCGGGTGCGCGTGCTGGCCTTCTCGAAGATCATGGCCAGCGTGCGGTCGGTCAGCGGCTGGTGCTTCTCGTAGGTCTTGAACTTCTTCTTGATGACCGCCATGCGGTCGAACAGGTAGGTGTACTCGTCGGCCGAGAAGTCCGAGAACTGCAGGTAGTGGCGGATGGCTGGCGTCGCGCTGGCACTCGTCATTTGGGGGCGGGCTCCGAGAGGAAGGTCTTCACGATCGGCGCGAGGATGGCGACGATCTCGTCGGCCTCGGCGATGCTCAGGATCAGCGGCGGCACCAGGCGGATCACGCTGTCGGCGGTCACGCTCAGCAGCAGGCCGGCGTCGCAGGCGCGGTTGAGGATCGCGCCGCAGGGACGGTCGAGCTCGATGCCCAGCATCAGGCCCTGGCCGCGCACTTCCTTCACGCCGGGCAGGCCGCCGAGTTCGCGCTCGAGCGCGGCCTTCAGGTGGGCGCCGACGTTGGCGGCGTTCTCGAGCAGCTTCTGCTCTTCCATGATGCGGATGGTCTCGATGCCGGCGCGCATGGCGAGCGGGTTGCCGCCGAAGGTGGTGCCGTGGTTGCCGGGGCCGAAGATGTTGGCGGCCTTGGGGCCGGCCACCACGGCGCCGATCGGCACGCCCGAGCCCAGGCCCTTGGCCAGCGGCATGACGTCGGGCTTGATCCCGGCCCACTGGTGGGCGAACCACTTGCCGGTGCGGCCCATGCCGCACTGCACCTCGTCGATCATCATCAGCCAGTCGCGCTCGTCGCACAGCGCGCGCACCTGCTTCAGGTACTCGATGCGCATCGGGTGGATGCCGCCTTCGCCCTGGATGGTCTCGAAGAACACGGCGACCACGTTGGGGTTGCCCTCGGTGGCCTTCTTCAGGGCCTCGATGTCGTTGAGCGGCACGCGGATGAAGCCCTCGACCAGCGGGCCGAAGCCCTTCTGCACCTTGGGATTGCCGGTGGCCGACAGGGTGGCGATGCTGCGGCCGTGGAAGGCGGCTTCGTAGACCACGATCTCGGGGCGCTCGATGCCCTTGTCGTGGCCGAACTTGCGCGCCAGCTTCAGGGCGGCTTCGTTGGCTTCGAGGCCGGTGCAGCAGAAGAAGGCGTTGGTCAGGCCCGAGATCTCGGTCAGCTTGGTGGCGAGCTTCTCCTGGCCGGTCACGTGGTAGTAGTTGGAGCTGTGGATCAGCTTGCTGACCTGGTCCTGCAGCGCGGGCACCAGTTCGGGATGGTTGTGGCCCAGCGTGTTGACGGCGATGCCGCCGAGGCCGTCGAGGTAGGCGCGGCCGTTCGTGTCCCAGACTCGGCAACCCTGACCGTGCGACAGCGCGATCGGAAGGCGGCCGTAGGTGTTCATGACGTGGGGCGAGGTGGGCTCGACGGTAGCGCTCATTCGGTTCTCCAGTAAGGGAAGGCGGATTCTAGGCGGCGAGTTTGACGCTGGCGTTGAGGATTCCGCATCACAGCAATGCCCTGCGGCGGGTGGAAGGCGGGAGGGCGCGGATAGAATCCTTGCTGCACCGCAACAGCTCGCTACGGCGTGCGGTCGCCTCTTCCCAAACGATGATTTCCCCCACCGCCACCGAGATCTTCATCCAAGGCATCACGCACGACGGCCGCACCTTTCGCCCGAGCGACTGGGCCGAGCGGCTGGCCGGCGTGATGTGCTCCTTCCGGCCCGGCGGGGCCTATCCGGGCAGCCACCTGAGCTATTCGCCGTGGTGCGTGCCGACCACCATCAACGGCGTGAAGTGCGTGGTGGTGAACAGCGCGCTGCGCGAGGCCGAACCCATGGCCTGGGACTTCTGCGTGAACTTCGCGCGCGACAACGACCTGCAGGTGGCCGAGGCCTGCCTGGTGCCCGATCCGGACCACCAGCACAAGGACGGGCTCCAGCGGACCCCGCCGACGCCGGTCAAGAAGCCCTGAGCGTTCGCTTCCTGCGCGGGACGTTTCCGACAAGCACAACGGTCGACATGCCCTGGCACAAATGCCTCGGGTAATTTCGACGCATTGGTTGCTGCTTGATACATTTGCCGGATGAGCACTACCCCTGTCCTTCCCGCCGATGAAGCACTCTTGGAACTCTTGCGCCGAGCGGACCACTCCGATCTCGCAGCATTGGTGGTTTTCGTCACGGACGATGGAGCCGGCCGGTTAACGCTCGCCGCAGTTGTCCGCGAAGTGCTGCTCAAGGCCAAGGATGAGCAGGCATTCTTGGACGGAGAATTGCGTCTGCTCGTGCGGGAGCTTCAGTTGTTCGGTGGCAACTCGCTGCGCAACGTGGCTCGCGGCGGCGGCGTCGCCTACAAGCAGATAGTGGAAGATGTGCTGAGCCATGTCTCCGGGGAGGTGGCCCCGAAAGATGAGTCTGCAGCGCAGGTCGAATTGAGAGTCTTGGCAGCGATCGTGTCTCGCCTATGGTCTGAAGCTGATCTCAGCGGCAAGCAAAGGATCGTGGAGTCGCTCGGTTTCGAGATGGCGTCCGACTTGGAGCAGTTGCTGGAAGCGGTGCGTCAAGGTGGCGCTGCAGCTGTAGGTGCGGCGTCGCTTGCGGATGGATTCGAGAAGCTTTCGCTACGCCGAGTGGTGGATTCGGTTTCCAGGCAAGTGACAAGCTCTGTTCGAAAGCCGTCGATGGGGTTGCTGGCCGCAGTCGCTTCGCGAGCCCTTCCTCTCACTGCTGCCGCGGCGACGGCCGGATGGGGCGCGCAGCAACTGGCGGGCGAGGCATACCGAATCACGCTTCCATGCGTCGTCCGCATCGCATCGATCCGGCAAAAGGAATCGATGCGGGAGAAGGTCGCAGACTCTACGCAGTCCCTGATACGGAGTTCTCCAAATGCTGGCTTTGCTGTGGACGACGTGGGCCCTGGTTGGCACATCGGCACGACAGTCGATCGTCCGATAGTTTCGGCGTCGATTCTGCCTGGCTCAGTCTGGAAGGCGAAAGCGCGAGCGGTAGGGAGAGGCCAGGCTGCTGGCATAGATCGCCTGGCTCCAATTCTCCAGGCCGTGCCGGGCTTGAGTGCGGCACTTGAACAGAATGGAGCCGAGTACGTGCGTGTGGTCGTAAACGGTCCTCTTGCGGCGGCGGCGGACGGCAACGGCCTACGCGGCTGGGTTCATGATGGAAAGCGCATTACCGATCAGGCGCGCTTCTATGAAGATCCCAAGCTCCAGAATCTTGTCAATTCCGCCGCACTCTTCAACATCGCATCTGCCGTTGTTGCGCAGAAGCATCTGGCCGACATCGGTGAACGCTTGGAAGCGATTGAGAAGGGTGTCGCCGCGATTCACAGCTTTCTCAAGGACGCCCGACTCGCGGAAGTCAATGGCGCCATCGCCTATCTGAGGCAGGTCGCGGGGACAGTCATGACGGGAGGGCAGACGCCTTCGATTCGACAGAAGTTGGAGGATTTTGAGGCCTCATTGACCAGCATTCAGCACCATCTGGAGTCCGATCTCCGTGAACTCCGCGATGGTATCCAGACGATGAAAGACCCGGGCAAGCTCGGAACGAGCGGAATGGCGGCCGCTCTCCAATCCCTGCAGCCGAAGCTCCTGGAATTGATTGATCAATGGAAGTTGTGTCACGCCGCGCGTATGGCGGCCTGTCAACTCGTATCGGCCTTCCCTGGTGAAGAAGCATTGGTTCAAGTTCGGCAACGAGTTCTCGCGGAATGCGCGGCTGCATTCCTCGCGGAGGCAGGTGTTGTCGAGCAAGTCAGGACCGCCATGAGAGCCAGAACCCAGGAAATGAGTTCGATCATCGAGTCGAAATCCGAAACTTACGCAAGGCAGTTATCCCTCGAGCGCTGGGAGACCAGTTCTCTCCAGCCAGTGCTCCAGCGTGCGCGCCAAGAAGTGTCAGGAGCAGACGTTCTGCTCTCCTTTCAGGAGCAGCCCGAAGTCGTCCTTGCGTTGCGCATGGGGTCGCAGGACCGCCTTGAGGCTTACCACCTCGATGACGGAGCATCAGAAGAATGCGCGTGAGCGCAGTCCTGCCAGCCTTTGTCTTTAGTCCAGGCATGGCGATGAAGATCGTTCGCCCATGAAAAAACCGCCCGAAGGCGGTTTTTCACTTTGCTGCAGCGCACCCCGATCAAACGGCGGACCGGCGCGAACCGGTCCGGGCTTGCCTGACAGGTGTCAGGCGGCGGCCTTTTCAGGCGCGAGGGCCAGGGCCTTGACCTTGGCCGACAGGCGGCTCTTGTCGCGAGCAGCCTTGTTCTTGTGGAAGATGCCCTTGTCGGCGACCGTGTCGACGATGCTCTGGGCCTTGGCGAACAGCTCGGTCGCCTTGGTCTTGTCGCCGGCCAGAACAGCCTTTTCGACGTTCTTGACGGCCGTGCGGTACTTCGAGCGCAGCGAGGTGTTCGCTGCGTTCAGCTTGGTGTCCTGGCGGACGCGCTTGCGGCCCGACGCCAGGCGCGGGTTCTTCTTCTTGGGCTTGGTAGATGCCATGGTAGTGTTCTCTCAGTGTCTGAGGATGATGCAGCAAAGCCCTCCATTATAGGCTGGGTGCGGAAATCTGGCCAGAACCGCCATTTCACGGGCTTTGCGGGGCCTACACTCCCCCCGTGTCGCTGCTCAAATCCGCCTCCACCGTCTCCCTGCTGACCCTCGCCTCGCGCATCACCGGCCTCGTGCGCGACGTGCTGTTCGCCTCGGTGTTCGGCGTCAGCGCGCTGACCGACGCCTTCAACGTCGCCTTCCGCATTCCGAACCTGTTCCGCCGGGTTTTCGGCGAGGGCGCGTTCAGCCAGGCCTTCGTGCCGGTGCTGGCGGCCACCCGCACCGAGCGCGGCGATGCCGGCGCCAAGGAACTGGTCGACCATGTCGCCACGCTGCTGACCTGGATGCTGGTGCTGGTGTGCGTGGCCGGCGTGGTCGGCGCGCCGTGGCTGGTCTGGGCCATGGCCAGCGGCCTCGCTGGCTTCGATGCCGCGGTGGTCATGACGCGCTGGATGTTCCCCTACATCGGCTTCATGTCGCTGGTGGCGCTGGCGGGCGGCATCCTCAACACCTGGCGCAAGTTCGCGGTGCCGGCGGCCTCGCCGGTGCTGCTCAACATCGCGCTGATCCTGTCGATCCTGTTCGGGGCGCCGCTGTTCCGGCGCTGGGGCATCGAGCCGATCTATGCCCAGTGCGTGGGCGTGATGGTGGGCGGCGTGCTGCAGCTGGCGCTGCAACTGCCCGCGCTGCGCAAGCTGGGGCTGCTGCCGCGCATCGGCGCGAGCTTCAAGGCGCTGCGCACGGCGTGGTCGGATCCCGACACGCGCAAGATCGCGCGCCTCATGCTGCCCGCGCTGCTCGGCGTGAGCGTGGCGCAGATCTCGCTGCTGATCAATACGCAGATCGCCTCGCACCTGGCCACCGGCAGCGTGACCTGGGTCACCAATGCCGACCGGCTGATGGAGTTCCCGACCGCCATGCTCGGCGTGGCGCTGGGCGTGGTGCTGATGCCGCAGCTGGCCGGCGCGCGCGCGGCCAAGGACGACGCGCGCTATTCGTCGCTGCTCGACTGGGGCCTGCGCCTGGTGCTGCTGCTCGCGGCGCCGTGCGCGGTGGCGTTGCTGCTGTTCTCGCAGCCGCTGGTGGCGGTGCTGTTCCACAACGGCGCCTATGGCGGCGAGGACGTGCGCCGCACCACCGTCGCGCTGATGGGCTACGGCGTCGGCCTGGTCGGCATCGTGGCCATCAAGGTGCTCGCGCCCGGCTACTACGCCAAGCACGACACGCGCACGCCGATGCTGATCGCGGTCGGCGTGCTGATCCTGACCCAGGTGCTCAACCTGTTCCTGGTGCCGGTGCTGCAGCATGCGGCGCTGACCCTGACCATCGGCATCGGCGCGCTGGTCAACGCGAGCTGGCTGCTGGCGGGTCTGATCCGCCGCGGCAGCTACAAGCCCGAGCCCGGCTGGGGCCGCTTCGCGCTGCAGGTGCTCGCGGGCTCGCTGGTGCTGGCCGCGCTGCTGGCCTGGGCCTCGGGCCATTTCGACTGGATCGGCCTGCGCGAGCAGCGCTTCTGGCGCATCGGCCTGCTCGCGATGCTGGTGACCGGCGCCGCGCTGCTCTATTTCGCGGTGCTGGCCGCCGCCGGCGTGCGGCTGCGCAGCTTCATGCGGCGCTGAGCCCTCGACGATCGGCAGTGCGAGCCGCCTTGGCAATCCGCATGTCCCCCGCCTTGACGCTGCCGGCCCCGCTCCTCTACAAAGCCACATGACGACGTTCAGCTTCCAGGTCCCCACCGCACTCGAGTATTTCGAGTCGCTCGTGCAGAGCGACGACCAGTTCCCGCTGCTCGAAGCCGCCGCCAGCATCGCGCAGGACGAATACCCCGACCTCGACGTCCAGCAGGTGCTCGGCGACGTCGACCAGCTGCTGGCCCGCCTCAAGCGCCGCCTGCCGTCCGACGCCGCGCCGCTCGCGCGGCTGCGCGCGCTCAACCAGTTCTTCTTCAACGACCTGAACTTCGGCGGCAACGTCAACGACTACTACGACCCCGACAACAGCTATCTCAACGCGGTGCTGCGCACGCGCCGCGGCATCCCGATCTCGCTCGCGGTGCTGTGGATGGAGCTGGCGCAGGGCCTGGGGCTGCAGGCGCGCGGCATCGGTTTCCCGGGGCACTTCATGCTCAAGGTGACGCTGCCCAAGGGGCAGGTGGTGATCGACCCGTTCACCGGCAAGTCGCTCTCGCGCGAGGAGCTCAGCGAGCGGCTCGAGCCCTACAAGCGCGGCAACGGCCTGGTCGGCGAATTCGACGTGCCGCTGGGCCTGTACCTGCAGCCCGCGAGCTCGCGCGAGATCATCGGCCGCATGCTGCGCAACCTGAAGGAAGTGCATCGCGCGCAGGAGGACTGGCAGCGGCTGATCGCCGTGCTCGACCGCATCATCGCGCTGCTGCCCGAGGCCTGGGGCGAGTACCGCGACCGCGGCATCGCCCATGCCGAGCAGGGCAGCACGGCCGCCGCGGTGCGCGACCTCGAGGCCTACCTGGCCCACGCCGAGGACGCACTCGACATCGACGCCATCGCGGAGCGCGTGGCCGCGCTGCGGCGCGCGGCCAGCTGATGGCCACCCGGGCGGGCCCCACCGGCGCGCCCGCCCTCGGCGCCGTGCACGGCTTCCACGGCATGGAGCCCGTGCTGCCGGTGGCCGACGTCGGCCGCGCCGCGCGCTGGTTCTGCGAGGTGCTGGGCTTCGAACTCGACTTCATCGCGGGCGAGCCGCCGAGCTACGGCCGCGTCAGGCAGCTGCCGGCCGGTGCCGGCCAGCCGATCTACCTGCGCCTGTGGCAGACCGGCGCGCGCGAGCCGCGTCCCTGGCGCGGCGAGTTCGTGATCCAGGTCGGCCACGACATCGACGGCCTGCATGCCGCCTACCTGAAGCGCGGCGTCACGGTCATCGAGGCGCCGGTGTCGCAGCCCTGGGGCACGCGCGAGTTCGCGATCCGCGAGCCCGACGGGCATGTGCTGCGCTTCTGCGGCCGCCCGTAGCGGCCGGCGCGCCGAAATTGAAACGCTTTTTTACAACTGAGCCGGCCGATTCCTGTCGATCCGGCCGGCCGTCGCTCGACGTGTCAACAGGAGCAGGCAGATTCGAGACTTCGACGCCGTTCCCGATTTACTTCCAACCCCTTTAGGAGCAACGACATGCGATTCATGATTCTGGTCAAGGCCAATGCGGATTCCGAAGCCGGCGTGATGCCCAGCACCGAGATCCTCACCGCGATGGGCAAGTACAACGAGGAACTGGTGAAGGCCGGCGTGCTGCTGGCCGGCGAGGGCCTGCATCCCAGTTCGAAGGGCGTGCGCGTGCGCTGCGAGGGCCCGACCAAGCGCACCGTCATCGACGGCCCCTTCGCCGAAACCAAGGAGCTGCTGGCCGGCTTCTGGCTGTTCCAGGTGAAGTCGAAGGAGGAGGCCATCGAGTGGATCAAGCGCAGCCCGTTCCAGGAAGGCGAGATCGAGATCCGCCAGGTCTTCGAGGCCGCCGACTTCGGCGATTCGATGACGCCCGAGTTGCTCGCGCAGGAAGACCGCCTGCGCGCCGAGACCGAGGCCCGCATCCAGGGCGGCCGCTGAGCCCCGCGCGCAAACCGCCAGGAGAACCGCCATGCGATTCATGCTGCTGATGATCCCCCACGGCTACGAGAACGCCGCGCCCGGCACCATCCCCGACGACGTCGACGCGGTGTCGGCCATGATGGCCTACAACGCCTCGATGCAGGAGGCCGGCATCCTGATCAGTTGCGACGGCCTGCACCCGCCCTCGATGGGCGCGCGCGTGAGCTTCCCGGGCCGCAAGCCCACGGTGGTCGACGGTCCCTTCGCCGAGGCCAAGGAAGTGCTCGGCGGCTTCTGGATCATCGACGTGCCCTCGCGCGCCGCCGCCATCGAATGGGCCACGCGCTGCCCCGGCGGCGAGAACGAGGTCATCGAGGTGCGCCAGATCCAGGAGGTCGAGGACTATCCGGCCGAGGTGCAGGCGCTGACCGCCGAGGCCTTCCCCTCGATGCAGACCCTCAAGAAGCCCGCCAACTGAGCCGGTGAGCCAGAACCCGGGCACCGCCGCGATCCACCGCACCGTCGAGGCGGTGTGGCGCATGGAGTCGGCCAAGATCATCGCCACCGTCGCGCGCATGGTGCGCGACGTGGGCCTGGCCGAGGAGCTGGCCCAGGACGCGCTGGTCTCGGCGCTCGAGCAGTGGAGCGAATCGGGCGTGCCCGACAACCCTGCGGCCTGGCTCACCGCCGTGGCCAAGCGCCGAGCGCTCGACCGCCTGCGCCACCTGCAGCTGGCCGAGCACAAGGCCGGCGAGATCGGCCGCGAGCTCGATGCGCGGCACGAGATCGCGCAGGCCGATTTCGCCGAGGCGGTCGACACCGCGCTCGACGACGACATCGGCGACGACCTGCTGCGGCTGGTCTTCACCGCCTGCCATCCGGTGCTGTCGACCGAGGCGCGCGTGGCGCTCACGCTGCGCCTGCTCGGCGGCCTCGCCACCGACGAGATCGCGCGCGCTTTCCTGGTCACGGAGCCCACCGTCGCGCAGCGCATCGTGCGCGCCAAGCGCACCCTGGCCGAGGCGCGCGTGCCCTTCGAGGTGCCGCGCCGCGCCGAGTTCGAGCCCCGCTTGGCCTCGGTGCTCGAGGTGCTCTACCTGATCTTCAACGAGGGCTATGCCGCCACCGCGGGCGACGACTGGATGCGTCCCGCGTTGTGCGAGGAGGCGCTGCGCCTGGGCCGCATCGTGGCCGAGCTGATGCCCGCGGCGTCGGAGGTGCACGGGCTGGTCGCGCTGATGGAGATCCAGGCCTCGCGCACCGCCGCGCGCGTCGGGCCCTCGGGCGAGCCGGTGCTGCTGCTCGAGCAGAACCGCGCGCGCTGGGACCACGTGCTGATCCGCCGCGGCCTGACCGCGCTGGCGCGTGCCGAGGCGCTCGGCGGCGCGCTCGGCCCCTATGCGCTGCAGGCCGCCATTGCCGCCTGCCATGCCCGGGCGCGCACGGCCGAGCAGACCGACTGGGGCCGCATCGCCGCGCTCTACGACGCGCTGGCCCAGCTCGCGCCTTCGCCGATCGTCGAGCTCAACCGCGCGGTCGCGCTGTCGATGGCCTTCGGCCCGGCCGCGGGGCTCGAGGTGGCCGACGCGCTGCTGGCCGAGCCTGCGCTGCAGGGCTACCACCTGCTGCCGACGGTGCGCGGCGACCTGCTGTTCAAGCTGGGCCGGCTCGACGAGGCGCGGCGCGAGTTCGAGCGCGCGGCCGGCCTGACGCGCAATGGCCGCGAGAAGGCGTTGCTGGCGGCGCGCGCACGCGCTTGCCTGGGCTGACTCAGCCGCGCGCCAGCCCGCCCGCGTCCGACGGCGAACCCGGCAGCCCGAACTGGTGCCAGGCGCGGCGCAACTGGGTGTCGGAACCGAAGCCCGACAGCTCGGCGGCCCGCGTCACGCTGGCGCCCGAGGCCAGCGCCAGTTGCGCGGCCGCCAGCCGCAGCCGGCGCAGGTAGGCCAGCGGCGCCACGCCCGCATGCTCGACGAACAGCCGCGTGAGATGCCGCGCCGAGGTGTGGGCCACCTCGGCCATGCGCGGCACGTTCCAGTCGGCCTGCGGCCGTTCGCTGACCGCGTCCTGCACCCGGTGCAGCGCCGCATGCAGATGGTTGCGGTAGGCCAGGAAGGGCGAGAGCTCGGGGTCGTGCGGGCCGCGCCGCAGCGCCACCACCATGGTCTGCGCGACCTGCGCCGCCAGCGCCTCGCCGCAGGTGTCGGCGATGCGGTGCAGCAGCAGGTCGATGCCGGTGGTGACGCCGGCACTGCTGTAGACCGGCGGGTCGAGCACGAACACCCGGTTGCCCACCACCTCGCAGCGCGGCTCCACGGCGCGCAGCTCGTCGAGGTGATGGTGGTGCGTGGTGGCACGCCGCCCGGCCAGCGCGCCGGCATGCGCGGCCAGCAGGCTGCCGGCGCAGATGGTCAGCAGCTCGAGCCGGCCCGCCTCCAGCCGCAGGCCGCGCAGCCAGTGCAGCAGGTCCTGCGTCTCGGGCGTGTCGATCGGGATCGTGTCGCCCGGCATGCCGACCAGCACCACCCAGGCGGCGCTGTCGGCACCATCGGCGGCGGGCAGGTCCGGCAGCGGCGCCAGCCCGGTCAGCGCGATGCCGACCGAGCCGACCGTGTCGGGCCGCGGGCTCGCGAACTCGATCGCGAAGCGCGGCGGCGCCCCGGTGGCGCGCAGCCGCTGGTTGGCGATGCGCAGCGCCTCGGCCGGCCCGGCCCAGTCGAGCACCAGGCTGCCGGGCAGCAGCACGAAGACGACGCGGATCAGCGTGGGTTGTGCGTCCATGCGTAGTCCATCTGGCGCGCGGTGCGCTCGGCCAGTTCGCGGCCGGCCAGGCGCTCGACCAGATGCAGGCTCATGTCGATGCCGGCGCTGATGCCGGCCGAGCTCAGAATCCGGCCGCCGTCGACCCAGCGCACGCCTTCGCGCACCTCGAGCGCCGGGAAGCGTTCGCGCAGATCGGCCAGGTCCTCCCAGTGCGTGGTGACGGCCTGGTCGGTGACCACGCCGCTGGCCGCGAGCAGGAAGACGCCGGTGCAGACCGAGGCCACCAGCCGCGCACCCGCGGCCTGCCGCGCGATCCACTGCAGCGTGGCGGCGCTTGCGAGCGGCGCGTCGACCACGCCGCCGGGCACGAGCAGCAGGTCGGCCTGCGGCGCGTCGGCCAGGTCGTGCGCGGCCAGCAGCTGCAGCCCGGCGCGCGCCTGCACCGGCCGCGCGGGCGCGCCCTCGGCCACGGCCGCGACCTCGAAGGGCGCCGGTTCGTCCGGCCGCAGCCGCCGGTGCACGCGGCTCGCGGTGGTGAACACCTCGAACGGGCCCGCGAAGTCCAGGGCCTCGATGCCGTCGAAGGCTAGGATCAGCACGCGCAGCGCGGCACCCGGTGAAGAACTCATGCCGCGCGTTCCAGCGCCTGCGCCACGCCGCAGATGGTCGCGAAGCGCCCCGCCAGCACGGTCGCGGTGCGGGCCTTGATGTCGGCGGCCGAGAGCGGCGTGCCGTCGGGCTGCACCATGTCGAAGGTCAGCGTGGCGTCGGTCACGTAGTCGACCTCCCAGCCCAGGTCCGAGGCGTGGCGCGTGGTGGTCTCGCAGCACTGCTCGGTGCGGATGCCGCTCACGATCAGCCGGCCGATGCCCTGCTGGGTGAGCCAGATGTCGAGCCCGCTGTTGACCAGCGCGCTGTGGCGGTGCTTGGTGAAGGTGGCGGCGGCCTCGAAGCCGGCCACGCCCTCGATCGGGCGGACGAAGCCCGATTCGACCGCGAAGGGGTTGGCGGCGGTGCTCGGGCCGTCGACGTGGTAGATGCGCACGATCGGCAGGCCGGCTTCGGCCGCGCCGGCGATCAGCGCGTTCTGCACCGCGAAGTAGGGCGCCGCGACGCCGTCGTTCCAGTACGGGCGCTGGCGGAACGATTCCTGGGCGTCGATCACAATCAGACAGGTCTTCATGGCGGATTCCGATGGGGCAAAGTGGATGATGCCCCCGATTCTTCAGTGATCGTGCCGAACCGGCCGCTCGGGAGCGGACCAGAATCGATCAGATCAGGACATCGCCCGGCGCGCAAGGCGCCGCCGCCTCAGACCAGGCCGCCGGCCTGCAGCTCTTTCTTGAGATAAGCGTAGAACAGCGGCGCCGCCACCAGCCCGGCCGGGCCGAACACCGCCTCGGCCACGAACATCACCGCCAGCAGCTCCCACACGCTCATCTGCGTGCGGCTGCCCACCACCTTGGCGTTGATCACGTACTCGGCCTTGTGGATCAGGATCAGGAAGGCCAGGCAGGCTGCCGCGGTCACCGGCGACACCGACAGCGCCACCAGCGTGATCACCGCGTTGCACACCAGGTTGCCCACGATCGGCACCAGCCCGGCCACGAAGGTCAGCGTGATCAGCGCGGGCGTGTAGGGCAGGTGCGGGCCCCACAGCGGCATCAGCACCAGCAGGAAGATGGCGGTCAGCAGCGTGTTGAAGGCGGCGATCCAGAACTGCGCCGCGACGATCTGGCCGAAGGCCTGGCCGAACATCGTGATGCGCTGGTGCAGTTCCTCCGACAGCGGCCGGCGCGGTCCGCGCGCATGCGCCACGGCGGCCAGCCCGCCGATGATCAGTCCCACGTAGGCGAACAGCAGCGCCCCCAGCCAGGCCCGGCCGGTGAGCGCCAGCATGCCGGCCTGGGCGCGCATGTAGTTCGCCACCATGCGCTGGATCTCGGCCGCGCCCTCGGGCAGGTAGACCGCGATCTCGGGCGGCAGCTTCAGCCGCAGCTCGAGCACCGTGCGCGCCGTGTAGTCGAGCAGCTCGCGGTACTGGTCGGGCGCGTCGATGATGTATTCCCGCGCCTGCGAGAGCCCCAGCGTGATCAGCGCGATCGGCGCCAGCAGCACCAGCGTGACCGCCACCACGCGCGCGATGCCGTCGCCGCGCGCGCGCAGCGGCGCGACGCGCGCCAGGCCGCGCCCGATCAGCCGCGCGAAGAAGCGCGTGGCCAGGAAGCCGATGCAGGCGCACAGCAGGCCCGGCAGCAGGTGCTGCCACATCACGAGCATCAGGCCCGCGAGCATCAGCAGGTAGCTGGCGATCACCACGTTGCGCGGGGCGCTGCGTGGCGGCACGGGAGCGATGGGGGCGGTGGGCAGGGGCTTGGTCATCCGGGAGGGCGCTCGCGCGTCGAAACCCGGTTCGTTCAGGCGACGACCACGGCCGCGCCCTCGCCGCGCTCGGCGATGACGCCGATCTCGTGCACCGTCTCGCCGGCGGCGCGCAGCGTGGCGGCGCAGGCGGCGGCCTCGGCCGCGTCGATCACCACCACCATGCCGATGCCGTTGTTGAAGGTGCGGTTCATCTCGATGTCGTCGATGCCGGCCACCTTCTGCAGCCAGGCGAACAGCTCGGTCTGCGGCCAGCTGCCCTTCTTCAGGTGGGCCGCCGTGCCTTCGGGCAGCACGCGCGGGATGTTCTCGAGCAGGCCGCCGCCGGTGATGTGGGCCAGCGCCTTGATCGGGTGCTTGCCGAGCGCCTCGAGCACCGGCTTCACGTAGAGGTGGGTGGGCTCCATCACGGCCTCGCGGAAGGGCTTGCCGTCGAGCGTGGCGGGCAGGTCTGCGCCAGCGCGCTCGATCACCTTGCGCACCAGGCTGAAACCGTTGGAATGCACGCCGGCCGAGGCCAGGCCCAGCACCACGTCGCCGGGCTTGACGTTCTGGCCGGTCAGGATCTTCGATTTCTCGACCGCGCCGACCGCGAAGCCCGCCAGGTCGTACTCGCCGGCCGGGTACATGCCGGGCATTTCGGCGGTTTCGCCGCCGATCAGCGCGCAGCCGGAGAGCTCGCAGCCGCGCGCGATGCCGCCCACCACCGCCGCGGCGGTGTCGACGTCGAGCTTGCCGCAGGCGAAGTAGTCGAGGAAGAACAGCGGCTCGGCACCCTGCACCAGCACGTCGTTGACGCTCATGGCCACCAGGTCGATGCCGACCGTGTCGTGCATGTTCCACTCGAAGGCCAGCTTGAGCTTGGTGCCCACGCCGTCGGTGCCGCTCACCAGCACCGGCTCCTTGTAGCGCTTGGGCACCTCGAACAGCGCGCCGAAACCGCCGATGCCGGCCAGCACGCCTTCGCGCATGGTTTTCTTCGCGAGCGGCTTGATGCGGTCGACCAGCGCGTCGCCGGCATCGATGTCGACGCCGGCGTCCTTGTAGCTGAGCGGAGTGGGCAGAGGGGAGGTCATGGCTGGTTGGGAGCGAGAGGAATGGAAAGCGCACCGGCCGCGATGGCACCCCGGGGGGAGGGTCAAAGGGCGAAACGGCCGGGCCGATAGAATTCCGGACGATTTTACGGGCGTTGACCGCCCCCTCCATGAACCTTCCCGGGATGAAACAGCTCGCGCTCGATATCGGCATCGCGACGGGCCCCAGCTTCGACGCCTTCTTTGCCGGCCCGAACGAGGCGGCGCTGCGGCACCTGCAACTGTGGGTGGGCGGCGCCGGCAGTCCGGCGCTCCACTCGCCCGTGCCGACCTACCTGTGGGGCGAAAGCGGCAGCGGCAAGACCCACCTGCTCGAATCGGTGCGCGTGGCGCTGCGCGAGCAGGGCGCCAGCGTGGGCTGGCTGCACGCCGGCCTGCTGGAGCCGCCCGAGTTCGACGAGCGCTGGGTCGCCGTGCTGCTCGACGACGTGCACCTCTACACCGCCGTGCAGCAGCACGCGGCCTTCAACTGGTTCGTCAACGCGCAGAGCCTGCAGCGTGGCGTGGTGGCCGCGGGCGCGCTGCCGCCGGCCGACCTGCCGCTGCGCGAGGACCTGCGCACCCGCCTCGGCTGGGGCCACGTGTTCCACCTGCAGGTGCTCGGCGAGAGCGAACGACGCGCCGTGCTGCGCCAGGCCGCCGATGCGCGCGGCGTGATGCTGTCCGACGATGTCCTCGACTACATGCTGCACCGCTTCAGCCGCGACCTCGGCAGCCTGATGGAGCTGCTCACGCAGCTCGACGGCTATGCGCTGCAGACGCAACGCGCGATCACCATTCCGTTGATCCGCTCCATGCTCGAAAACGAATAAGAAGAACCCTTCTCAACCAATGATCAAGAAATTCATCGACAAGCTGCTCGGCAAATCCGCCGGCGGCGCACAGGGAAAGAGCCGCTTCGGCAAGCGAGAGGAAGTGCCGGCGGAGGTTCACCGGATCGATCCGGCCCTGGTCGACGAACGCGCGAAGAACGTGGTCACCACCCTGCAGCAGGCCGGCTTCGAGGCCTACGTGGTGGGCGGCGCGGTGCGCGACCTGCTGCTGGGCCTGCGGCCCAAGGACTTCGACGTGGCGACCAATGCCACGCCCGAGCAGGTCAAGGGGCTGTTCCGCCGCGCCTTCATCATCGGGCGGCGCTTCCGCATCGTGCACGTGGTGTACGGGCGCGGGCGCGAGCACGAGGTGATCGAGGTCTCGACCTTCCGCGCCTACATGGATGCGGCCGCGGCCGGCCAGGTCAGCGGCAACGAGCGCACCAGCAAGGGCGAGCTCGCGGGCATGACCCATGCCGTGGACGCCAGCGGCCGCGTGCTGCGCGACAACGTCTGGGGCCCGCAGGAGGAAGACGCCGCGCGCCGTGACTTCACCGTCAACGCGATGTACTACGACCCGGCGCGGCAGGTGGTGATCGACTACCACCACGGCATCCGCGATGCCCAGAAGCTGGTGCTGCGCATGATCGGCGACCCGGCCGTGCGCTACCGCGAGGACCCGGTGCGCATCATCCGCGCCATCCGCTTCTCGGCCAAGCTCGCGGCCCTGGGCTTCAAGCTCGAGCCCAAGACCGGCGCGCCGCTGGTCGAGTCGAGCAAGCTGCTGGCCGACGTGCCGCAGAGCCGCCTGTTCGACGAGATGCTCAAGCTGCTGCAGACCGGCCACGCGATCGCCACCGTCGAGCAGCTGCGCAAGCTGGGGCTCGCCAAGGGCATCTATCCGCTGCTCGACGTGGTGGTGGAGCGTGCCGACCTGCCGTTCGTGAAGGCCGCGCTGCAGGACACCGACCGCCGCGTCGGCGAGGGCAAGCCGGTGGCGCCGAGCTTCCTGCTGGCCTGCGTGCTGTGGGCCGACGTGCGCGACGGCTGGGCCCAGCGCCAGGAAGGCCGCAACGGCCAGCGCGCGCAGCCGCCGTTCCCGGCGCTGCAGGACGCGATCGACGACGTGTTCAATGCGCGCATCGGCGACGTCTCGGGCCGCGGCAAGCTGGCCGCCGACATGCGCGAGATCTGGATGATGCAGCCGCGCTTCGACAAGCGCACCGGCTCCACGCCCTACAGCCTGGTCGAGCAGGCGCGCTTCCGTGCCGCCTTCGACTTCATGCGCCTGCGCGCCGACGTCGGCGAGGTCAGCGAGGCCATCGCCGAGTGGTGGCAGGAGTTCAGCACGTCGGACGACACGCGGCGCCAGGACCTGCTGGACCAGGTGCGCGACGAACAGAAGACGCGCCAGCGCGTGCGGGTGCGCAACACCGCGCCCGCGGCGGCCGCGCCCGGGGGCGCAGCTCCCAGGAGCGCCGCTGCGCGCAGCGACGAGCGCGAGGACGACGAGACGACCGAAGGCGAGGGCGGCGCCGTGCCGCCCGATGGCGAGCCGGCCGCGCCGCGCAAGCGCCGGCGCCGCCGCAAGCCGCGCACCGGTGGTGAGGGCGGCGCGCCAGCCGCATCCGAATGAGTACCGCCAAGCGACCGCCGGGCGGCAAGGCTGCGCCGGGGCGCAAGCCCGCGGGGGGCGGCGAGGACCGCCGCCAGACACCGCGCGATGCTCGCGATGGCGATGCGAAGCCGGGCCGTGCGCCCGGCCGCGGCGCCAGTTCCGCCGGTCCGGCCCGCAAGGGCGCGGCGCCGGCGCGGAAGCCGGCCGGTCGCTCGGGCGGCTCCGGTCCGGCTCGTCCCCCGAGCCGGTCCCGCGACGAGTACCCCACCGTCCAGGCCTTCATCGCGATCGGCGCCAACCTTGGCGATGCCGCCGCGGCGGTGCGCGCCGCGATCCTCGCCATCGGCGCGATCGAGCGCACCACCGTGACGGCCAGTTCCTCGCTCTACCGCAGCGCGCCGGTCGATGCCACCGGCCCCGATTTCATCAACGCCGTGGTCGCGGTACGCACCGGTCTCACGGCCGAGGCGCTGCTGGCCGACCTGCAGCTGCTCGAGCTCGAAGCCGGGCGCGAGCGGCCGTTCCCGAACGCGCCGCGCACCCTCGACCTCGACCTGCTGACGCACGGCAACACGGTCAAGGACACGCCCGCGCTCACGCTGCCGCATCCGCGCATGCGCGAACGCGCCTTCGTGCTCAAGCCGCTGGCCGAGATCGCTCCGGACAAGGTGCCGCGCGCCGCGCTGGCGCGGGTGTCGAAGCAGGTCATCGAGCGGCTGCGCGACACCGACGCCAAGGCCTGAGCGAAGGTTTCGGGAAGAGGGCGGGCGCCATGCTGCTGTACGTCCTCGATCTCGCCGGCGTCGCGGTGTTCGCCGTCAGCGGCGTGCTGGCCGCGGCCCATGCGGGGCTCGACTGGCTCGGCGTGGTCGTGATCGCCTCGGTCACCGCGGTCGGCGGCGGCACCCTGCGCGACCTGCTGCTCGACCGCCATCCCGTGTTCTGGATCCGCGACACCCGCTATGCCTGGGTGATCCTCGCCGTCTCGGCGCTGGCCATCGCCTGGCTGCACGCGTTGCCGGTGCCGCAGCACGCGCTCGCGGTGGCCGATGCGCTGGGCCTCGGGCTGTTCGCCGTCATGGGCGCGCAGGTGGCCGAGGAGCAGCGCCGCGGCGCGCTGATCGTGGTGCTGACCGGCACCATGACCGGCGCCGCCGGCGGCCTGCTGCGCGACGTGCTCACGGGCCACGTGCCGCTGCTGCTGAGCGGCGGCTTCTACGGCTCGGCCGCCATCGCGGGCATCGTCGCCTACCTGCTGCTGCAGGCGGCGGGCCTGCCGCGGCGCTGGGCCTTCCATGCCGGCATCGCGCTGGTCGTGGCGCTGCGGCTCGGCGGCATCTACGGCGGATGGCAGCTGCCCGTGCTGAAGCTCGCGGCCTGAGTTTCTTTTCGGGCCGGAATGCGGCCGTGGCCGCCGTGCCTCGCGCATATACAACGAAAAGATCAACCCCCCAAGGTCCGGATCGCACGATCCGCCCGTTTAAACTTCGCGGGTTTTTTCATCAAGGCGTCATCAAATTGTGATTGACGTCCTCCAGGAGTCGCCATGTTCGGCAAGCTGCTGCCCCGCGAGGGCAATTTCTTCGAGATGTTCAACCAGCACGCCGAGCGCATCGTCGAGGCGGCCCGGGCCTTCGAGCAACTCGTCACCAACTACAACGACGTGCATCTGCGCGAGCAGTACAACCGCGACGTCGACAACGCCGAGCGCGCGGCCGACCGCGTCACGCACGACGTCAACCGGCTGATCCACAAAACCTTCATCACGCCGATCGACCGCGAGCAGATCCACAAGCTCATCAACACCATGGACGACGTGGCCGACCTGATCCAGGACTCGGCCGAGACCATGGCGCTGTACGACGTGCGCCACATGACCGACGAGATCGTGCGCCTCACCACGCTGAGCGTGAAGTGCTGCGACCGCCTCAAGGACGCCGTGAAGTACCTCGGCAAGATCGCCGACCCGGCCGTGGCCGAGGCCACCCTGAAGACCTGCGAGGAGATCGACCGCCTCGAGTCCGACGCCGACCGCGTGATGCGCAGCGCCATGAGCAAGCTGTTCCGCGAGGAGCCCGACGTGCGCGAGGTCATCAAGCTCAAGGCGATCTACGAACTGCTCGAGACGATCACCGACAAGTGCGAGGACGTGGCCAACGTGATCGAGGGCATCGTCCTCGAGAACTCCTGAGCGGGCACGACCGATGGCAACGGTGCAGGTCGCCCTCTGGGTGGTGATGGTGCTGGTCGCGCTCGCGATCCTGTTCGACTTCATGAACGGCTTCCACGATGCCGCCAACTCGATCGCGACCGTGGTGTCCACGGGCGTGCTGCGGCCCGGCCAGGCCGTGGTGTTCGCCGCCTTCTTCAACCTGATCGCGATCTTCGTCTTCCACCTGAGCGTGGCGGCCACCGTGGGCAAGGGCATCGCCCAGCCCGGCGTGGTCGACGTGCACGTGGTGTTCGGCGCGCTGATCGGCGCCATCAGCTGGAACCTCGTCACCTGGTACTACGGCATCCCCAGCAGTTCCTCGCATGCGCTCATCGGCGGCATCGTCGGCGCCGTGATCGCGAAGACCGGCACCAGCGGCCTCGTCGCCTCGGGCATCTGGAAGACCGTGGCCTTCATCTTCGTCTCGCCGGTGCTGGGCTTCCTGCTCGGCTCGCTGATGATGGTGATCGTGGCCTGGACCTTCCGCCGCGCCACGCCTTCGCGCATCGACCGCTGGTTCCGGCGGCTGCAGCTGGTCTCCGCCGGCGCTTACAGCCTGGGCCACGGCGGCAACGACGCGCAGAAGACCATCGGCATCATCTGGATGCTCTTGATCGCCACCGGCTACGCCTCGGCCGGCGCGGCCGAACCGCCGACCTGGGTCATCGTGAGCTGCTATGCCGCGATCGCGCTGGGCACCATGTTCGGTGGCTGGCGCATCGTCAAGACCATGGGCCAGAAGATCACCAAGCTCAAGCCCGTGGGCGGCTTCTGCGCCGAGACCGGCGGCGCGCTCACGCTGTTCCTGGCCACCGCGCTGGGCATTCCCGTGTCGACCACCCACACCATCACCGGCGCCATCGTCGGCGTGGGCTCGGCGCAGCGCGCGAGCGCGGTGCGCTGGGGCGTGGCGGGCAATATCGTGTGGGCGTGGATATTCACGATTCCCGCGTCGGCGTTCGTGGCGGCGATTGCTTACTGGGTGAGCTGGCAGATTTTCTGAGCGCGGCTACCACGCCTGAAACACCGCGCCCGGAACGACGAGCGCCGCCAGCGACGGCCCCGCGCTCTCGACCAGCGCGATGCATTCGCTCAAGGGCGCCATCTTCACCATCGAGCCTCGCCGTGCCTCGACGATGAAATCGATCTGGACCGTGCGGTCGTCGTTCACATAGAACTGAAGCGTCTCGCCGAACTGGTCGATGAGGCCGAAGAAATTCCCGGGGTGGACGAGTACGCCGCGCATGTACTCCCTGATCTGCTCGAAGTCGAAGTAGGACTCGTCCGCCGGCTTCCCGAGGCCCCACCCGTTTTCGCGGTAGTCATGGTGGAACGCGACGAAGCCGGGGCGGTTTCTCTCGGGCCATTCGATCATGCGCAACTCCTTGGGGCCTGGATCGACGTGCTGCGATCGACAGTGGACGAACAAGCCGTCGTTGTAGCGCGAGCCCGTCGTCGATGCGTGCAGCGCAGTGCGTTTCAGCACAACTTTCTGAGCCTGTTGTTATCGCGCCAAAGAGTCCCGATTCCATCGATGGGCTCTAAGGGTTGTCACGGACTCTTCACTCGCACACGAGACCATCACTGCACCCGATTGCTGATGCATCGTGTGCAGCGTCGCTCGGAGCCGGTCCCACGCCGGTGCCGAAAGAAACGCGATCCGATGCGCACGAGAAACCGCGGCGAGCCGCCGCGGAATCCCCGGTGTCCCCCCCGTTCCGGGGTGGTTCCTCGAAGGACCGCCCAGGACGCTTGTTGTGCTTAAGAAAGAGGAAGCTGAAATGAAAAAATCCCTGGTGGCATTGGCCGCCGTGCTGGCGGCCGGCGGAGCGGCTGCTCAATCGTCGGTGACGCTGTTCGGCGTGGTCGATGCGAGCGTGAGCAACTACTCGACCAAGAGCGAGTACCGTGGCACGAACCCGCTGCTGATCGGCGCTTCGCGCAAGCAGAGCCAAACGGCCCTGGCGAACGGCAGCAGCAGCTCCAGCCGCCTCGGCTTCCGCGGCACGGAAGATCTGGGCGGTGGCCTGGCAGCGAGCTTCTGGCTCGAATCGGGCATCACCAACGATGACGGCAAGACCGGCGTGGCCGCGTTCGACCGTCGCTCCACCGTGAGCCTGTCGGGTGGCTTCGGCGAAATCCGCCTCGGCCGCGACTACACGCCCACCTACTGGAACGACAACGTGTTCGATCCCTTCGGTCTGCGTGGCGTGGGCACGAGCCTGATCAGCCGCGTCGGCGACTCGCTGTCGCGCAAGGGCGGCACCGCTCCCAACGGCGCTTCGGCCAGCGACAACTACGCGCGCGCCAGCAACAGCATCGGCTACTTCCTGCCGCCGAACCTCGGTGGTTTCTACGGCCAGTTCCAGTACGCGCTGCACGAGAACGTGAAGTTCGACGAGAACGTGATCGAGTCGCCGTCCAAGCGCGGTTCGTACTTCGGCGGTCGCGTCGGCTATGCCAACGGCCCGCTCGACGTGGCTGTTTCCTACGGCCAGGACAACAAGGACTCCACGCCGCTGACCGCGACCACGGTCCTGACCCCGGCGCTGGCTTCGCAAGCGTTCAAGAACCGCATCAACACCTTCAACCTCGGTGCGAGCTACGACCTCGGCGCTGCGAAGCTGTTCGGCGAGTACTCGTCGGCCCGCAACAAGTTCGACAACGTCACCACCCTGGGTGCTCTGAACTACGTCAACAGCGTGACCGACAAGTACGACGGTTTCCTGCTCGGCGTCAGCGTGCCGGTGGGCCCGGGCCAGATCAAGGCTTCGTACGGCTACCTGAAGTACAAGGCTGGTCAGAACCCCGTCGTGAACCCGGCCCTCGCGCTGTTCGGCAACCCCGAGCTGTCGACCAAGGCCAACCAGTTCGCGATCGGCTACGTGCACAACCTGTCGAAGCGCACCGCGCTGTATGCCACGCTCGCTCGCGTGCGCATCAAGGACGGTCAGAACAACCCGACCGTCTTCGGTCGCGTGACCACCGGTGGCGCCCCGGCCTACCTGGCCACCGCCGGCTGGGCACCGCGCTCGTCGACGGGCTACGACTTCGGTCTGCGTCACAGCTTCTGATTTCCGCGTCTTTTTTGTCTCCAAGGTTTGCCACCCGGCTCTGGTCGGGTGGTTTTTTTGGTTGGTACCCGGTGTCGGCACGACCGACCGCGCAGGCCCACCGGATGCGCGAGCCCTCGGGGCGCCGGGTCCTTCCCGCCTGATTTCCTTTTTCTTTCGCAGTGGACGGCCTCGCGCCGCGCCGCCGCATGGGCGTTCGCCGCCGGACGCTACGCCACCGACAGTGCCATGCGCACCAGGTCGATCTGCCGCTGGCAACCCATCTTGTCCATCAGCGCCGCGAGCTGTGTGCGCACCGTGTTGATGGAGACCGCCTGCGCCGCCGCATGCTGCTTGAGCGTCTGTCCCTCGACCAGCGCGACCAGCACCCGCGCCTCGGCCGGCGTGAGGCCGAAGGCGCCGCGCAGCAACTCCGCATCGAGCGGCTGCACCCGATCGGGCAGATGCAGGCGCACGAGCAGCAACGGCTCGTTCGCCACGCGCAGATGCGCCTGTGCCTTCGTGAACTGCAGGCCGCAGGCCAGGCTGTCGCGGTCGGCGGGCATCAGCAGCCGCGTGGGCGCGCCGCCGGGCGCCGAGGCGCGCGCGAGGGTCGCCGCCAGCGCATCGCGTGCCCGCGCGGCGGGATGCCAGAGCCGGCCCTGGTGCACGCGCAGCGCGCTGCGGTGCGACAGCAACTCGGCCGCGTGGGCCGACACGTGCTGCACCGTGCCCGTGGCATTGACCAGCAGCATGGCCTCGCCGAAGGCCTCGAAGGCCGATTCGGCCGTGGCGAGCCAGCCTTCGGCGTATTCGCGGCGACGCGCGAGCGCCGACTGCAGCGCGTGGGTGAAATGGCGCACCCGCTCGGAATCGAGATGGCTGCGCGTGCGCTGCAGCGGCCGGCTGCGCTGCAGGGTCAGGCCGCCGCGGCGATGCGGGCCGTCCTCGATCTGGTAGCTGAGCATCTGGCGCATGCCGTAGCGCAGCATGTAGTCGGCGTAGTAGGCATTGCCCGACAGGTCGCCCGCGTTGAAGAATTCCGCCGTGTCGAGCCAGGTGCCGGGCGCCGCGCCGAGGGCCTTCGGCGTGATGATGTCCTGCTGGACGTAGTGCTCGCGGTAGACGCGCTCCGCCTCTGGGTCGACGTTCCATTGCTGGGCCGACAGCAGCTGCCCGCCGGCATCGACCATGATGAAGGTCGCGCTCTCGCCGCCGATCAGGCCGCACGCGCCTTCGAGCACGCCGAGCCAGGGTGGCTCGGGGTCGGTCAGATGATGTACCGCGTCGAGCGCGCGACGCAGCACGGGGTCCTCCAGCATGGCAATGCTCCCTCGGCCCGTCGTGATTTATGGGCACACCATAACCGGGAGCGAGCGGCCGTCAATCATGGAAACCGGTGGTTGCGCCTGCTCTCCGCGGGGGGCGCATCGGCCGGCCGGGGTGTGCGGGCTATTGCGAGATCTTCCGGCCCTCTTCGACCTGGTGCTCGAAATAGCGCTGGAAGCTGAACACGATGCTGGCCATGAGGATGGTGCTGCCGAAGAACAGCGCGAGCACCACCGCGCCGATGGTGGCCCAGCTCGTGCGGCCGGGTTCGGCGTCGAGCGCGGCGCCGGCGTTGTAGCGTGCGTTCCACTTCTCGGGCGTCATCAGGCCGTAGACGATGGCCGTGAGCGCGCAGCCGGCGATGGTGAAGCCGAGGAAGGGGATCAGCACCCAGCTCCACCCGTCGTCCACGCCGTACATGCGCACGCGCTCGACGCCGTAGAGGCCGAGCGCGGTCGGGATCGGCAGCAGCCAGCCGAGCCAGTCGCCGAGTCCGCGCAGGTAGAAGCGGTGCAGGCCCAGCGGGCCGCCGAGGAAGGCCAGCCAGGCCGTGGTCGTCTTGCTTTTCATGCGGTGCTCGATCCTTGTTTCGTTGCTTCGTTCATTCGGGATGGGTGCTGCTGCCTTCGCCGATGGTCTTTTCCATCAGCACGACGTCGCGCCACTGGCCGAACTTCCAGCCGCAGTCCTTGAGCACGCCGACCTGGGTGAAGCCCTGGCCGCGGTGCACGCCGATCGAGCCGGCATTGGCCGAGTCGCCGATCACCGCGATCAGCTTGCGCACGCCGGCGGCCTCGGCCGCCTCGGACAGGGCGGCCAGCAGCCGAGCGCCCAGGCCCTGGCCGCGCGCGGCCTCGGCCAGGTAGATCGAGTCCTCGGCCGAGTAGCGGTAGGCCGGCCGCGGCTTGAACCAGTTGCAGTAGGCGAAGCCGAGCAGCTCGCCGTCGCGCTCGGCGACCAGGTAGGGCAGCCCCTTGCCCAGCACGTCGGCACGCCGGCTGGCCATCTCGGTGGGCGAGGGCGGCTCGGTCTCGAAGGTGCCGGTGCCGTGCAGCACGTGGTGCGCGTAGATGGCGGCGATCGCCGGAATGTCGTCTTCGCGGCTGGGGCGGATCGTTGTCATGAGGGGAAATTGGGGAGGCGGAATGGCCGGAAATGGGCCAGTGCAGGCAGGAATTCTCGGCCGGAACGCGGCGCGGGCTATAATCGCAGGCTTTTCAGCGTGTCGCTGGCCGGGTGGCCATGTCGCGTGTCTCGACGCTGGAAGAACATCGTGAGCAGGTTTTCATCTTCAAACACGAAGGCCTGCGACCCACCCAAGGATAAATCATGGTCGTCATTCGACTCTCCCGTGGCGGTGCCAAAGGCCGTCCGTTCTTCAACATCGTCGTGTCGGACAAGCGCGTTCGCCGCGATGGTCGCTTCATCGAGCGCCTGGGTTTCTACAACCCGACCGCCAAGGAAAACGAAGAAAGCATCCGCATCGCTCAGGACCGCCTGACCTACTGGAAGAGCGTCGGCGCCCAGCCGTCGCCCACCGTCGCGCGCCTGATCCGTCAAGCCGCTGCTGCCGCTCCCAAGGCTGCTGCCTAAGCAGCGCGGCCACCGGCGATGCTGCCCGCGCTCGAAGCCGCCGAATTGCCGGCGGATGCGATCGAAGTAGGAGGCATCGCCGATGCCTGGGGCATCAAGGGCTGGTTCAAGGTCCTGCCCCACAGCGCCCAACCCGAGGCGCTTTTTTCTTCCAAGCGCTGGTTCCTGCAGCCCCCCGGGGCCTCGGCGACCGCCGCTTTCCGGCTCGCGATCAGCGAAGCCAAGGAACACTCCGACTGCATCGTCGCCTCGTCGCGTGACGTGCCCGACCGCAATGCGGCCGAGGCGCTGCGTGGCGCGCGGGTGTTCGTGCCGCGCTCGAGCTTCCCGAGCACTGGCGACGACGAGTACTACTGGGTCGACCTGATCGGCCTCGAGGTCGTCAATCGCGAGGGCATCGTGCTCGGCACGGTGCGCGAGCTGCTCGCCTCCGGTCCGCAGACCACGCTGGTGATCGCGGCCGAGCAGGACGGCAAAGCCATCGAGCGCATGGTGCCCTTCGTCTCCGCCTTCGTCGACGGCGTCGACCTCGCGGGCCGGCGCATCACGGTCGACTGGCAGCCCGACTACTGACCTCGGCCCCGCCGCCGCGGTCCGCGCGCATGCGCTTCGACATCCTCACGCTGTTTCCCGAACTGTTCGCGCCCTTCATGGCCAGCGGCGTGACGCGCCGTGCCTACGAATCGAAGCAGGTCGAGGTGGTGCTGTGGAATCCGCGCGACTACGCGCCCGGCAACTACAAGCGCGTGGACGACCGCCCGTTCGGTGGCGGCCCCGGCATGGTGATGATGGCCGAGCCGCTGTCGGCCTGCCTGGCCGCGGCGCAGGCCGCGCGCGACACGCCGGCCCCGGTGGTGCTGTTCTCGCCGATCGGCGAGGCGCTGCGCCACGAAGCGGTCGAGCGCTGGTCGGCCAGCGAGGGCGCGGTGCTGGTCTGCGGCCGCTACGAGGGCATCGACCAGCGTTTCATCGACGCCCATGTCACGCACCAGGTCAGCCTCGGCGACTTCGTGCTGTCGGGCGGCGAGATCCCCGCGATGGCGCTGCTCGACGCGGTGGCGCGGCTGCAGCCGGGCGTGCTCGGCGACGAGGCCAGCCATGTGCAGGACAGCTTCAATCCCGCGCTCGACGGCCTGCTCGACTGCCCGCACTACACGCGGCCCGAGCAGTGGAACGGGCAGGGCGTGCCGGCGCCGCTGATGTCGGGCCACCACGCGCAGATCGAGCGCTGGCGCCGCGACCAGCGGCTGGCGATCACCGCCCGGGAACGCCCCGAGTTGATAGACGCGGCCCGCTCTGCCGGCCGCCTGAACGCTGCCGATGAGGCGGTGCTCAAAAAAAAGCTATAATCGCGGGCTCCCCGATCCTCTGGCCGGCCGCGTCCGGTGCAGGCGTCTACTCTTCACAGAGCCCCAGACCCCTGCCAACGACGCCTTTTGTGCAGCGCGGACACGATCGATTTCAGGAAATCATGAACCTCATCCAGACCCTCGAGCAGGAAGAAATTTCCCGTCTCGGCAAGACCATCCCCGATTTCATGCCCGGTGACACGGTCATCGTCAGCGTGAACGTCGTCGAAGGCACCCGCAAGCGCGTGCAGGCCTACGAAGGCGTCGTGATCGCCAAGCGCAACCGTGGCCTCAACAGCGGCTTCACCGTGCGCAAGATCTCCAGCGGCGAAGGCGTGGAACGTACCTTCCAGACCTACAGCCCGCTGATCGCCAACATCGAAGTCAAGCGCCGCGGCGACGTGCGCCGCGCCAAGCTGTACTACCTGCGCGACCGCAGCGGCCGTTCGGCTCGCATCAAGGAAAAGCTGCCCGGCAAGTCGTCGTCGGGCGCCGCGGCCGCGTAAGCTGCCCGCAGGCTTGCCTGTTGCGAAAAAGCCGCCGCTCTGGCGGCTTTTTGCGTTCTTGCCTCCGTTTTCCTTCCGTCCATCCACCCTTCGCCTCACGATCGATCACTTGACCGCCTCCAGCGCCGCCCCGTCCATGTCCTCCGCCACCTCCGAACCCGTCAATGCCGTCGTGCCCACGATGCTGCCGCCATTCGACCCGCGCAAGGTCCCGGTGGTGGGCGGCGGCACGGCCGACGGGCTGCCGGCGGTGGCGCTGGAACAGCTGACGGCGCAGGCCCTGCGCGCGCGGTTCGCCTCGCCGCCGGCATGGGCGCCCGAGCTGCGCCGCGAGCCGCGCATGACCGGCCGCGAGCCCGCGCAGGCTGCCGTGCTGGTGCCGATCGTGCAGCGCCCGCAGGGCCCGACCGTGCTGCTCACCGAGCGCACCGCGAACCTGTCGACCCATTCGGGCCAGGTCGCGTTCCCGGGCGGCCGCGTCGATCCCGAGGACGCCAACATCGCGGCCGCCGCGCTGCGCGAGGCCTGGGAAGAGGTCGGCCTGTCGGCCAGCTACATCGAGGTGCTCGGCAGCCTGCCGACCTACACCACGGTGACCTCGTTCATCGTTACGCCGGTGGTGTCGCTGGTCGAGCCCGGCTTCGAGCTCACGATCAATCCCTACGAGGTCGCGCAGGCCTTCGAGGTCCCGCTGGGCTGGCTCATGGACCCGGCCAACCATCGCCGCCATGCCGTGCCCGCGGGCGACGGCACGCAGCGCCACTGGTACTCGATGCCCTACCAGGACGGCAGCGAGGAGCGCTTCGTCTGGGGCGCCACGGCCGGCATGCTGCGCAATCTCTACCGCTTCCTGAGCGCCTGAGCCGCCTGAAGAAACGGCGAGTTCTGTCGGCCTCATAGGTCCGCAAGCCCCGAACGACGGGGCTGTCTCGCTATCATCTCTGGATGAGCTTCTTCGCCATCCTGTGTGCGTTGCTGATCGAGCAGGTGCGGCCGCTGGCCCCGCACAACCCCGTGTATGGCGGCGTGCTCGCATGGACGCGCTGGACCAGCCGCAACTTCGACGCGGGCAAGCCGCACCATGGATGGATCGCCTGGGGCCTCGCCGTCTTCGTGCCGACGCTGCTCGCGCTCGGCATCCACTGGCTGCTGGTGCTCACGCTGGGGCTGCCGTTCGCGGTGCTCTGGAGTATCGCGGTGCTCTACGTCACGCTGGGCTTTCGCCAGTTCAGCCATCACTTCACCGACATCCGCGACGCGCTCGACGAAGGCGACGAACCGCTGGCGCGCTCGCTGCTCGCGCACTGGCAGGGCGTGGACGCCGCCGAGCTGCCGCGCAGCGAGATCGTGCGCCACGTGATCGAGCATTCGGTGATCGCCGCGCATCGCCACGTGTTCGGCGTGCTGGCCTGGTTCTCGGTGCTCGCCGCGGTCGGCCTGGGACCGGCCGGCGCGGTCTTCTACCGCATGAGCGAATTCGTCGCGCGCTACTGGCTGCACAAGAACGGCGCCGCCGTGCAGCCCTCGAGCGAATCGGTGCAACAGGCCGCCGACGGCGCCTGGCATGCGATCGACTGGCTGCCCGCGCGCATCACGGCGCTGGGCTTCGCGGTGGTGGGCAGCTTCGAGGAAGCCATCGACTGCTGGCGCAACGACGCGCGCCGCTTTCCGAGCGAGAACGACGGCGTGATCCTCGCGGCCACCTCGGGCGCGGTCAACGTGCGCCTGGGCGGCGGCCGGTTGCGGCCGATTCCGAGCGTCGATCCGCTGCCGCGCGCGCAGGCCGGCGAATCCTTCGCCGACACCCGTCGCACCGACAGCGGCAGCACGCCGGGCCGCGAGCCCGAGCCCGGCCACCTGCGCAGCGTGGTGGGCCTGGTCTGGCGCTCGGTCGTGATGTGGATGGTGCTGCTCGCGCTGCTGACGCTCGCGCGGCTGCTGGGCTGAGCCCATGGCCGACTCGATCGATCCGGCGGCCAGGCGCGCGCCTTCGTTCTGGAGCCCGCGCATCGCGGGCCTCGAGCCTTACGTGCCCGGCGAGCAGCCGCGCATTCGGGACCTCGTGAAGCTCAACACCAACGAGAACCCGTACCCGCCATCGCCGCGCGCCATCCAGGCGATCCGCGAAGCGGCCGAGAACGGCCTCGAGCTCTACCCCGACCCCACCTCGCTCGCATTGCGTGAAGCCGTCGCGCGCCGCCACGGGCTCGCGGTCGAGCAGGTCTTCGCGGGCAACGGTTCCGACGAGGTGCTGGCCCACGCCTTCTTCGCCTTCTTCCAGCAGCGCGAGCCGCTGCTGATGCCCGACATCAGCTACAGCTTCTACCGCGTCTATGCGCAGCTCTACGGCATCGCCTGCGAGCAGTTGCCGGTCGACGAGGACCTGCGCATCGACGTCGATGCCATGGCCGATCGCGCGTGCGAAGGCTGTGCGGGCGTCGTCGTTGCCAACCCGAATGCCCCCACCGGCATCGGCCTGCCGCTGGCGCGCATCGAGGAACTGCTGCGCGCCTGTCCCGAGCGCGTGGTGCTGGTGGACGAGGCCTATGTCGATTTCGGCGCCGAGAGCGCGCTCCCGCTGATCCCGCACCATCCCAACCTGCTGGTGGTGCAAACGCTCTCGAAGTCGCGTTCGCTGGCCGGCCTGCGCGTGGGCTTCGCCTGCGGCCAGGCGCACCTGATCGATGCGCTGGTGCGCGTGAAGGACAGCTTCAACTCCTACCCGCTCGACCGGCTCGCGAGCGCCGGCGCCGTGGCAGCGCTCGAGGACGAGGACTGGTTCCGCAAGACGCGCGACGACGTGGTCGACACCCGCGAGGGGCTGGTGCTGCAACTCGAGGACCTTGGCTTCGAGGTGCTGCCCTCGCAGACCAATTTCGTGTTCGCGCGGCATCCGTCGCGCGACGCCGCCGAACTGGCCGCCGCATTGCGCGAGCGCGCGGTGCTGGTGCGGCACTTCCGCCAGCCGCGCATCGCGCAGTACCTGCGCATCAGCATCGGCACGCGCGCGCAGTGCAGCGTGCTGGTGGAGCGGCTGCGCGAGATCCTGCAGGCTCAGTAGCGCGTCTCGCTGAGCTCCGCGAACAGATCGCCGTAGATCCTGTAGCGCGAGGCGCTGATCGGCCCGTCGTTGGCCGCCGACTCCACGTGCGCGATCACGCCGCAGCCCGGCTCGTGCAGGTGGGTGCAGTTGTAGAACTTGCACTCGCCCGCATGCTCGGCGATGTCGGGCATGAGGCCCGCGAGCTGCATCGGCGCGATGTGGTGCAGGCCGAATTCCTGGAAGCCCGGCGAGTCGATCAGCGCGGTGCTGCGCGCCGCGTCGACCCAGTACCAGGTGGTGCTGGTGGTGGTGTGCTTGCCCGAATTGAGCGCCTGCGAGATCTCGCCGGTGAGCGCGGTGGCGCCCGGCACCAGCAGGTTGATCAGCGTGCTCTTGCCCGCGCCCGAGGGGCCGAGCACCAGCGTGGTCTTGCCCGCGAGGCGCTGCGTGAGCGAGGCGTGGTCGACCTCGCCCGAGGCCTTGAGCGACAGCGGCAGCACGCCGTGGTGCATGCGCCGGTAGGGCGCGAGCTTGCGCCAGGCGCGCTCGAAGGGTTCGACCAGGTCGCTCTTGTTGAGCGCGATGATCGGCGTGATGCGCTCGGCCTCGGCCGCGATCAGGGCGCGTGCGAGCTGGTGTTCGGAGAACTCGGGCTCGGCCGCGATCAGGATCAGCACGTGGTCGAGATTGGCCGCGAAGGACTTGGTGCGGATGTCGTCCTGGCGGTAGAACAGGTTGCGCCGCGGCACCACCTGCTCGATCGTGCCTTCGTCCTCGCTGGCCTGCCAGCGCACGCGGTCGCCGACCACGGCCTGGCTCTTCTTGCCGCGCGGATGGCAGATGCGCCGTTCGCCTTCGGGCGTCTCGACCAGGCAGTGGCGGCCGTGGCTGGCCACCACGAGGCCGTCGTGCAGCGCATCGGCCGAGGCTCGGCCCTGCTGGCGCTCGCGGCCCGGCTTAGCCAAAGGCGATCGCTCCGGTCATGCGGCGGGCGCGGCCGCCAGCAGCGCATCGGCCTGGCGTGCGCAGTCGAAGTCGGTGACCGAGATGCCACCGACGTCGTGCGTGTTGAAGCGCACCACGCAGCGGTTGTAGTGCACCGACAGGTCGGGGTGGTGGTCCTGCGTGTGGGCCACCATCGCCAGTGCATTCACGAAGGCGATGGTCTCGAAGTAGTTCGTGAAGCTGTAGGTCTTCTCGATCGCGACGTTCGCGCCGTCGCCGCTGAGCTTCCAGCCTTCGAGCCGCGCGAGCGCCGAGACGATCTCGGTCGCGCTCAGCGCCTTGCGGGGGATGGACTTCCAGTCCTTGATCTTCAACATGCTGGCGGTGCTCATGGCGCTGCTTTCGAAAGGGGGCGAGGGAGATGGAAAAGAGATGGCGCTCAGGCGGTCGCCAGCATGCGCGCGAGGCGCTCGGAGGCGGGCGGGTGGGAGTAGTAGAACTTGACGAACACCGGGTCGGGGGTGAGGGTCGAGGCGTTGTCCTGGTAGAGCTTGAGCAGCGCGGCCGAAAGGTCGGCGCCGCTGGTCTGGGCGATGGCGTAGGCGTCGGCCTCGAACTCGTGCCTGCGCGACAGCCGCGCCGACAGCGGCGCGACGAAGAAGCCGAACACCGGCACCGCGAGCATGAACAGCAGCAGCGCCAGCGCGCTGTTGGGCGCCGTCATCGACATGTTGGGTTGCACGCCCAGGCCGGTGTAGAACCAGGCCTGGGTCGAAACCCAGCCCAGCAACGCGAAGCCCGCGAGGCTCAGCGCGAACATCGCGACCAGCCGCTTGACGATGTGGCGGTGCTTGAAGTGGCCGAGCTCGTGCGCGAGCACCGCCTCGACCTCGCCGGCATTGAGCTGGCGCAGCAGGGTGTCGTAGAACACCACGCGCTTGCTGGCGCCGAAGCCGGTGAAGTAGGCGTTGGCATGCGCGCTGCGGCGGCTGCCGTCCATCACGAACAGGCCCTTGGCGCGGAAGCCGCAGCGGCTCATGAGCGCGGTGACGCGGGCCTTGAGCGTCGGGTCGTCCAGTGGCTGGAACTTGTTGAAGATCGGTGCGATGAACATCGGATAGACCAGCATCAGCAGCAGGTTGAAGCCCATCCACGCGGCCCAGGCCCAGAGCCACCACAGCGTGCCCGTCGCGCCCATGATCCACAGGATCAGTGCCGCGATCGGCAGCCCGATGGCCGCGCCGACCAGCGTCGAGACGACCGTGTCGCGCAGCCAGAGGCCCCAGGTCATCTTGTTGAAGCCGAAGCGCTCCTCGAGCCTGAAGGTCTGCCACAGCGTGAACGGGAGCTCGAGCAGGCCGCCGATGGCCGCGAAGGCCGCCAGCAGCACCAGTTGCTGCACCATGCCGCCGCCGAGCCAGGCCAGCAGCACCTTGTTGAGCAGGTCGAGGCCGCCGAGCAAGGTCCAGCCCAGCAGCAGCGCCGTGCTCCAGGCCATCTCGATCAGTCCGAAGCGGGCCTTCGCCACCGTGTAGTCGGCCGCCTTCTGGTGCGCCGAGAGGCTGATCGTCTGCGCGAAGGCCTCGGGCACCTCGCCGCGATGCCGCGCCACGTGCCGGACCTGCCGCGAGGCCAGCCAGAACTTCACGAGCAGGCCGGCCACCAGCGCGGCGGCAAAGGCGATGGTGAAGAGAAGCGAATAGGACATAGGGGGCGGAGTTTAGTCCTCGCATCCAAGGCCCCAGGGCCATCGGCGACAATCCCGCGATGCCCGAATCCTCCGCCTCCACGGCCGCCGCAGCGGTCCCCACCCTGAAGAAAAGCGACCAGAACCTGGTCTGGCTCGATTGCGAGATGAGCGGGCTCGATCCCGAGAAGGAGCGCCTGCTCGAGATCGCCGTGGTCATCACCGGCCCCGACCTCACGCCGCGCATCGACGGCCCGGTGCTGGTCATCCACCAGAGCGACGCCGTGCTCGACGGCATGGATGCCTGGAACAAGGGCACGCACGGCCGCAGCGGCCTGATCGACAAGGTCAAGGCCTCCACCGTCGACGAAGCCACGGCCGAGCAGCAGCTGATCGAGTTCATCGCGCGCTACGTGCCCAGGAGCGGCTCGCCGATGTGCGGCAACACCATCGGCCAGGACCGGCGCTTCCTGGTCAAGTACATGCCCAAGCTCGAGGCCTACTTCCACTACCGCAACCTCGACGTCAGCACGCTCAAGGAGCTCGCCAAGCGCTGGAAGCCCGCGGCCTACAACGCCTTCAAGAAGCAGCAGGCCCACACGGCGCTGGCCGACGTGCACGAATCGATCGAGGAACTGGCGCACTACCGCGAGACTTTCCTGCGCCTGACCGACTGAGGCCTGGTGGGCCGGAACAACGGCCAAAAATCCCATTGCATGCGGGGATTAGGTAAAAACCCCGATGCATGTCATAATCGTGGGCTTCGCTGACCGGGGTGCCCGGCCATTCTTCAAAAAGGATGGCGCGTGCATGAGCAGAATCGGTTCCCCGCCGGCATATCCCGCATCTCCCTATCTTGCACACCGCGCCCGATCGCATGGATCGATCAAAAAGGGCCGCAGCCTCGGGTTTCAGAACCGGAAGCTGAATGTCGTTGGATGGTTGATGTTTTTAACCACCAACGGGGCGCCGCCCACGGCTGCGCTCGCGTTTGAAATTTGACATTCATGACCGACGCTTTTGAAGCGCAGGGCGAGCTCGCGCCTGTGCAATCGATTCACAACAACGAATTTTCCGCTGTCACCTCCGAAGTGCCTGTGCTCGAGGCGCTCGACGCCGCCAGCACCGAGGCCAACGAAGTCCTCGAGGTTGCCGATCAGGACGCGCAGACGTCCGACGTACCCGAGGCACCGCGCGGCCCCAACGGATTCATTCCGCTGGGCCTCGCACCCGAACTGATCGCTGCCGTCGTGGACCTGGGCTTCCACCAGCCCACGACCGTGCAGGAAAAGGTGATCCCGCTGGCCCGCGGCGACGAATCGGCCCGTTTCGTCGACCTGATGGTCTCGAGCCAGACCGGCAGCGGCAAGACCGCGGCCTTCCTGCTGCCCGTGCTGCACACGCTGATCCGCCGCCAGGCCGAAGCCGCCGCCGCCGAGCGCGCCGAATTCGACCGCCTCGCGGCCGAAGCCGCCGAACGCGGCGAAGCGCCGCCCAAGCGGCCCAAGCGCGTCAACCCGACCAGCAACCGCAACTTCAAGGCCGCCACCCCCGGCGCCCTGGTGCTGTGCCCGACGCGCGAACTCGCGCAGCAGGTCGCGCACGACGCCATCGAGCTGGTGCGCCACTGCCGCGGCCTGCGCATCGCCAACGTGGTGGGCGGCATGCCCTACCAGCTGCAGATCGCTCGCCTGCAGAACGCCGACCTCGTGGTCGCCACGCCGGGCCGCCTGCTCGACCTGCAGCGCTCGATGCAGATCAAGCTCGACAAGGTCAAGTTCCTGGTGGTCGACGAGGCCGACCGCATGCTCGACCTGGGCTTCGCCGACGACCTGGCCGAAGTCAACCAGCTCACCATCGAGCGCCAGCAGACCATGATGTTCAGCGCCACCTTCGCGCCGCGCATCCAGCAACTGGCCCAGCGCGTGATGCGCGAGCCGCAGCGCGTGACCATCGACAGCCCGCAGGAAAAGCACGCCAACATCAAGCAATCGCTGTTCTGGGCCGACAACGCCGCCCACAAGCGCAAGCTGCTCGACCACTGGCTGCGCGACACCAGCATCAACCAGGCGATCGTGTTCGCCAGCACCCAGGTCGAGTGCGACGGCCTCGCCAACGACCTGCAGCAGGACGGCTTCAGCGCCGTGGCGCTGCACGGCGCGCTGAGCCAGGGCCTGCGCAACCGCCGCCTGATGGCGCTGCGCCAGGGCCAGGTGCAGATCCTGGTGGCGACCGACGTGGCCGCGCGCGGCATCGACGTGCCGACCATCACCCACGTCTTCAACTTCGGCCTGCCGATGAAGGCCGAGGACTACACCCACCGCATCGGCCGCACTGGCCGTGCCGGCCGCGACGGCCTGGCGATCACCTTCGCCGAGTTCCGCGACCGCCGCCGCATCATGGACATCGAGCAGTACAGCCGCCAGCAGTTCAAGGCCGAGGTGATCCCCGGCATGGAACCGCAGCAGCGCATGCCGCAATCGCGCCCGCAGGGCGACTTCGGCGGCCGTGGCCGTGGCGGCGATCGTCGCCAGGGCAACGGCGGCGGTGGCTACCGCGGCGGCAATGGCGGTGGCAACGGCTACGCCAATGCCAGCGGCTTCAACGACCGCGGTGCACGCGGTCCCGGCCCGGGTGCCGGCGCTCCGCGCGGTGGCAGCTTCCATGGCGGTGGCCAGAACGCCGGTTTCGGCGGCGGCCGCGACCGTGACGAGTCGGCCGGCTTCGGCCGCAAGCCGGGCTGGGGCGACAGCGCACCGCGCGGCAATGCCGGCGGCAGCCGCAACGAAGGCTTCGGCGCCCGCAGCGGCGGTCCGCGCAACGAAGGCGGCTTCGCGCCGCGCAACGACGGCTTCGCGCCCCGCAAGGGCCCGGGCCACGCCGGTGGCCCCGGCAAGGTGTTCGTGCCGCGCGACGCGCAGAAGCGCGCGTTCAAGCCCAGCCGCTGATCGCTTCCTTCCCTTCGCAAAGCCCGCGTTCTCCGGAACGCGGGCTTTTTGCATTGGGGGTTTGCGAGCAGTCGAAGGCGCCGATTTTGGTTGACGTCTGAATTGATGAAAAGTAATGTATTGGACGCGCGCAGTCCTGCATTCCGGTTCCGCATCGTCGGTGGCCGGTTCATCAACCTCAGCTTTTCGACCCTTCGACCATGAAAATCGCGATCCTGGGTGGCGGCCATGGGGCCTATGCGGCCGCCGCCGATCTGTCCGAAGCCGGGCATGAAGTGCGGCTGTGGCGCCGCGACGCGGCCGCGCTGCAGCCGGTCATCGACAGCGGCAGCATCGTGCTCAAGGATGCGCGCGGCGTGCGCGAGGTGCCGATCGCGCTGCCCACCGCCGACATAGGCGCGGCGCTGCGCGATGCCGAACTCATCGTGCTGCCGACCCCCGCCATCGCGCAGGACTTCATCGCGCGCGCCATGGCGCCGCACCTGGTCGACGGCCAGGTGGTGTTCCTGCCGCCCGGCACCTTCGGCAGCTACGTGATGGCGCGCACCGTGCGCGAGGCCGGCAACCGCGCCGACGTGGCCTGGGCCGAGACCGGCACCTTGCCCTACCTCGCGCGCAAGCACGGCGAGCGCGAGGTCAACGTCACCATCCGCGCGATCCGCCTGCCCACCGGCGTCTATCCGGCGCGCAAGGCCGCGCAGGCGATCGACACCATCCGCGTGGCCTACCCGAGCGTGCACGGCTGCGGCGACGCGCTCTCGGGCGCGCTGATGAATGCCGGCCCCGTCATCCATCCGCCGCTGATGGTGATGAATGCCGCGCCGCTGCAGCACTTCGAGCGCTGGGACATCCACAACGAAGGCACGCAGCCCGCGGTGCGCGCCGTGACCGACCGGCTCGACCGCGAGCGCATCGCGGTGCGCGAGGCCTTCGGCCATGGCGGCCCGCACTATCCGCTGGCCGACCACTACGACAACGACCGCTGGATGTACGGCGATGCCCACAAGCAGCTCGTGAAGTCGGGCGACTGGCGCGAGAACATCGACCTGCACGGCCACCGCTACATCACCGAAGACACAGAGCTCGGCCTTGCCTTCCTCGCCTCGGCCGCAAGGCATGCGGGCGTGGACGCGCCTATCGCCCACGGCCTGCTCGCCATCGTCGGCGGCTTCCTCGGCCGCGACCTGCGCCAGGGGCCGCGCAGCTTCGAGGCCCTGGGCCTCGCGGACCTGTCGGCCGACGCGCTGCGCCAGAGGCTGCACGATGGCGAATGAGCCGGTCCGCTTCGCCGCGGTCGGCGCGGGACGCATGGGCCGCGGCATCGCGATCGCCTTCGCCTACGCGGGCCATCGCATCGCGCTGGTCGATTTGCGCGTGCGCGGCGAGGAGGCCTGGAACAAGTTGCACGACGAGGCACGGCAGGAGATCGCGGCCAGCCTCGCGGGCCTGGCGCAACTCGGCGTGATCGATGCGGCGCAGGCCGAGGCCATCGCGGCGCGCGTGCAGTACGTGCGCGCGGCACAGGCACCGGCGGCGCTCGCGCAGGCCGAGCTGGTGTTCGAGGGCGTGCCCGAAACGCTCGAGGCCAAGCGCGAGGCCTTCGAACAGATCAACGCCCATTGCCGCGACGACGCGATCCTGACCTCGACCACCAGCAGCATCCTGGTCACGCAGCTCGCGGCGCTGGTGCGCAAGCCCGAGCGCTTCCTCAACATGCACTGGCTCAACCCGGCCTACGTGATCCCGGTGGTCGAACTGAGCTGCCATCCGGGCACCGACCCCGCCGTGCTGGCGCGCACGCGCGAGATCATGGAAGCGATCGGCAAGCTGCCCGTGGTGTGCGGGCCCACGCCCGGCTACATCGTGCCGCGGCTGCAGGCGCTGATCATGAATGAGGCCGCGCGCATGATCGAGGAGGGCGCCGCCACCGCCGAGGAGATCGACAAGGCCACGCGCCACGGCCTCGGCCTGCGCTTCGCGGCGCTCGGCGTGGTCGAGTTCATCGACTTCGGCGGCTGCGACATCCTGCACCACGCGAGCCGCGAGATGTCGGCCTCGATCGACAAGGGGCGCTACACCGCGCCGGCCATCGTCGACCGTATGGTGGAGGAAGGGCGCCTCGGCCTCAAGAGCGGCAGCGGCTTCTATGCCTACGAAGGCACCGACACCGCCGCCTATCGCCGCGACGTACTCTCGCGCACGCTCGGCATGCTGCGCCATGCGGGCCTCTGGCGGCCCGCGGCCGAACGCACGCTGCCATGACGCCGACCATCCGCCGCGCCTTCGCCGATCTGTCGGTCGGGCAGGTGCACTGCGCGAGCTGCGGCGACATCGATGCGCCGCCGGTGCTGCTGCTGCACCAGTCGCCGCGCAGCTGGCGCGAGTACGAGGCGGTGCTGCCGCTGCTCGGCGCGCGGCATCGTGCGATCGCGATGGACACCGTGGGCTTCGGCGATTCGGCCGCGGGCAGCGAGCCCGCCTCGATCGCGCACTGGGCCCGTGTCGCGGCCGAGCTGCTCGATGCGCTGCGCATCGAACGCGTCGCCGTGGTCGGCCACCACACGGGCGGCGTGATCGCGATCGAACTCGCGGCCGCGCTCGGCGAGCGCGTGCGCGCGCTGGTGCTGTCCTCGACGCCCTATACCGACGAAGTGTTTCGCCGCGCGCGTGCCGAGCGTCCGCCGATCGACGAGGTCGAGCCCAGCGAAGACGGCAGCCACCTCGCGGAACTGTGGGGCAAGCGGCAGGGCTTCTATCCGCCGAACCGGCCCGAGCTGCTCGAGGCTTTCGTGCTCGATGCGCTCAAGGTCGGCCGGCGGCTCGAGGAAGGCCATCGCGCCGTGGCCTCGTACCGCATGGAAGAGCGCATCGATCGCGTGACGCAGCCCGTGCTGATCGTGCGCGCGCCGCAGGATCCCTTCGCCTCGCCGCATGCGGAGGAACTCGCGCAGCATCTGCGCCATGCGGCCAGCGTGCGCATCGCCGACCTCGAAGGCGGCATGGTGCCGTTGCCCGACCAGTTGCCCGAGGCCTTCGCGCGCTGCGTGGGCGACTTCCTCGCGGGCCTCGCATGAAGGCCGTGCGCATCGCGCAATGGGGCGCGCCGCCGCGCATCGAGGAGCGGCCCGACCCCGTGCCCGCGCCGGGCCGCAGCCTGGTGCGCATGCAGGCCGCGACCGTCGGCCACATCGACCGCACCGTGTGGCGCGGTGGCTTCCTGCGGCCGCCGCCCTTGCCCTACACACCCGGTGTCGAGGGCGCGGGCATCGTGATCCACAGCGAACGCTTCGCGCCGGGCCAGCGCGTGTGGCTGCGCGGCAGCGGCCTCGGCACGCAATTCGACGGCACCTGGTGCGAGATCGCCGACGCGCCCGATGCCGCGCTCGGCGAACTGCCCGAGGGCCTCGACATGGCACTGGGCTCGGCCTTCTTCTCGCCCTGCACCTCGGCCTGGGTCGCCTTGCATGAAGTGGCGCGCGTGCGCGCAGGCGAGCGCGTGATGGTCACGGGCGCGAGCGGTGCGGTCGGCTCGCTCGCGGTGCAGCTCGCGCTCGAGATCGGTGCGAAGGTCTGCGCGGTGGTGGCCGATGCGTCCGCCGACCATGGCTTGCCTTCGGGTGTCGACGTCGTCGAGTGGCGATCCGGCATCGAAGCGCCATCGCAAGAGGCCGAGGTGCTGATCGACACCGTCGGCGGCGACGTGCTCGCCACGCTGCTGGGCCACGTGTTGCCCGGTGGCCGCGCGGTGCTGATCGGCTACACGGCGGGCGAGACCCTGTCGCTCTCGCTGCCGGCCTTCATGCAGCGCGATGTGAGCCTGCTGCCGCTCAACATGTTCCGGCGCGAAGCACAGGGCCGCGCGGCGGTGCCTCGATTGCTCGAGCGATTGAGCGACGGGCGGCTGCGTCTCGCGGTGCGGCGCTTCGCGTTCGACGAAGCGGCACAGGCGCTGGCGTGGATCGCGCAGCGCGGCCATCGAGGCCGCGCGGTGCTCGTCGCGGACTGAGCTTCAGCGCTACGCGTCGTCCTCTTCCTGCGCTGCGTCGGACGGCGCATGCGCATGCAGCTGGATCATCAGCCGCAGCGTGTTCTTGAGTTCCTCCGCGCGCGTGAGACCGAAGGGCTCGAGCACGCGGCGCTCGTGTTCGCTCGCGAGCTGCATCAGATGCTCCACCTTGGCCGCACCCTTGCGGGTGATGCGCACCAGCGTGATGCGGCGATCGCTCTCATGGGGAATGCGCTCGACCTGGCCCTGCGTCTCCATGCGGTCGAGCAGCCGCGTCACGGTCGGCTGCTTGGTCACGGTGATCTGCGCGAGCCGCCCGATGCTCACCGCATCGCCGCCCGCGAGCGAGGCCATCACGCGCCACTCCGACACCGAGAAACCCTCCTGCCGCGCCACCTCGTGGAACTCCGAGGAGATCAGCTGGCTCGCCTGCGCGAGCAGCGCGGGCAGGTAGTTGTCGACGAAGCGCTGCGGCTTCTTTTCAGTGCTTCCCATGCGTTCTCCCGATGCCCATCGAACGACCCGAAAGTGGCACGCGGCTTGCGTGTCTAGGGTTATTCATGATTGTGGATAGATTCATTTCTAAACAGTATACGTACCAAGGCCCGTACAAGCACTCATCGCTTTTCTGCAGGTGATGCATGAACGGGCCACCGCCCACACGGTGACGTCGATCGAGGAAAAGAGCAAGCCATGGCCGAGCGTTCGTTTGTCGAAGAAGTGAAGAAACTGCGGCTGTCCGCCGGTGAAGTGTTCCGCGGCGAAGGCATCCTCGCCGTCACCAAGGCACTGCTCGAATCGGGCGTGTCCTACGTCGCGGGCTACCAGGGCGCGCCGATCTCGCACCTGATGGACGTGCTGGCCGATGCGCAGGACATCCTCGCCGACCAGGGCATCCGCTTCGAGAACAGCGCGAGCGAGGCCACGGCCGCCGCCACGCTCGCGGCCTCGGTCAACTATCCGCTGCGCGGTGCCGTGACCTTCAAGGCCACGGTCGGCACCAACGTCGCATCCGATGCGCTGGCCAACCTCGCCTCGGGCGGCGTGACCGGCGGCGCGCTGGTGATCGTGGGCGAGGACTACGGCGAAGGCTCCTCGATCATGCAGGAGCGCAGCCACGCCTTCGCGATGAAGTCGCAGATCTGGCTGCTCGATCCGCGGCCCAACCTGCCGAGCATCGTCGAAGCCGTGAAGCAGGGCTTCGAGCTCTCCGAGGCCAGCCACACGCCCGTGATGCTGCAGTTGCGCATCCGCGCCTGCCACGTGCACGGCCAGTTCGTCGCCGCCGACAACCGCCGCGCCGCCTACTCGGTGCAGGAGGCGGCCGAGAACCCGCGGCGCGACGTGAGCCGCATCGTGCTGCCGCCCGCGAGCTTCGTGCACGAGCAGGAAAAGGTGAAAGAGCGCTGGCCCGCGGCCGTGCGCTTCATCGAGGAGCGCGGCCTCAACGAGTTCTTCGCCGACGGCGTCGACGACATCGGCATCGTGGTGCAGGGCGGCAGCTACAACACGCTGGTGCGCGCGCTCGAACGCCTGGGCCTGGCCGACGTCTATGGCAACAGCCGCATCCCGCTGTACGTGATGAACGTCGCCTACCCGGTGATCGACAGCGAGGTGGTGCGCTTCTGCGAAGGCAAGCGCGCGGTGCTGATGGTGGAGGAGGGCCAGCCCAACTTCATCGAGCAGAACATCGCGACCATCCTGCGCCAGCGCGGCGTGACCACCGCGCTGCACGGCAAGGACATGCTGCCGGTGGCCGGCGAGTACACGGCCGCCGAACTGCTGCAGGGCGCGCGCGTCTTCTGCGAGCGCTACGGTCGCCTCGCGCCGCAACCGGCCGCGCCCGTGCCGGCCCCGGTGCGCAAGGTGATCCCGCTGATCGAGCTGCCGAGCGAGCCGGCCGCGCCGCTGGCCGACAGCGTGCACGCGCGCCCGCCGGGCTTCTGCACCGGCTGCCCCGAGCGCCCGATCTTCAGCGCGATGAAGCTGGTCGAGCGCGAACTCGGCCCGCACCACGTGAGCGCCGACATCGGCTGCCACCTGTTCTCGATCCTGCCGCCGTTCCACATCGGCAACACCACCATGGGCTACGGCCTCGGCGGCGCGGGCGCGGCCGCCATGGGCGCGCCGCGCGGCAAGCGCGCGATTGCCATGATGGGCGACGGCGGCTTCTGGCACAACGGCCTCACGAGCGGCGTCGCCAACGCGGTGTTCAACCAGAGCGACAACCTCACGATCGTCGTCGACAACAACTACACCTCGGCCACCGGCGGGCAGGACATCCTGTCGTCGAAGGCCGTCAACGCCACCCGCAGCACCGGCCACGCGATCGAGCGCGCGGTGCGCGGCGTGGGCGTGAACTGGGTGCGCACCATCCGCCGCACCTACGACGTGGCCGGCATGCGCGATGCGCTCAAGGAGGCGCTGACCACCAAGGAGAAGGGCCCGAAGGTCCTGATCGCGCAGTCCGAGTGCATGCTCAACAAGCAGCGGCGCGAGAAGCCGCTGGTGCGCAAGGCCATCGCCGACGGCAAGCGCATGGTGCGCGAGAAGTTCGGCGTCGATGCCGACACCTGCACCGGCGACCACTCCTGCATCCGGCTCTCGGGCTGCCCCTCGCTGTCGATCAAGACCAACCCCGATCCGCTGCGTACCGACCCGGTCGCCACCGTGCTCGAGAGCTGCGTGGGCTGCGGCAACTGCGGCGACGTCTCGCACGCGGCCGTGCTCTGCCCCTCGTTCTACAAGGCGCGCATCGTCAGCAATCCCACCGGCTGGGACCGCCTGCGCGAGCGCGTGCGCGGCGCCGTCATCGGCTGGCTGCAGCGCGGCGCGGCGCGCCGGCGCGAGGCCTATTCGTTCTGAGCGCGCCGATGACCACCCCACAACCGATCAAGATCGCAATCCTCGCCATGGGCGGCGAGGGCGGCGGCGTGCTCGCCGACTGGATCGTCGACATGGGCGAGGCCAACGGCTGGGTCGCCCAGACCACCTCCGTGCCCGGCGTGGCGCAGCGCACCGGCGCCACCATCTACTACGTGGAGCTGTTCCCCGAGGCCGCCGCGCGCGCCGATGGCGGCCAGCCGGTGCTGGCGCTGATGCCACTGCCGGGCGACGTCGACCTGGTGCTCGCCTCCGAGCTGATGGAAGCCGGCCGCGCGGTGCAGCGCGGGCTGGTCACGCCCGATCGCACCACGCTGATCGCCTCCACGCACCGCGTCTATTCGATCGCCGAGAAGAGCGCGATGGGTGACGGCCGCGTCGACAGCCGCGAACTGCTCGCGCATGCAGGGCGCGCCGCGCACCGCTTCATCCGCTTCGACATGGCGCAGGCCGCGGAAGACGCGGGCAGCGTGATCAGCGCCGTGCTGTTCGGCGCGCTCGCGGGTTCGGGCGTGCTGCCCTTCGGCCGCGCCCAGTTCGAGGCCACCATCGAGCGCGGCGGCGTCGGCGTGAAGCCCAGCCTGCGCGCCTTCGGTGCCGCCTTCGCGCGCGCCCAGGCCGAGGAGGGCGAGGCGCCCGCGCCGGCCCTGCCGCCGGCCGCGCCGCCGCAGCCGCGCCATCCCGCGGTGCGCGCGCTGGTCGAGCGCGTGCAGAAGGATTTCGCGCCGGCGCAGCAGGCGCTGCTGCTCGAGGGCGTGCGCCGCCTCATCGACTACCAGGACCCGGCCTATGCGGGCCTCTACCTCGACCGCGCCGCCGCGCTGCAGTCGCTGGCCAGCCCGGCGCTGCTCGAGGTCGCGGCGCGCCACCTGGCGCTGTGGATGTCCTACGAAGACACGGCGCGCGTCGCATCGCTCAAGATCCGCGCGACCCGCTTCGACCGCGTGCGCGACGAGTCGCGCGTGCAGGCCGACCAGCTGCTCGCGATCCACGAGTACATGCATCCGCGGCTGCAGGAGATCTGCGAGACCCTGCCCGCGGGCCTGGGCCGCTGGTTGATGCGCACTGGCTGGGCGCGCGGCCTGGTCGAGCGCTTCACGCGCAAGGGCCGCGTGGTGCAGACCAGTTCGCTGCACGGCTACCTGCTGCTGTCCACCGTGGCCGGCATGGGCCGCTGGCGCCGTTCCACGCTGCGCTACGCGGACGAGAACCGGCGCATCGAGGCCTGGCTGGCCGAGATCGCCGCCACCGCCGCGCGCAACACCGAGCTCGCGATCGAAGTGGCGCAGTGCCAGCGGCTGGTCAAGGGCTACAGCGACACGCACGAACGCGGCCTGCGCAACTACGACACCGTGATGGCGGCCCTGCGCCGCGCCGGCGATGCGCTCGCGCCTGCCACCTTGCGCGAGCTGCGCAATGCCGCGCTGGCCGACGAGCACGGCCACCAGCTGCAGGCGGCGCTGGTACGCCACGCACTGGCCTGAACGACGAAGAAGAGACGACACCATGGCCTCCGATCCCACGACCCTTCGCCTGCGCGTCGCCGAGGCGCGCGAACTCAATCCGCTGGCCCGGCTGTTCCGCCTGCGCGCCGACGATGGCGCCGCGCTGCCGGGCTTCGAGGCCGGCGCCCACATCCGCGTGCGCGTCGACCTTGGCAACGGTCAGTCGGACTGGCGCCACTACTCGCTGATCGACTTCGCCGCCGGCGGCCAGCAGGCGCCGGCCGAGTACCTGATCGCGGTGCGCAAGGAGGCCGCGGGCCGCGGCGGTTCGCGCTTCATGCACGAGCGGCTGCGCGAGGGCGACGCCATCGAGGCCGAGCCGCCGAAGAACGACTTTCCGCTGCACGGCGGTGCGGGCCGCGCGGTGCTGCTGGCCGGCGGCATCGGCATCACGCCGCTCGCGAGCATGGCCGCGCACCGCCGCGCGCGGGGCCTGCCGGTGGAACTGCACTATGCGGGCCGCAGCCGCGCGCTGATGGCCTTCCTGCCCGAACTGGGCGAGCTGCTGGGCACCGACCTGCTGCTGCACGACGACGAATCGAAGGGCGCGCCTTTCGACGTGGGCGCGCTGCTCGCGCGCTGCGATCCGGCCGACCAGCTCTATGTCTGCGGCCCCAAGCCCATGCTCGACGCGGTGCTGGCCCAGACCCAGGCGCGCGGCTGGAACAGCGACCGCGTGCACTTCGAACTCTTCACCGCGCCCGTGGTGGAGGAGGGCGACCATGCCTTCGAGGTCGAGCTCGCGATGTCGGGCCAGCGCTTCACCGTGCCGGCCGACCAGAGCATCCTCGACTGCCTGGTCGAGCACGGCTGCGACCCGATGTTCGACTGCAAGCGCGGCGAATGCGGCGTGTGCGCCGTGCCCGTGATCGACGGCGAAATCGACCACCGCGACTACGTGCTCACGGCGCGCGAGAAGGCCGCGGGCAACGTGATCCAGATCTGCATCTCCCGCGCCAAGGGCCAGCGGCTGGTGCTCGACCTCTGAACCCAAGGAGTCCACGCATGACCAGCTACCGAGGCAATCCCGACGCGGTCCGCGCGCTGGTGCGGCCCGACCGCGTGCACCGCGATCTCTACATCAGCGAGGAGATCTTCGCGCTCGAGCAGGAGCACTTCTTCGCCAACACCTGGAACTACGTCGGCCACGAGAGCCAGCTGCCCAAGCCCGGTGACTACATCACCAACGAGATCGCGGGCCGACCGCTGATCGTGGTGCGCCATGCCGACGGCAGCGTGCGCGTGCTGATGAACCGCTGCGCCCACAAGGGTTCGCGGCTGGTGAGCGCGCCCTGCGGCAACACCGGCAAGTTCTTCCGCTGCCCGTATCACGCCTGGACCTTCAAGACCGACGGCTCGCTGCTGTCGATCCCGCTGAAGAACGGCTACGAGGGCACGCAGCTGCACGACTGCGAGGCTTCCAAGGGCCTGGTGCCGGTGGCCGGCGTGCGCAGCTACCGCGGCTTCGTCTTCGTGAAGATCAACGATGTCGGACCCTCGTTCGAGGAGTACTTCGGCGACTCGCTGAGCTCGATCGACAACATGGCCGACCGCTCGCCCGAGGGCGAGCTCGAGATCGCCGGCGGCTGCCTGCGCTTCACGCACCAGTGCAACTGGAAGATGTTCGTCGAGAACCTCAACGACACCATGCACCCGATGGTGGCGCACGAGTCCTCGGCCGGCACCGCCAAGACCATGTGGGCCGGCAAGCCCGCCGACGAGCCCAAGCCGATGGCGATCGAGCAGTTCGTGCCCTTCATGTCGGACTACAAGTTCTTCGAGGACATGGGCGTTCGCACCTACGACAACGGCCACAGCTTCACGGGCGTCAACTTCAGCATCCACAGCAAGTACAAGGCGATCCCCGCGTACGACGACGCGATGAAGGCCCGCTACGGCGAGGAGCGCACGGCGCAGATCCTCGGCATGGCGCGTCACAACACGGTCTATTACCCGAACCTCACGATCAAGGGCGCGATCCAGGCGATCCGCGTGGTCAAGCCGGTCTCGGCCGGGATGTCGATCGTCGAGAGCTGGACCTTCCGCCTCAAGGGCGCGCCGCCCGAGCTGCTGCAGCGCACCACCATGTACAGCCGGCTCATCAACTCGCCGTTCTCGGTGGTGGGGCACGACGACCTGCAGGCCTACCGCGGCATCCAGGCCGGCCTGCATGCCAGCGGCAACGAGTGGGTAAGCCTGCACCGCAACTTCGAGGACGGCGAGGCCGAGCGCAGCGGCGAGGCCACCACCGTCGGCACCAGCGAACTGCCGATGCGCAACCAGTACCGCAGCTGGGCCCGCTACATGACGGAGACGATGTGATGAGCGCCGCCGTCACGCACCAGCAATTGGTCGACTTCGTGGTGCGCGAGTGCCGCCTGCTCGACGCCAAGCGCTACGAGGAATGGAATGCGCTCTTCACCGACGAGGCCTTCTACTGGGTGCCGCTGATTCCCGACCAGGAGGACGGCATCAACCACACCTCGCACATGTACGAGGACAAGCTGCTGCGCGAGCTGCGCATCGAGCGCCTGAAGAGCCCGCGCGCCTTCTCGCAGCAGCCGCCGAGCCGCTGCCACCACCTGCTGCAGGCGCCCACGGTCGAGGAGTTCGACGAGGCCGCCAATCGCTACGTGGTGCGCACGGAGTTCCACTACACCGAGTGCCAGGGCGACGAGCTGCAGTTCTACGTCGGCACCTTCTTCCATCACCTGCTGTGGCAGGACGGCGCGTTGCGCATGACGCTCAAGCGCGTGAACCTGCTGAACTGCGACGCGGCATTGCCCGCGGTGCAGCTCTTCATCTGAACGGACGACCGTGATGACGCATCCCACCGTCCATGCCGCCTTCGCCGCCTCGGCGGCGCGCACGCCCGAGGCCGAGTTCCTGTGCGTCGAGCCGGTCACGGCCGCGAGCTATGGCATCGAGGCCGGCAGCATCCGCTGGCGCGAGGCCGCGGCCGAGGTCGACCGGCTGCGCGAGGCCTATGCACGCGCGGGCTACGGCCATGGCCACCGCGTCGGGCTGCTGCTCGAGAACCGGCCGGCCTTCCTGTACCACTGGTTCGCGCTCAATGCGCTCGGCGTGAGCGTGGTGCCGATCAATGCCGAGATGCGCGCGGCCGAGCTGGCCTACCTGATCGGCCACAGCGGGATCGAACTCGCGGTGAGCCTGCCGCAGCGCGCCGACGACCTGCGCGCGGCGGCGCAGCGCGAAGGGGCCACGCTCGACGTGATGCAGGCCTCGGACCCCGAAGTGCCGCCGGCCCGCAGCCGCGCACCGCGCGCGCACGAACCCGTCGGCCCGAACACCGAATGCGCGCTGCTCTACACCTCGGGCACCACCGGGCGCCCCAAGGGCTGCATGCTGGGCAATGAATACTTCATCCGCGCGGGCGAGTGGTATGCGGGGCTCGACGGTGTGTGCGAGGTGCGCCGCGACCGCGAGCGGATCATCACGCCGCTGCCGCTCAACCACGTGAACGCGATGGCCTTCTCGACCATGGTGATCCTGGTGGCCGGCGGCTGCCTGATCCAGCTCGACCGCTTCCATCCGAAGAGCTGGCTGCACAGCGTGCGCGAGACCGGCGCGACCATCGTCCATTACCTCGGCGTGATGCCTGCGATGCTGCTGGCCGCGCCCGCGTCGCCCTCCGACCGCGAGCACGCGGTGCGCTGGGCCTTCGGTGCCGGCGTGGACCGGCGCAACCATGGCGTGTTCGAGGAACGCTTCGGCTTCCCCTTGGTCGAGGCCTGGGCCATGACGGAGACGGGCGCTGCCGCCTGCGTGATGGCGAACCACGAGCCGCGCCACATCGGCACGAGCTGCTTCGGCCGGCCCGAGGATTTCGTCGAGCTGCGGCTGGTCGACGAGGCCGGCGCGGACGTGCCGGTGGGCACGCCGGGCGAACTGCTGGTGCGCAGCGCGGGTCCCGATCCGCGCCGCTATTTCTTCTCGGGCTATCTCAAGGACGAAGCTGCGACCCAGGAGGCCTGGGCCGATGGCTGGTTCCACACGGGCGACATGGTGCGCCGCGAATCCGACGGCGGCCTGTGCTTCGTCGACCGCAAGAAGAACGTGATCCGCCGCAGCGGCGAGAACATCTCGGCGGTGGAGGTCGAGAGCGTGCTGAACCAGCACCCGGCAGTGAAGAGTTCGGCCGTGGCCGCGACGCCCGATGCGGTGCGCGGCGACGAGGTGCTGGCCTGCATCGTGCTGCACGAGGCGGTGGGCGTGGATGCCCGTTCCGCCATGGCGCTGAGCATCGTGGCGCATGCGCTCGACCAACTCGCCTACTACAAGGCGCCTGGCTATGTGGCGTTTGTCGATGCACTGCCGCTCACGGCTTCTCAAAAGATCCAGCGCGGGGAGTTGCGTGTGCTGGCCCAGGGGTTGCCTGGGCAGGTGCATTGCATCGATACGCGTGGGTTGAAGAAGAGGCAGGGGTGACTATGGAAATCCTCTGCGTTGTTCGTTCGGGGCGGGCTCACGCCGACGGGGTACTCCCCTCCGCGAATGTCCCCCGCCCTTCGGGCTCCTCCTTGATTTCGCTGCGGGGAGTACCCCATCGGCGTGAGCTTGGGGCAGGGCGGTTGAACCGGCCCGCACAACGACTGCGCCCACGTGCACAGGGCAGTGGGTGCTTCCCGCAGCGAAATAAAGGAGGAGCCGAAGGCGGGGGACATTCGCGGAGGGAAGTACCCGCTGTCCTGTGCACGCGCCCCAGCCCGAACAAAGTGGAACCAACACAATGACCCACCGCCAATCCTACGAAGGCGTAGCCGTAGCGGTCCCCGTCACGGTGCCCTACCAGCGTTACTCCACGCTCACCGCCCATTGGTTTCTCGGCCAGGCCATCGAGGCTCTCGTCAAGGACAGCGGAGTAGACAAAGACGCAATAGACGGCCTCTGCATCAGCAGCTTCTCGCTCGCCCCAGACACCGCAGTAGGCGTCACCCAGCACCTGGGCCTCTCACCACGCTGGCTCGACCACGTACCGACGGGCGGTGCCTCGGGCGTGATGTGCCTGCGCCGTGCCGCGCGCGCGGTGCAGAGTGGCGATGCCGATGTCGTGGCCTGCGTGGCGGCCGACACCAACCATGTCGACTCCTTCCGCCAGACCCTCGGCAGCTTCAGCAACTTCGCGCGCGATGCCACCTATCCCTACGGATCGGGCGGGCCCAATTCGATCTTCGCGATGATCACCGCGCACTACATGCGGCGCTTCGGCGCGAAGCGCGAGGACTTCGGGCGCATCGCGGTGGACCAGCGCGCCAATGCGCTGCGCAATCCCAACGCCATGTTCAAGAAGCCGCTCACGCTCGACGAATACATGGACGCGCGGCCCATCGCCGAGCCCTTGCACCTGTTCGACTGCGTCATGCCCTGCGCGGGGGCCGAGGCCTTCCTCGTGATGAGCGAGGAGCGTGCGCGCGACCTCGGCCTTGCGCACGTCGCGATCCGTGGCGCCATCGAGCGCCACAACGCCTATTCGGAAGACCCGGTGATGGTGCAGGGCGGCTGGCGCCGCGACCGCGACGACCTCTATGCCCAGGCCGGCGCCGCGCCCGCGCAGGTCGACTTCATCCAGACCTACGACGACTATCCCGTGATCGCCATGATGCAGTTCGAGGACCTGGGCTTCTGCGAGAAGGGCGAGGGCCCGGCCTTCGTGCGCTCGCACACCATGACCTGCGAAGGCAGCTTTCCCAACAACACCAGCGGCGGCCAGTTGTCCGCGGGTCAGGCCGGTGCCGCGGGCGGCTTCCTCGGCATGACCGAGACCATCCGCCAGCTCACCGACACCGCGGGCGCGCGCCGCGTGCCCGACGCCAAGCTGGGCCTCGTGGCCGGCTTCGGCATGGTCACCTACGACCGCTGCCTGTGCACCGGCGCCGTCCTCCTGGGGAGAAGCCAATGACCATGCCCCTCATGCGCCCCCCGCGCAAGAACCCCGTGCTGCGCACGCGGCAGATGAACCTGCCGCCCTGGCAGCGCGGCCGCATCGCGCTGGGCATCACCGCCGCCGCGGCCGAGGGCCGCTTCGAGCTGCAGACCTGCGAGGACTGCGGCACCGTGCAGTACCCGCCGCGCGCGGCCTGCCACAAGTGCCTGTCGCCGCACCTCGCCTGGCGCGAGCAGGACGGCGAGGGCGAGCTGCTGAGCAGCACCACGCTGCATCACAGCAACGACCTGTTCTTCCGCGAACGGCTGCCCTGGCGGCTGGGCCTGGTGCACCTCGATGCCGGCCCGACGCTGATGGTGCACCTGCACGGCGAGGTCGGCGAGGCGCCCTCGCGCGTCAAGGTGGGCGCGCGGCTCGACCGCGCGGGACAGGCGGTACTGATCGGATTCCCGAACCAAGGAAGTGCACACATGGCCGACGACAAGATGCTCAGAGAAATGACCAGCGACCCCAAGTTCCGCAAGGTGCTGGTGACCGACGGCAAGACCGAGGTCGGGCAGGCGATCGTGCGCGCCCTCGTGAAGGCCGGCGCCGACATCGTCTGGGTCGGCCATGCCGAACCCTGGAAGAAGCTCGGCGACGGCCTCGACGACATCGGCGCGCTGCCGCAGGTCACGCTGGTGCCGCTCGACCTCACCAACGGCCGGCAGGTGACCGAGCTCGCGGGCTCCATCGGCGGCAAGGTCGACATCGTCATCAACAACGCCGAAGTGCACCGCACCTTCGGCATCGCCTCGCGGCGCGGCACCGACGTGGCCAAGGCCGAGATGGACATCAACTACTTCGGCGCGCTGCGGCTGGCGCAGGAGTTCGGCCCCGCGCTCAAGGGCCGCTCGGCCGATGGCGCCACCGGTGCCACCGCCTGGGTCAACCTGCTGTCGATCTACGCGCTGAGCAACTACCCGGCGCACGGCACCTTCAGCGCCTCGAAGGCCGCCGCCTATTCGCTCGCCCAGTGCCTGCGCGCCGAGATGCGGCCGGCCGGCATCCGGGTCGTCAACGTGTTCCCGGGCCCGATCGACGACGAGTGGAACCAGCACATGCCGCCGCCCAAGCTCGGCGCCCCGGCGCTCGCGAGCGCGATCGTGAAGGCGCTGCGCGACGGCGTGGAAGACGTCTACCCCGGCGACGTGGCGCAGGAGTGGCTCGAGCGCTGGCGCGACAACCCCAAGGTGCTGGAACGCGAACTCGCGGCCGGCGGCAGCTGAAGACAGAAAGAGACAGGAGCGCTCCCCGATGACCACCAGCAACCCCACGCTCACCCCGGCGCAGATCCTCGCGGGCCTGGCCGGCGCCCTGGCCGGCGGCGGCATCCGCGTGATCGACCTCACCCAGACCCTGACGCCCGAGTTCCCGCAGATCGCGCTGCCGCCCGAGATGGGCCAGTGCTGGCCTTTCCGCATCGAGGAAGTCTCGAAGTACGACGAACGCGGCCCGGGCTGGTACTGGAACAACTTCTCCTGCGGCGAACACACCGGCACCCACTTCGATGCGCCGATCCACTGGATCTCGGGTCGCGACCTGCCGAACAACTCCGTCGACACCATCCCCGTGCAGCACTTCGTGGCGCCGGCCTGCGTCATCGACTGCTCGCCCCAGGTCAAGGACGATCCGGACTACCTGCTCACGCCCGCGGACATCGAGGACTACGAGGCGAAGCACGGCCGCATCCCGGCCGGCGCCTGGGTGCTGATGCGCACCGACTGGTCAAAGCGCCACGACCCCGAGGCCTACCAGAACTTCGACGAGACCGGCCAGCACACCCCGGGCCCGAGCACCGAGGCCGTGCGCTTCCTGGTCGAGCAGCGCGACGTGCTGGGCTTCGGCTCCGAGGCCATCGGCACCGATGCCGGCCAGGGCTACCACCTGCGCCCGCCGTACCCCTGCCACTACTACATGCACGGCGCGGGTCGCTACGGCCTGCAGTGCCTGAGCAACCTCGACCTGCTGCCGCCCGCGGGCGCGATGCTGATCTGCCCGCCGCTGAAGATCGAGAAGGGCAGCGGCAGCCCGCTGCGCGTGCTCGCACTGGTGGGAGCACCTGCATGAGCGACGCACCGAAGACCGCCGTCGTCACCGGCGGCAGCGCCGGCATCGGCAAGGCCATCTGCCTCGACCTGCTCGAGCAGGGCTACGAGGTCGTCTCGCTCGCGCGCCGCAAGGCCGAGATCGACCATCCGAAGCTGCACAGCATCGAGGTCGACCTGGCCGACCGCGCGGCCACGGCCGAGGCCGCGAAGGAACTCGTGTCGCGCTTCGAGGTGACCACCGTGGTCCACAACGCCGGCGTGATCCGCGCCGCGCTGCTGCCCGAAGTCCAGCTGTCCGACCTCGACGCGCTGGTCGACCTGCACCTGGGCTGCGCGATCCAGCTCGTGCAGGCCGCGCTGCCCGCGATGCGCGCGCGCCGCTTCGGCCGCGTGGTGCTGCTGTCGTCGCGCGCCGCGCTGGGCCTGGCCACGCGCACCAGCTATTCGGCCACCAAGGCCGGCATGCTGGGCATGGCGCGTACCTGGGCGCTCGAGCTCGCGCCCGAGGGCATCACCGTCAACGTGGTCGCGCCCGGGCCGATCCGCACCGACATGTTCTACGACGTCGTCGAGGCCGGCAGCGAGAAGGAACGCGCGCTGGCCGCCAGCGTGCCGGTGCGCCGCCTCGGCGAATCGGCCGACGTGGCGCGCGCCGTGCGCTTCTTCGCCGACCCCGCCAACAGCTTCGTCACCGGCCAGGTGCTCTACGTCTGCGGCGGCACCAGCGTCGGCAGCCTGGCGCTCTGAATCCCCACCACCGAGTTCCCGTCACCCACCCCCCTCACTCCCAGGAGAAGAAGCATGACAGTCATGACCCGAATCCGTGCCCTCGCGGGCCTCGCCGTGGCCGCGGGTGCGCTCGCGGTATCGAACGCCTGGGCGGCAGACCTCAAGGTCGGTTTCATCACCTCGCTGTCGGGGCCGGTGTCCTCGCTCGGCATTCCCTACGACAAGGGCATCAAGGCCGCGCAGGCCTACAAGTCCGAAGTCGGCGGGCGCAAGGTGCAGCTGATCGCGCTCGACGACGCCTCCGATCCCTCGACCGCCGCGCGCAACGCGCGCAAGCTGATCGAGGAGGACAAGGTCGACGTCATCATCGGCACCGCCGGCGCGCCGGGCTCGCTGGCCATCGCCGGCGTGGCGCGCGAGACCAGGACCCCGCTGATCTCGATCGCCAACGCCGACCTGCCGGGCGAGGAGGGCGCGTGGATGGTGACGCTGCCGCAGCCCGCGCCGCTGATGATGGGCGCGATGGTCGAGAAGATGAAGCAGGCGGGCGTGAAGAGCGTGGCCTACATCGGCTACTCCGACGCCTGGGGCGACCTGGTCTACGACGCGCTCAACAAGGCCGCGCCCGCGGCCGGCATCAAGGTGGTGAGCAACGAGCGCTATGCGCGCAGCGACTCATCGGTCGCCGGCCAGGTGCTGAAGATCGTCGCGCTGCGGCCCGATGCCGTCATCACCGGCGCCTCGGGCACGCCCGGCGCGCTGCCCTACCTCGCGCTGACCGAGCGCGGCTACAAGGGAAAGATCTACGGCATGCACTCGCTGATCAACCCCGACTTCATCCGCGTCGGCGGCCCCTCGGTCGATGGCCTGCTCGCGCCCACGGGCCCGGTGGTGGTGGCCGAGCAGCTGCCCGACACCAACCCGATGAAGAAGATCGCGCTCGATTTCCGCGCCGCCTTCCAGAAGGCCAACGGCGCGCCGCCGACCGACACCTTCTCGGCCTACAGCTTCGATGCCTGGCTGATCTACCTCGACGCCGCGCAGCGCGCGCTCGCCACCAAGGCCGAGCCCGGCACGCCGCAGTTCCGCCTCGCGCTGCGCGACGCCATCGTGAGCACCAAGGAGCTGGTGGGCACGCACTCGGTCTACAACTTCAAGCCCGACAACCGCTACGGCTCCGACGACCGCTCGCGCGTGGTGGTGCGGCTCGACAAGGGCCAGTGGAAGCTGGTGCCCTGAGCACGGCCCTTCGCGCGGCGCATCCCTTCCTTTCTCCCAAAGACACCACCCCCCATGAAACTCGCTCGCATCGCCGCGCTCGCGGCCGTCTCGCTCGCCGCGGCCCAGGCCTTCGCCGCCGACCTCAAGGTCGGCGTCATCAGCTCGCTCTCGGGCCCGGTCTCGGCGCTCGGCATTCCCTACGAGAAGGGCATCCGCGCCGCGCTCGCGCAGCAGCCGACCATCGCCGGCCACAAGGTCGAGCTGATCGTGCTCGACGACGCCTCCGATCCCACCACCGCCGGGCGCAACGCGCGCAAGCTGGTGACCGAGGACAAGGTCGACGTGCTGATCGGCACCTCGGGCGTGCCCGGCGCGATGGCGATCGCGGCGGTGGCGCGCGAGCTCGGCACGCCGCTGATCTCGCCCACGCCGGTGTCGCTGCCGGGGCCGGAGAACGTCTGGACCGTCTCGGTCTCGCAGCCCTTCGAGCTGATGGTGGCGGCGGTGGTCAAGCGCATGCAGCAGGCCGGCGTGAAGTCGGTGGCCTTCATCGGCTTTTCCGACGCGCTCGGCGACCTCGCCTACGACTCGCTGATGAAGAGCGCGGCCGCGGCCGGCATCAAGGTGGTGGCGAACGAGCGCTATGCGCGCAGCGATTCCTCGGTGGCCGGGCAGGTCCTGAAGATCGTGGCGGCCAGGCCCGACGCGGTGTTCGCGGGCAACTCGGGCACGCCCGGCGCGCTGCCCTACCTGGCGCTGGCCGAGCGCGGCTACAAGGGCCAGATCTACGGCACGCACGGCCTGATCAACGCCGACTTCGTGCGCGTGGGCGGCAAGTCCATCGAGGGCCTGCAGGTGCCCAGCGGCCCGGTGCTGGTGGCCGAGCAGCTCGATGCGGCGAACCCGATCCGCAAGGTGTCGATGGACTTCCGCGCGGCCTACCAGAAGGCGCACGGCGCGGCGCCGGTCGATGCCTTCTCGTCGTACACCTACGACGCCTACCTGCTGCTGGCCAACGCCGCGGCGCGCGCCAAGGGCGAGCCGGGCACGCCGGCCTATCGCACTTCGCTGCGCGATGCCATCAACAGCACCAAGGAGCTGGTCGGCACGCACGGCATCTACAACTTCAAGCCCGACAACCGCTACGGCTCGGACGAGCGCGCGGTGGTGATCGTGCGCATGGAAAAGGGCCAGTGGAAGCTGGTGCCCTGAGCGCCCGCACCTGACGCACGCCATGAGCCGCTACCGCGAACACCCCGAGGCGATCCGCGCGCTGGTCGAGGACCGGCGCGTGCACCGCGACGTCTACCTGAGCGAGGAGCTGTTCGCGCTCGAGCAGGAGCGCTTCTTCGCGCGCACCTGGCTGTTCGCGGGCCATGCGAGCGAGGTGCCGCGGGCCGGCGACTACCGCACGCTCGAGCTCGCGGGCCGGCCGCTGGTGATGGTGCGGCAGGCCGATGGCGCGCTGCGGGTGTTCTACAACCGCTGCGCCCACAAGGGCAGCCAGCTCGTGAGCGACGAGCGCGGCAACGCCGGCAAGTTCTTCCGCTGCCCCTACCACGCCTGGACCTACAAGCTCGACGGCGCGCCGCTCGCGCTGCCGCTGAAGTCGGGCTACGAGAACACCGGCCTGGCGCAATGCGAGTCGGGACGCGGGCTGTCGCCCGTGGCGGGCCTTGCGGTCCACCGCGACTTCGTGTTCGTGCGCCTGTCGCCGCAGGGCCCGAGCTTCGAGGACTATTTCGGCGGCGTGCTGCATGCCATCGACAACATGGTTGACCGCTCGCCAGAGGGCCGGCTCACGGTGGCCGGCGGCGTGCTGCGCAACATCGTCCACTGCAACTGGAAGATGTATCTCGAGAACATCAACGACACGGTGCATCCGATGTCGACGCACGAGTCGGCCACCGCCGCGGCCGAGGGGCTGTGGGCCGGCATCACGGCGGCCGAGCCCGAGGCGGCCAAGCCGATGGCGATGGAGCAGATCCTGCCCTTCGGCGCGGGCTACGACTTCTTCGACCGCATGGGCGGGCGCGTCTATCCCAACGGCCACAGCGTGCTGGGCATCCATTTCAGCATCCACTCGAACTACGCGCAGCTGCCGGGCTACGAGGCCGCGATGCGCGCCGCGCACGGCGAGGAGCGCGCCACCGAGATCCTGCAGCGCTCGCCGCAGAACTCGGTGCTGTTCCCGAGCCTTTCGGTCAAGGGCTCGCCGCAGGCGATCCGCGTGATCCGCCCGCTCGCGGTCGACCGCACGCTGATCGAGGCGTGGAGCTTCCGCGCCGAGGGCGCGCCGGAGCTGCTGCTGGAGCGCTCGATGAACTACAACCGGCTCGTGTTCTCGCCGATGTCGGTGGTGGCGCACGACGACGTGCACCTGTTCGAGAGCATGCAGAAGGGCCTGCGCGGCGAGGGCAACGAGTGGGTGAGCCTGCACCGCGACTTCGACCCGGCCGAACTCGCGCAGGGAACGGCCGAGACCAACGGCACCAACGAGCTGCTGATGCGCAACCAGTTCCGCGCCTGGGCGAAGTTCATGGGCGAGCAGGGGGAGGGCGCATGAACGATGCCATCGACCTGGTGGTGCAGGAGGCGGCGCTGCTCGACGCGCGCCGCTTCGACGACTGGCTCGCGCTCTACGACGCCAAATGCCTCTACTGGGTGCCGCTGCTCGGCGCGGCGCAGGCCGATGCGCGCAGCCACAACGCGATCGCCTGCGAGGACCGGCTGCTGCTGCAGTTGCGCGTCGACCGGCTGAAGAACCCGCGCGCGCATTCGCAGCATCCCGCGAGCCATTGCCAGCATGTGCTGCAGCGTTCGGTGCCGGAGGTCGACGAAGGCGATGAGGTCGTGTTGCGCACCCCTTTCATCTACATCGAGGCGCGCGGCGAGTCGCAAGTGCTGCTCACCGGCAGCTACCGCCATCGGCTGGTGCGCATCGAAGACGGCTGGCGCATCCGCGAGAAGCGCGTCGACCTGCTCAACCCGGGCCAGGCATTGCCGGCCATCCAGCTTTTCATCTAGTTCCCTCCCTCGTTCCACTCCCCACCTTTCCTCCAGGAGCTTCGACATGACCCGCTTGATGCAGTCCCTTCGCCACGCCGCCGTGCTCGCGCTGGCCGCCGGCCTCGGCGCCGCCGCCTTCGCGGCCGACCTCAAGGTCGGCCTGAGCGTGTCGCTGTCGGGTCCGAACTCCTCGCTGGGCGTGCCCTATGCCAAGGGCATGCAGGCCGCGCTGGCCTACAAGGGCGAGATCAACGGCCGCAAGGTGCAGTTGATCGTGCTCGACGACGGCTCCGACCCCACCACCGCGGGCCGCAATGCGCGCAAGCTGGTGGACGAGGAAAAGGTCGACGTGCTGATGGGCACCTCGGGCGTGCCGGCCGCGATCGCGATGGCGCAGGTCGGGCGCGATGCCAAGGTGCCGATGATCGGGCTCACGCCGATCCTGCTCGACCCGGCCGAGAACGGCTGGGTGATGACGGTGGCGCAGCCCACGCAACTGATGATCGACGCGGTGGTCGAGCGCATGAAGAAGGACGGCGTGAAGTCGGTCGGCTACATCGGCTTCTCCGACGCCTGGGGCGACCTGGTCTACACCGCGCTGATGAAGGCCGCGCCGGCCGCCGGCATCCAGGTGCTGGGCAACGAGCGCTATGCGCGCGCCGACGCCTCGGTCACGGGCCAGGTGCTGAAGCTGCTCGCGATGAAGCCCGAGGCCGTGATGACCGGCGGCGCCGGCACGCCGGGCGCGCTGCCTTTCCTCGCGCTGCAGGAGCGCGGCTTCAAGGGCAAGGTGTACGGCCAGCACGGGCTGATCAACCCCGACTTCGTGCGCGTGGTCGGCGCCGCCGGCCAGGACGCGCTGATGCCCACGGGCCCGATCATCGTCGCCGAGCAGCTGCCGGCCGACCATCCCACGCGCAAGATCGGCCTCGAGTTCCGCAGCATCTTCCAGAAGGTCAACAACGCGCCCACCAGCGACGCCTTCTCGGCCTATTCCTTCGACGGCTACCTGGTGTTCGCCGATGCGGCCGCGCGCGCGCTCACGAAGGCCGAGGCCGGCACGCCCGAGTTCAGGGTCGCGCTGCGCGACGCGATCTTCAGCACCAAGGAGGTCGTGGGCACGCACGGCGTCTACAACTTCAAGCCCGGCGATCTCTACGGCGTGGACCAGCGCGCGCGCGTGATCGTGAAGCTCGACAAGGGTCAATGGAAGCTGGCGCCTTGAGCGCGGCGTCCTCCATCCTCCATCCACCCAAAGCAAGCGAGAAGCGAGAGCGATGACGAAGCGAAGGACTGTGCAATGACCTGGGACGTGGCCCTCATCCTGGGCATCGACGGGCTGGCCAACGGGGCCATCTACCTGCTGGCCGGGCTCGGCCTGGTGTTGATCTTCTCGGTGACCCGGGTGGTCTTCGTGCCCTTCGGCGACATCGCGGCCTTCGCCGCGCTGACGCTGGCGGCCTTCGAGACCGGCAAGCTGCCGCCGACCATCGGCCTGGTGGCCGTGCTCGCGGCGCTGGCCGTGCTGACCGAGGTCGGCAGCCTGGTGCGGCGCGGCGAGGCGCGGCGCATTCCGAAGGCCGTGCTGGCCTGGGGCGTGCTGCCGCTGGTGCCCTGCGCCATCGCCTGGGCCGCGGCGAGTGCCGGCGTGCCGGCGCCGGTGCAGCTCGCGGTGTCGGTGCTGCTGGTGGTGCCGGTGGCGCCGCTGCTGGCGCGCGTGGTGTTCCAGCCGATCGCCGATGCCTCGGTGCTGGTGCTGCTGATCGTCTCGCTGGCGCTGCACTTCCTGCTGTCGGGCCTGGGCCTGCTGTTCTTCGGGCCGGAAGGCTCGCGCACCAGCCCGCTGGCCTCGGGCACGCTCACGCTGGGCGACGGCTTCACCGTCAGCGGCCAGGTGATCCTGATGGTGGGCTCGGCGATCGTGCTCAGCGGCCTGTTCTTCCTGGTGTTCGAACGCACCGTGATGGGCAAGGCGCTGCGCGCCACCGCGGTCAATCGCGTCGGCGCGCGGCTGGTCGGCATCCGGCCCGCGCGCACCGCGCTCTTGGCCTACGGCTGCGCCTCGCTGCTGGCGGGGCTGATCGGCGTGCTGATCGCGCCGGTGACCACCATGTACTACGACTCGGGCTTCATCATCGGCCTCAAGGCCTTCGTGGCCGCGATCATCGGCGGCCTCGTGAGCTACCCGATGACCGCCATCGGCGCGCTGGCCGTCGGCGTGGTCGAGAGCTTCGCCTCGTTCTGGAGCGGCGCGCTCAAGGACGTGATCGTGTTCAGCCTGCTGATCCCGGTGCTGATGCTGCGCTCGTTCATGGCGCGGCACGTGGAAGAGGAAGAAGAGGAGGTGGACCAATGAACCGCCGTCCCCTGATCCTCTGCGCCGTGGTGATCGCCGCGCTGGCCGTGGTGCCGGCGCTGTTCGGCAGCTTCACGGTCTCGCTGCTCAACGACATCGGCATCGGCGCGCTGGTCGCGCTGGGGCTGGTGCTGCTCACGGGCGTGGGCGGCGCCACCTCCTTCGGGCAGGCGGCCTTCGTCGGCATCGCGGCCTACGCCACGGCCTGGCTCAGCACCACCCAGGGCTACTCGCCCTGGATCGGCCTCCTGTTCGCGCTGCTGCTGACCGGCCTCTCGGCGCTGGCCATCGGGCTGCTCACGCTGCGCCTGGGCGGGCATTTCCTGCCGCTGTCGACCATCGCCTGGGGGCTGTCGATCGCGATGCTGTTCGGCAACGTCGATGCGCTGGGCCGTCACACCGGGCTGTCGAACATCCCGCCGCTGTTCATCGGCGGCTGGTCGCTGGCCGATCCGCGCGCCATGTACTACCTGATCTGGGCGATCGTCGGGCTGGCCTTCCTGTTCAGCCACAACCTGCTGCGCTCGCGCCCGGGCCGCGCGATCCGCAGCCTGCGCGGCGGCGCGACCCTGCTGGCGAGCGTGGGCGCCGATGCCTACCGCGTGCGGCTGTCGCTGTTCGTCACGGCGGCGCTGTTCGCCGGGCTCGCGGGCTGGCTCTATGCGCACATGAACCGCTTCGTGAGCCCTTCGCCCTTCGACGTGCGCGCGAGCATCGAGTACCTGCTGATGGCGGTGGCCGGCGGGCTCGGCAGCCTGGTCGGCGCGCTGGTGGGCGCGGGCCTGGTGCTGGTGCTCAAGAACGGGCTGCAGGACGTGCTGCCGCTGATCACCCAGCGCGCCGGCCAGCTCGAGGCGGTGGCCTTCGCGGTGCTGTTCATCGCGCTGCTGCACTTCGCGCGCGGCGGGTTGATGGGCTTCGTGCGGCGGCTGCGCGGGCGCAAGGGCCCGGGCGCGGCGCGCCCACCCGCTGCGCCGCTGGCGGCGGTCGAACCGCTGCCGCACCGCGTGCTGCCGGCACGCGGCACGCCGATCCTCTCGGTGCAAGGCGCGGTCAAGCGCTTCGGCGGGCTGGTGGCGGTCAACGACGTGAGCTTCGATGTGGCGGCCGGCGAGATCGTGGGCCTGATCGGGCCCAACGGCGCCGGCAAGTCGACCATGTTCAACCTGCTGACCTGCACCCTGCCGATGACCTCGGGCAGCGTGCGCTTCCTGGGCCAGGACATCGCCGGCATGCCGCAGCGCGAGGTGGCGCGGCTCGGGCTGGCGCGCACCTTCCAGCACGTGAAGCTGCGCCCGCAGATGAGCCTGCTCGACAACGTGGCGCTGGGCGCGCATTCGCGCACGCGCTCGGGCGTGCTGCGCGCGGGGCTGCGGCTCGATCGCGCGGAGGAGCGGCAGATCTTGCAGGAGGCGCAGCGCCAGCTCGAGCGCATCGGCCTGGGCGACCGCGCGCACGAGCTCGCGGGCAGCCTGCCGTTGGGCACGCAGCGCATCCTCGAGATCGCGCGCGCGCTCGCGGCCGACCCGGTGCTGCTGGTGCTCGACGAGCCCGCGGCCGGCCTGCGCCGCAAGGAGAAGATGGCCCTGGGCGAGCTGCTGCGCAAGCTGCGCGACGAGGGCGTGACCATTCTGATCGTCGAACACGACATGGACTTCGTGATGAAACTCGTGGACCGCCTGGTGGTGATGAACTTCGGCGCCAAGCTGGTGGAGGGCGCGCCGGCCGCGGTGCGTGCCGACGAGCGGGTGCAGGCGGCCTACCTGGGGAGCGTGGCATGAGCACGACGACCCCGATGCTGGAGATCGGCGACCTGCATGTCTCGTACGGGCAGGTCGACGCGGTGCGCGGCGTGTCGCTCGCGATGCGGCCGGGCCAGATCGTCTCGGTGATCGGCCCCAACGGCGCCGGCAAGACCACGCTGCTCGCGGCCGCGATGGGCTTGCTGCCCTCGAAGGGCGTGCTGCGCTTCGAGGGCGAGGACCTGCACGGCCTCGACGTGGAGGCGCGCGTGGAGCGCGGCCTGTGCCTGGTGCCCGAGAAGCGCGAGCTGTTCGGCGAACTCTCGGTGCTCGACAACCTGCAGCTCGGTGCCTTCTCGCGCCGGCTGCGCGGCAGCGTGCTCAAGAGCCGGCTGCAGGGCGTGTACGACCGCTTCCCGCGGCTGGCCGAGCGCCGCGCGCAGCGCGCCGACACGCTCTCGGGCGGCGAGCGCCAGATGCTGGCCGTGGGGCGCGCGCTGATGTCCTCGCCGCGCCTGCTGATGCTCGACGAGCCCAGTCTCGGGCTGGCGCCGCTGATCGTGCGCGACATCCTCGCGATCGTGCGCAAGCTGCGCGAGGACGGGGTGTCGATCCTGCTGGTGGAGCAGAACGCGCGCGCCGCGCTCGAATCCTCCGACCACGGCTACGTGCTGGAAACCGGCGAGATCGCGCTCGATGGCGCCTCGCAGGACCTGGCCTGCGATCCGCGCGTGCAGGCCACCTACCTCGGCGGGGGCACGCACGATGAGGACTGAGCCGCCCGCGCTGCCGCCCGCGCGCCGCACCTTGCCGGCGATGCTCGAGCGGCAGGCGGCGCTGTTCGGCGACAGGCCGCTGCTCGCGATCGCGGGGCGGCAATGGGTGCACGCCGATGCGCGCGCGGCCGCCGCATCGCGCGCCGGCGCGCTGGCCGCGGCGGGCGTGGAACGTGGCGACCGCGTCGCGCTGATGAGCGGCAACCGGCTCGAGGTGCTCGAGACGCTCGGCGGCTGCGGCTGGCTGGGTGCTGCGATGGTGCCGATCAACACCGCCTCGATGGCGCCTCAGATCGAGTACTTCCTGGCCGACAGCGCGGCGCGGCTGCTGGTGATCGAGAGCGCCTTCCTCGACCGGCTGGCCGGCGTCGACCTCGCGCGCACCGCGCTGCGCACGGTGTGGGTGATCGGCGAGGGCGAGATCGCGCTCGAGGGCGTTGAGGTGAAGGCCTGGCCGGCGGAGGGCGAGGCGATCGCCGCGGCCGAGGTGCAGCCGGGCGACACGCTCGCGATCCTCTACACCTCGGGCACCACCGGCCCGGCCAAGGGCGTGACCTGCCCGCATGCGCAGTACTACTGGTGGGGCGTGAACAGCGCGGCCGTGCTCGGCGTGGGCGCCGACGACGTGCTGTGCACCACCTTGCCGCTGTTCCATATCAATGCGCTCAACACCTTCGCGCAGGCCGCGATCACCGGCTGCCGCGTGGTGTTCGAGGCGCGCTTCTCGGCCTCGGGCTTCTGGGAGTCGATGCGCGCGCACGAGGCCACGGTGGTCTACCTGCTGGGCGCGATGGTGCCGATCTTGCTGGCCCAGCCCGAGGGGCCGGGCGAGCGTGGGCACCGTGTGCGCGTGGGCCTGGGCCCGGGCGTGCCGGCGCATGCGATGCAGAGCTTTCTGGAGCGCACGGGCGTCCGGCTGCTCGAGGGCTACGGCTCGACCGAGACCAACTTCGTCATCAGCACCGCGCCCGATTCCGCGCGCGGCGGCGTGATGGGCTGGGTGCGCCCGGGCTTCGAGGCGCGCGTGGCCGACGCGCACGACGTCGAGCTGCCCGACGGCGAGGCCGGCGAACTGCTGCTGCGCGCGAGCGAGCCCCATGCCTTCGCGAGCGGCTACTTCAACATGCCGGCCAAGACCGTCGAGGCCTGGCGCAACCTGTGGTTCCACACCGGCGACCGCGTGGTGCGCGATGCCGACGGCGCCTTCCGCTTCGTCGACCGGCTCAAGGACGCGATCCGCCGGCGCGGCGAGAACATCTCCTCCTTCGAGGTCGAACAGGTGCTGCTGAGCCACCCGGGCGTGGCGGCGGTGGCGGTCTACCCGGTGCGCTCGGAGCTGGCCGAGGACGAGGTGATGGCGGCGTTGATCGCGCGCCCCGGCACGGCGGTGGAACCCGCCGAGCTCGCGGCTTTCTGCGAGGCGCGGCTGCCGTACTTCGCGGTGCCGCGCTACATCGACATCCTCGAGGACCTGCCGCGCACCGAGAACGGCAAGGTCCAGAAGTACAAGCTGCGCGAGCGCGGCGTGACGCCCGGCACCTGGGATCGGCAGCCGGCGCGGCGCAACTAGGCCGGCGGCCGGTGTCCAGGGCCGCAAAACGCTAGAATGGTTTAGGACTAAATATTATTGCCATGCAAGCAAATTCTCTTTCCGGCCGCCATGCCCTGGTCACCGGTGCCGCGCGCGGCATCGGCGCCGAGATCGCACGCACCCTCGCGGCCGAGGGCGCGGTGCTCACGCTGCTGGGGCGCGACCGCGAGGCGCTGCAGCGCGTGGCCGACACGCTGCCCGCCGCCGCCTCGCACCGCGTGGTGGCGGCCGACGTGGCCGACCCGGCGGCGGTGCAGCAGGCCTTCGCGCAGGCGCGCGCTGCGCTCGGGCCGCTCGCGATCCTGGTCAACAACGCCGGTGCGGCCGAGAGCGCGCCCTTCCTCAAGACCTCGGTCGAGCTCTGGCAGCGCATGCTGTCGGTCAACCTCACGGGCAGCTTCCTGTGCACCCAGGCGGCGCTGCCCGACATGCTCGAGGCCGGCTGGGGCCGCATCGTCAACATCGCCAGCACCGCGGGGCAGAAGGGCTATGCCTACGTCGCGGCCTACACCGCGGCCAAGCACGGCGTGATCGGGCTGACGCGCTCGCTGGCGCTCGAGGTGGCGCGCAAGGGCGTGACGGTGAACGCGGTCTGCCCGGGCTATACCGACACCGACATCCTGCGCAACAGCGTCGCCAACGTGGTCGGCAAGACCGGCCGCAGCGAGGCCGATGCGCTGGCGGAGTTCTCGAGCGTGAATCCGCAGCGCCGCATCGTGCAGCCCTCGGAGGTGGCCGACGCGGTGCGCTGGCTGTGCGGCGAGGGCGCGGCCTCGGTCAACGGGCAGTCGATCTCGGTCTCGGGCGGGGAGGTCACATGAAGCACAACGATGCCTCGCATGCCGCGCTGAGCGACGCCGAGGAACTGGGCCACGAGGCGCGCGCGCGCACCGAGGACCATGCGGCCCTCAAGCTGTGGCTGCGCATGCTGGCCAGCACCACCCAGATCGAGGCCGAGATCCGGCGCCGGCTGCGCGAGCGCTTCGGCATCTCGCTGGCGCGCTTCGACTACATGGCGCAGCTCTACCGCCACAAGGAAGGGCTGAAGATGCGCGTGCTCTCGCGCTACCTGATGGTGACTGGCGGCAACGTCACCGGCCTCACCGACGAGCTGGAGCGCGAGGGCGTGGTGGCGCGCGCGCCCAGCCCCGAGGACCGCCGGGCCTGGATCGTGAGCCTCACGCCCAAGGGACGGACCAGCTTCGAGGCGATGGCCAGCGAGCACGAGCAGTGGATCCTCGAGATGTTCTCGGGCCTGGACATGAAGACCATCAAGCAGATGCATGCCCAGCTCGGCGAGCTGCGCGTGCACGTGATGCGCAGCGAGCCCGCGGGCGAGGAGGGCTGAGCCATGGCCGAGACGCCCATGCGCTTCGCCGAGTTCAGCCGGCCGCGGCTGATCCGCTTCTCGGACTGCGATCCGGCCGGCATCGTCTTCTACCCGCAGTACTTCGTGATGCTCAACGGGCTGGTCGAGGACTGGGTCAACGAGGAACTGGGCATCGGCTACGACGCGCTGGTCACCGGCCGCCGCGTCGGGCTGCCGACCGTCAAGCTCGAGGCCGATTTCCGCGCCGTGAGCCGCATGGGCGACCGGGTGGCGCTGGGGCTGTCGGTCGAGCGGCTCGGTTCGCGCTCGCTGACGCTGCGGCTGCGCTGCTTCGAGCCGGTGTCGGGCGAAGTGCGTATGCAGGTCAGCCAGGTGCTGGTGACCACTTCGCTGGAAACCCACAGGGCGATCGAGATTCCGCCCGACCTGCGCGCGGCGATCCTGCGGGGAGCGGTGCCTTCTTAAGCCCCGGGGAATGTCGATCCCTCTAAAGGAGGAGTTCCCCCTGCTTGTACTACCAGCGTACTGCTCCCACAATTCCGGGCCTGGGAAAATAAGGCGGAGTTGAATGGGAACGGTTGATGAGAATTCTGCTGGTTGACGATCACGGCCTCGTGCGCGAGGGCGTGGCACTTCTTTTGCGCTCGCTCGATCCCAAGATCGGCGTGCACCAGACCGCCGACATCCACGATGCGATTGCGGCCATGCGCACGCACGGCCCGTTCGACATCGTGCTGCTCGACCTCGAGATGCCCGGCATGCGCGAGCTCGACTCGCTGCACCTGTTCCGCGGCCAGTTCCCCGAGCAGGCGGTGGTCGTGCTGTCGGCCAACGAAGACCCCAACACGGTGCGCCGCGCGATCGACGACGGCGCCATGGGCTACGTCAAGAAGTCGCTCGACCCGGCGACCATGATGCAGGCGCTGCGCGTGGTGCTCGACGACGGCATCTACGTGCCGCCGGTCTGCCTCGAGCCGCCGCGCACCGACGAGCCCTCGCCGGCCGACCGGCTCGCGAGCCTGCGGCTGTCGCCGCGCCAGGAGGAAGTGCTGCTGCGCCTGGCCCACGGCAAGTCGAACAAGGCGATCGCGCGCGAGCTCAACATCTCCGACACCACCGTGAAGTCGCACCTGAAGGTGGTGTTCGAGATCCTCGACGTCCACAGCCGCACCCAGGCCATGTACGAGCTCTCCCGCCTCGGCTGGCGCGCGATGGAAGCCGGATGAGGAACCGGGCCGCGGCGCTGGTCGCCGAGCAGGTCGGGTTGCTCGCGACCCAGTCGCGCAACGCCGTCCTCGGGCTGCTGGTCGGCTGCTCCTTCGTTTCCGCGATCCTGGCGCGGCACGTCTCGTGGGTGCTGATCGGCGCCTGGCTGGCGCTGTTCATCGGCGCCAACGCCTACCGCATGCGGCTGGGCGCGCGCCTGCTGAGCGACCGCGAGCCGCGTGACGCCGCGGCGCTGCGCAAGTTCTTCTACATCGCGCTGATCAACGGCATCTGGATCGGCCTGCTGCCCGTGATGTTCTTCGGCGTGCTGCCCGACGAGTCGCGGCTCGCGCTGACCGTGATCGTGCTGCTCGCGGCGGCCGGCGGCGCCGCCACCTATGCCTCGTTCGCGCGCGGCTACCTGTGCTTCCTGCTGGTCGGGGTGCCGCTGGTGGCGCTGGGCTGGGGGCTGCACGGCGGCCCGCGCGCCTGGGCGGTGGTGCTGTCGCTGCTGATGTACGCGGTGGTGATGGCGCGCTTCTCGACCTACCTCGCGAGCGTGTTCGAGCGCTCGGTGCTGATCCGCTTCGAGGCCGACGCGCAGCGCGAGCAGGCCGAGCGGATGCGCGTGATCGCCGAGGAGGAGCGCGGCAAGGCGGTGGAAGCGCGTCACGCGGCCGAGGAGGCGAGCCTGTCGAAGTCGCGCTTCCTGGCCAATGCCAGCCACGACCTGCGCCAGCCGGCCCAGGCGCTCGCGCTCTACACGGCGGTGCTGACGCACAACGCCGAGACCGACGAGCAGCGCCAGATCGCGCGCAGCATCGCCGAGGCCAGCCGCGTGCTGGGCGACCTGCTCGACAACCTGCTCGACATGTCGCGCCTCGACGCCGGCGCGGTGCAGCCGCGCGCGCAGGCGGTCGACATCGGCCAGATGCTGGCGCGCCAGGGCACCGAGGCACGCGCCATGCTGGCCGGGCGCAACGTGCGGGTGGAAGTGGAGGGCGGCGCCTTCGTGGCCCAGACCGACCCGGTGCTGCTCGAACGCGCGCTGCGCAACATCGTCGGCAACGCGGTGAAGTTCACCGCCTCGGGACTGATCGCCATCCGCGCCCACATCGTCGGCCCGGTGATCCGCTTCGAGGTCGAGGACACCGGCCAGGGCATCGCGAGCGAGCACCAGACGCTGATCTTCGAGGAGTTCTTCCAGGTCGACAACAAGGAGCGCGACCGGGCCCGCGGCCTCGGCCTGGGGTTGTCGATCGTGCGCCGGCTGATCCACATGCTCGGCGGCGAGGTGAAGGTGGAATCGGCGGCCGGCAAGGGCTCGAAGTTCACGCTGACCATTCCCGCGCTGTTCACGCGCGCGCCCGACGAGTCCGACCTGCGGCCGCGCCCCTCGGTTCCGATGCCCGACCTGCGCGGCCGGCGCGTGCTGGTGATCGACGACGAACAGATGGTGAGCAACAGCCTGAGCGCGCTGCTCCAGACCTGGGGTGCCGACGTCGACACCGCCGACGGCCTGCATGCCGCGCTCGCCCTCGGGCCGCCCGGCAACTGGCAGCTGTGCCTGTGCGACCTGCGCCTGCGCGGCGGCGAGGACGGCATCTCCACGGCGGCGCGGCTCAGCCGCGACGCGCCCGACCTGCCGATCGTCTTCATCACGGGCGACACGGCCCCCGGGCGCATCGAGCAGGCGACCCGCACCGGCCGGCCACTGATGCACAAACCGGTGGACGAACTCCAGCTGGCCAGACAGGTGCGCGCCTTGCTCTGAGCCCGACCGCCCAGGCTCACCGTCGGCGGGCCACGATTTCCTTTCTCTCGCTCCCGCCGTCCCATGTTCTCGCCCACCGCGCAGCCGCTGTCCATTCCCTTCGACGAATGGAAGCCCCCCGAGCCGCTGCAGCTCGATGCCGTCGTGATCGGCTCGGGCTATGGCGGCAGCGTGGCCGCGCTGCGGCTCGCGCAGGCCGGGCGGCGCGTGGTGCTGCTCGAGCGCGGCTCGGAGTTCCTGCCGGGCGAATTCGCCAACGACGTGGGCCAGCTGCCCAAGTACCTGCGCTTCCAGGGCCCGCAGGGGCCGATGGGCAGCCCCTGCGGCCTGTTCGAATGGCGCGCCGGACCGGGCATGGTCTCGCTGGTGGCCAACGGCTTCGGCGGCGGCAGCTTGATCAATGCCGGCGTGCTGGTGCAGCCCGACGACGACGTCTTCGCCCAGCCCGCGTGGCCGGCCCAGATCCGCCATGCGCTCGACGACGACAAGCCCGGCCTGCGCCTGCCGTCGGCCTTCGTGCGCGCCAAGGAACAGCTGCAGGGCACGCGCTTCTCGATCCGCAGCGCGAACGGCGCCGAGGCCGAGCCGCTGCCCAAGTCGCAGGCCCTGGTGAAGCTCTGCGAGACGCTGCAGCGCGACAAGACGCTGCGCAAGCACGCGCCACGGGTGCACACGGCGGAGCTGACCATCGATCCGGCACGCTGCAGCCACTGCGGCGACTGCTTCACCGGCTGCAACACGCCCGGCGCCAAGCACACCCTGCCCACCACCTACCTGAAGCAGGCGGGCGAGCGGGGCGTGCAGTTCGTCAGCCGCTGCACGGTCTACGCACTCGAGCCGCAGCGCAACACCGGCCGCTGGCGCTTCACCGCGGTGGAGACCGAACGCAGCCGCGACCTGCGCAACATGGCCGACCTGGTGGAGCAGCACGGCCGCACCTTCGAGGCCGCGCTGGTGGTGGTCGCGGCCGGCACCTTCGGCAGCACCGAGCTGCTGATGCGTTCGCAGAAGGTGCACGAGCATTTCACGCTGTCGCCCACGCTGGGCACGCGCGTGAGCGCGAACGGCGACAGCGTGAGCGTGATCGCCGACCTCGAGACGCCGGTGAACAACGTGGGCCGCGGCGCGATCCCCGAGGCCAAGGCCGGGCCACCCGTGGGGCCGACGATCACCACGCTGCTCGACCTGCGCGGCAGCGGCGACGACCGGCCGCCGCTGCAGGACCGCGTGATGCTGCAGGACGGCGCGGTGCCCGGCCCGCTGTCGCGCCTGTACGAGGAGATGCTGGCCATCGCCTGGACCCTGCGCCACATCGGCGCGCGGGCACCGGCGCCGCGCGCGCATGGCCGCGGCATCGATCCGCTGGCCGCCTCGCCCGAGCTCGCCGCCCACAGCCAGCTGCTGCTGGCGATGGGCCACGACAGCTCGCAGGGGCGGGCGGTCTGGGTGCCCGAGATGGACGGCATCGCGCCCTACTGGCCGCGGCCGCAGGAGGCGCGCACCTACGCCGCGCAACAGCGTTTCTTCGACGCGGGCACGAAGTGCGATGGCGTGCACATGCACCTGCCGACCTGGCAGGCGCTGCCGCCGGGTGCCGCCACCTTGCTGTCGGGGCCGAAGCCCGACCCGTTCGCGATGACGGTGCACCCGCTCGGCGGCTGCCCGATGGGCGACAACCACGACTCGGGCGTGGTCGACCACCTGGGGCGGGTCTGGCGCGGCGACAACGAGCTCTGGCACGGCCTCCACGTGCTCGACGGCTCGATCGTTCCGACCTCGCTGGGCTGCAATCCGCTGTGGACCATCACCGCGCTGGCGGAGCGCGCGATGGCGCACCTGGCCCCCGGACTGCGCGTGGCCGGCCCGACCGCCACACCGACGCCCGTGCCGCAGCGCGGCCTGCCGCGCTCCACCGCGGGCTGGTCGCGGTCCGGACCGATGCGGGTCGAGGCCCGCGCGCGCGAGCGGCTGGAGTGCCGCGCGCTGCCGCTGCAGGGGCCGCTGCGTCGCATGCTGGGCACGCCGACGGCGGACTGCGACATGGTGGTCAGCATGCACACCTTCGACTGGCAGCAGCTGTGGAACGATGCGCGACATCGCTTCACGGGCGTGCGCGGGCTGCTGCGCTTCGAACCCCTGGTCGAGGGCGCGGCGCCCGATGCCAGGCCGGCCAGCGAGCGCTTCGTCAACTACAAGATCCGCGGCGGCGCGGTCTCCATCCTCGCGGTGGAGCCTGGCGGTCCGTTCGCGACCCTGCGGCGCATCGCCAGCCTGCCGCGCACGGTGCTGACCTGGTTCACCTTGCGCGGTTACCTCGACTGGCGGCGCGGCGACACCGAGATCACCCTCGAGCGCAGCCGCAACATGTTCTGGGCCTGGTGGGCCGCCACCGAGATCCGGCACGTGGAATACGACCTCAGGCTGACGCTGCGCCCGGGCGGCATGCCCCGGCCCGATCCGGTCCGGCGCCTGCGGCTGCGCGGCACCAAGGAGGTCGTCTATGCCGCGAGCTGGCCGCAGCTCGTGGTGCATGGCGCGCAGCGGCTGTGGCAGTGGGGGTGGGCGGCCGACCGGCCGGGCAAGGTCACACCGGCCGACCTGCGGCCCGACCTGTTCACCCAGCTCACCTGCCCGGTCATCACGCTCGATGCCGACGACCGGCCCGCGCCCTGGTGGTCGCCGTGGCGCAACCGCGCTGCGAAAGCGCACTTCGCCTTCGACGTGGCGCGCGCGGTGCGCGACACGCCGATCGAGCTGCTCGGCGGCGCCGACGCCAGCTCGGCGATGGGCACGCTGGTGGCCTATCCGGCGCTGCTCGCGCGCTTCGCGCTGCAGACGCGCATGCTCGATTTCCGGCTGCCCGACTACAGCGACAGCCCGCTGGTCGACATGGCCAGCCCCGAGGACCTGAAGCTGCGCGGCGAGGCCTGCGGCAGCACGCAGGGCGACGTCCATCCGCAGGCGCATTCGTTGTGGGTGCGGCGCGGCCGCTCGTCGAGCGACGACGGCACCGAGGCGGTGGAGAACGTGCAGCTCCGGCTGTGGCGCTACCGGCGGCCGGACGCCGACGGGTTGCCGGAATTCGTGGGCGGAACGTGGTGCGGCGTGCCCGTGCGGCGCGCGCGCTCGGTGCTGCTGACCCATGCCTTCGGCATGTCGGGCCACACCTTCACCTTCAAGGGCACGACGCAGAACTTCGCCGAGTATCTCTACAGCCTGGGCTGGGAGGTCTGGGTGCTCGACACCCGGCTGAGCCCGCGCTCGCGGGCCTCGCAGGAACCGGGTACCGCGGACCAGGTCGCGATGATCGACATTCCGCAGGCGGTCGATTTCGTGCTCGACCTGCTGCGCAGCGAGCGCGACCGGGTCGTCGGTCCCGAGGCCGGGCTGCCGCTGCAGCTCCATGCCTTCGGCCAGTGCCTCGGTGCGGCGGCCTTCCAGATGGCGCTGCTGGCGGGGCGGCTGTCCTATCCGATCGAGAACGCCGGCTACGTGTCGGCCACGGGCGTGCGCCCGCTGCTGCCGAAGCTCGCAGGCCTGGTGAGCGCGCAGACGCACCTGTTCACGGTGGGCTCGCGCTCCTCACAGGGCAAGACCTGGCTGCCGGCCTTCATCCGCAACCTGGCGGGCCGCACCACGGTGCCGCTGGCGGTGCGCGGGCCGGTGGAGTCGCTGGTCGAATCGCTGGTCGATCGCCTGTTCGCGGCGTTGCCGGTGCCGCCCGGCGAGCACTGCCCGGGCGAAGGCACGCTGGGCCGGCCGCACGACGACGATTGCGCGACCTGCAGGCGCGTGCGCTTCCTCGATGCCGAGCTGTTCAAGCACCGCAACCTCAACGCCCAAACCCACCGCGAACTGCCCAAGCTGTTCGGCAATGCCTCGGTGCGCGTGTTCGCGCATGCGGCGCGCTTCGTGGAGTACGAGCGGCTGGTCAGCGAGGACGGCTTCAACGTCTACGCCAACGACAGCGCGATCGCGCGCCACATGGCGCTGCCGGTGCGCTTCGTGCACGGCTGCGAGAACGAGCTGTTCGACAAGGAAGGGGCGCTGCGTTCGTCGCTGCAGTTCGCGCAGATCCATCCCGAATGGGTGCCGCTGTTCGGCAAGGCGGCCGATGGGCAGCCGCCGCACATGTGCGACCTGCTCGTGGGCTATGGCCACCTCGATCCGCTGATCGGCCAGACGGCGATGGATCGCGTCGGCGGCGAGGCCAGTCCCTACGAGCGGCTGGCCGCCTTGCTGAACCAGGCCTGGGAGGCGCAGGCGCACGGCCCGGCCCTCTCTCCGTCGGAGAGCGATGAGGCGCTCCCGCCGGCGAGCCCGCATCCGAACCACGAGGTGCGCTTTCCGCGCGCCGGCCCCTGGGTCGGGCCGATCGAGCCGATGGAGGTCGATCCGCAGCTCGCCCTGTACTGCGCCATGCCGCCGGGCCCGGCGCGCAGCGTGCGCGTGGCCTTCGTGGTCGACGACACCGCCGCCGATGCACTGCTGAGCCGCGGGCTGGCGGCCAGCGCCATCGTGCATCTGGCGCAGCGCGTCTATCGGGTGCCGCTGGAGATCGTCGACTTTCCCGCGCCGATGGTGGCGCGCGACGGCTTCCTGCTGCCGCCGTCGCGGCGCCCCTGGGTGCTCGGCAGCGCCCAGGGCCGCACCGACGGCAGCAGCGCGATCCGCGTCGCCTGCGGCAGCATTCCGCTGCCCGAGGGCGGGGCGTGGGAGCGAGCGCGCATCGAGTGCGTCTCGCACGCGCCCGCGCTCGATGCACGGACCGCCAGCCGGCCGCTGCAGCGATTGCCCGACGAGGTCGCGGAGGGGCCGCCGGTGGCGTTCTCGGCCGCCGCGGAGGCGGCCGAGCTGATGGCGCTGCAGGGCTCGATCCGCTTCGCGGCCGAAGCGGCGCTGCGCGAGCGCGAGGTGGGGCGCGGGCCCTTTCCCGCCTCGCTGTCGCACCAGCGCCGCAATGCGCCGCTGGCGGAGCATCGCTGGATCCGCCTCAGGCAACGCATGCTGGCCGAGCGCGACGGCGCGCTCTGCATCGCCATCGGGAGCTGCAGCTACCCGGGCTTCTCCTTCGACAGCGAGCCGGCCTCGGCCTCGTTCGAGCGGCTGTTGAAGACGGTGCGCAGGCTGGGGCCGGGCGGCCCCGAGATGCTGTTCATGCTGGGCGACCAGATCTATGCCGATGCGACCGGCGGCATCATCGATTCGACCAACCCGGTCGAGCGCTACACCGACCGCCACCAGCGGGCCTTCGCGCGGCCCGCGCTGCAGAAGCTGCTGGCGCGGGTGCCGTCGGTGTGCACGGTGGACGACCACGAGTTCACCGACAACTACCCGCTGGCCCGCTCGCTGTTCAAGCCGCATCTCTCGCGTTGCGGCTACAGCCAGTTGCGCGAGGAACATGCACTGCGGGCCGCGAAGAGCGCGCTGACCGCCTACCAGCTGATGCACGGCACCGAGAGCATGCGTCGCTTCGGTTTCGCGCGCTACGAGCGCGGCGGCGTGCGCTTCTTCGTGGCCGACACGCGGCGCTGGCGCAAGGCGGCGGAGCACAGCGAGCCGGGCAAGCCGGTCGCGGCGCGCACGGTGTCGGACGAAGCGCGCGCGGCCTTCCATGCCTGGGTGGAGGAGGGCCGTCACAGCGACGCCTTCCATTGCCTGCTCACGGGCAGCGTGCTGCTGCCCGGGCTGGTGCCGGGCTGCGATCCCGCGAACCCCGGCCCGCCCGACTCGATGCAGGCCGCGCCGGCCGAACGCGCCGAGCTGCTGGGTCAACTGGCCGATGCGGTGCCGGGGCGCTTCGCCTGCATCTCGGGCGACTACCACCTGAGCTTCTCGGGCGCGGTCACGGTGGATGGCAAGCGCGTCGGCGCGGTGATGCTCGCGCCGGCTTTCTACGCGCCCTTGCCCTATGCCAACTGCTCGCCCGGCGATCTTTGGCTCGACGAGGCCCTGCCATTGCCGGGCGGCCGCACGCTGCGCCTCGAGGCGATCGATGGCGAACTGCCGCAGCGCGGATCGGGCTATGGCCTGCTGCGCTTCGAGCGGCACGCCGGGGGATGGACGGCCGCGCTGTCGACCGACCTGCTGGTGCTCGAGGAGGGCACGACCCGGCAGCGCTTCGACTGGCCGAGCGTCGACCTCCGGTAGCGCCGCGCGGCGTTCTCCCCCAATTGGGGCATGCGCGCGGCACGGCGATGAACTCCAATTCCCGCATGCCGTTCAGCAGGGCCCGTGGGGCCCGCGTGCGGCGCGTTGCAGTCTTCCAAAAAGAAAGCGCTCATGCCGGGACGGTTGGTTTCGATCGATGTGCCCTCGATCTACAAGGTGGCAGGCCAGTGGCTCGCGCTGCCGCGGCCGATGGCCTGGTGCACGCCCGACACGCGGCGCGCGCTCGCCGGCATCCGCAAGGAGGTCGAGCGCCGCGGCGGTCGCCTGCTGCTGTCCGACCTGTTCCATGACCGGACCGCCGAGTCCGGCCGGCCATCGTCCTTCGGTGCCTGCACGGGCGACGGCATGCACGAGGCCGGCCGCGCCTTCGATGTCGACCTTGGCGCGCTGCGCCTGCCGCTGGCCGAGTTCTGGGCGCTGGCGCGCGGCTTCGGCGTGGTGCCGATCCACCGCACGCCCGACCCGGCGCTCAGCGAGGCCTGGCATTTCGAATGCCGCGGCAGCCATCAGCGCGTGTACGACCAGCATGCGTCGAAGCCCGCGGGCCTGTTCAGGACGCCGTACCTCGCGATGGCCGCCAGCGCGACCCTCGCGGCCGGCCTGCCGCACGACCTGTTCATCCACAACGCCGACGAGGCGCGCCTGCAGAGCGGCCTGATCCGCCTGGGGCACGACATCGGCGGCATCGATGGCCTGATCGGCTTCCGCTCGATGCGGGCGCTGCGGGCCCTGGCCCTCGATGGCCTGTCGCTCGAGGCTCAGCTGAGCGGCGTCGAGTGGTGGTTGCGGGGGATGTACCCCGCGGAGTACGGCGACGCGGAGTCGATGGAGACGGCGCTTGCGGCCTGAGCTTCCGGGGTTACTTCTTGTCCGCAGCGACGGGTGCAGCAGCTTCGGCGATCTTCTTCTTGAGCCAGCCCGCGAGTTCGCGCTTGCCCTTGGCATTGGCGGCGCGCCAGGCCTCGCGCGCCAGCGCGACGAAGCGCTCCTCGGCCTCGTCGGGCACTTCCGAAGGGCGGTCTTCCCGGTCGAGCCAGCCGGCCTCGACCTCGCAGTGCCGCTCGATCTGCCGCGCGAGGTTGTCGCCGATCGGCCGCGCGCTCTTGATCTGGCTCCACATGCTCGGCGACACCTCGATCTTCCGGGCGAAGGCCTGGTCGAGCCCCTTGGCGGGCAGGCCGGCGGCCACGGACGCTTCGAGAAAGCGGCGATGCAGCGCGAGCACATTGCGGCGGCGTGCGACGGTGAGATTGGGCACTGTTCAAAAACAACAACAAGACAAAAAAAGATTGTCCCGGTTGTTGACGCCCTCGTAAAGACTATTTACAGTGCAAGGCAATCGCAGGCCCAGGCCGCGAGAGGCCCGATCCCTTCACCCTTCTTCAAAGCGCGACAGCTTCAACCAAGGTCCCATCGTGAACACCGCACGCCAACTCTCCAGCATTCGACCCGTCTCGGGCCGGGCGCTCGTGCGCGCGGGTTTCAGCAAAGGATTCGACCTGCCGTCGCCCGCCACGAACATGGGTCGCTCGTACGCCATGCATTCGCCCAACCACGCGAAAGCGCGCGTTGATGCATTCGAGGATCGACTGCCACCGGGTGGAGGTTGCGCTTAGGCGCTTGCCCTCCCCAGCTCTCTTACCAGAGGCCCGGACACCGAAAGGTTCCGGGCCTTTTTGTTTTTCGTCGCCGCATCCCGATGCGGCTCGCGTTCGCGGCGATCGTGCCGTGGCGGTGGTGTCTCCGGATGCCGTCGATGTTCTTCCACAACTTGCCGCGAGGCGCAGCCGTCACTGGATCGGCGCGCAGCTTCGCCATTTCGGGTGTGCCTTCACCACACCGCCAGGATCAGCCGCGTGGACGGTCTGGCGGGATGTGCAGGAGCGTGGACCACTCCTGTGCAGCGATGTCGCACGGGGCCTCGAGCGAGAGCGCGGGGCCTGTCGCGTGAGGACACAACCGAAATGGAAAGCGCCTTTTCCTCGATCACGTTCCGCTGACTCAGCGGCCAGAGTGCCTCCCTGTCTGGGGCCTGTTGACACTATGCAAGGGGTCGCGTTGCCCCGCAAAGGGGCTGGATGCAAGGCGCCCGCGCGCAGCAAGGCTGATGCCTTGCAAGCGCGGGCAACGCCGCAGACGGCCCCTTTGCGGGGCAACCCGAAGGGAAGCTCGCCAGAGCCCGCCCCTCGGCGTTGCGCTCCTAGCGTGTGCGGACGCACACGCGTCGTCGCGCGCCTTGATGGGCGGGCTCTGGCGAGCTTCGCGACCCCTTGCATAGTGTCAACAGGCCCCAAGAGGAAGCCAGGGGTTCGACTCCCCTGCGGAACGCCAATGCTGTCACCACATCGCTCAACCCATACAACAAGGAGTCATCGCATGCGCAAGCGCAACAGCCCCATCCGCATGATCGCCGTGCATCCCGCGCCGGCGCGCAAGCCCTTCGTGTCCGCGCTGGCGCGGCGCCTGGGCTTCGGTCGCAAGACCGATGTCCTGCGCGAGTCGGGCTCACTGCGCGAGCTCCGGCTCGATCAGCTCGACCTCGACCAGCGCGTGCGCGAAGTCGGTGAGTGGTAGCGGACCTTTCTTTCTTTCGTTTTTCCATGGTGCGCGTAGCTCAATGGCAGAGCCGCGGGTTGTGATCCCGCTGACGGCGGTTCGATTCCGTTCGTGTACCCCAGACTTTTCGACCATCGTTCGACATCGCCGCGAAAGGAGGCGAGCCATGCATTCACACGTCCTGCAACTCGACATCCAGGGCACGCCGCAAGCCTGGATCTCGCTGGAGCAGGCGGTGCTGCACTACACCTGCGACGACGTGGCCTGGGAAGACGGCGACGCGCCGCTGGCCACCATGCGCGGCGGCTTCAACGTGGCGCGCGGCGTGCAGTCGCGCATCGAGGTGGCGCCGATCATCGCGCTGCGCGGCGCCTCGAAGATCAACCTCTTCGACGTCGTGCCCGGCCTCACCAAGCGCAAGCTGCTGCGCCGCGACCGCCATACCTGCGCCTACTGCGCGGGCGTGTTCCCGGAGCAGGTGTTGCAGTGCGAGCACGTGCTGCCGGCATCGCGCGGCGGTGCCTGGAGCTGGACCAATCTCGTGACAGCCTGTGCCGCGTGCAACGGCCGCAAGGCCGCGCGCACGCCCGAGGAAGCCGGCATGCCGCTCGTGTACCTGCCGTACGTGCCGAGCCGTTTCGAGAACTTCCTGCTCGAGGGCCGCCACATCCGCGCCGACGTGCACGAATGGCTGGCCAGGCGGCTGCCGAAGGGGTCGCGGCTGCAATGAACCGGCGCCAATGCAAAGGCCCGCTGTCCTCGCGGACAGCGGGCCTTTTTCATGCGCGCCGTTCAGCGGCCGAGTCCGAAGTAGCGGTAGGCGATCGCACCGGCTGCCGCGAGGCCGCCGACGATCGCGAAGAGGACCTTGGCGGTGCGCCCGTTGCTGCGCCTGGAGCGCTGCCAGTGCTCCGGCCCGATCAGGTCGATGGGCACGGTGGGTTTGCCGATGTCGGGAGCCTTTTCCATGGGGCGGAAATATAGCGTAGGCCCGAAAAGCCGCTCGGGTGGCGGCTCATCGGACGGCGTTCTGCCGGCTCGCGCGCGGACAAAAAAATACCCGCCGAGGCGGGTGTGGCAACGAGCTTTCTGGCTTCGGTTTCTGGTCCCTGTGGTCATTGTTGTAGGGCGCTGTGTGACAGCAACAGCAAGATGCCATGCGGCACGGGAGCCGCCACTGCAGGGGCAGGATCGGCGATGCAGCTGTCATCCAAAAATGTGAAATAGTGCGGAAATGAACAAGGAAATCATCCTCAAGGCGCTGAAGGCCGCGCTGCAGAACTGGATCCGCAGTGCCTCGCCGGCGCAGCTGTGGCGGGTGCATCAGGTGGGTGGACTCGGTGCGGTCATCGAGGTCGACGGCGACGACCTGCGGGTGCGCATCGAGCTCGATGGTCCACGCAGCATGTTGTCGGAGATCGGCATGACGGGCGGCCGGCTTCCCATCACCGAAGCCTTCCGCGGCGAGGACGGCGCCACGTGGGGTACGCCGCCGCCGCTGGGCAGCGGCGAGCGCGGGCGCTGGTTCCTCGCGAGCGAGGTCGCGCAGGCGCATGCGCGGCAGTACCTCGAGGCGGAGGTGGTCGACCGGCAGGCATTGCTGGCGGCCTATGCCTCCGACTGGCTGGCGCGGCGGTCTGCGGGTTGAGGCCTTCGCGCGAATGCGCGTGCTGTGCGACGACGCCGAATCGCTGCGACGTGGTTCACGATCGTTCAGCACCTTGATTCGGGCCACGTGACTTATTCCTCCGTAAGGAGGTGTGCGCCCGCGAGGGTCAAACGTATTCTTCCGTGACAACTGCAAGTTTCTTTGTCGGTTGTTGTCACACAAGGGAGAAGTCATGAGAAGCGCAGATTTCAGCAGGATGTCGGGTGCGCGCCTGCTTTCCATCGCAGCCGCGGCTGCGGCAATGTCGGCCTGTGGGGGCGGCGGGGGAGGGGGCGGAGGCTTTCCGTTGCTGCCCATCGCGTCGGCGCCCGCGCCGGCACCAGCGCCCGCACCGGACCCGCAGGCCGAGAGCTCCGCGCCTTGCTTCAACGAAGCCGATTTCCGCGAAGGCACGCTGCTCGAGTTCGAGGCGGTCGCGCCCGGCAAGGACCCCTCGACCGACTCCTTCCGCCGGAAGAGCGTGACCGAAGGGCGCGAGGCCTTCGCCGGTGCCACGCCGGTGGCCTTCAACGTCGGCACGGAGGTCAGTTCCTCTCCAGCCTTCGAGCAGCGCATCGTCAAGAAGGAATACAAGGACCTGGTCGGTGGCCATCTCTTCCTCTATGGAAAGTCGACCTCGTACCACAGCAAGATCGATGACAAGTTCGCCGACGACATGAAGCTTCCCGCCATCGTGCCCCGGGAGTACAGAGGCTACGCATCGCAGGTGTTCGAACCCCCGTTCTCGTTCCCGATCGACATGAAGCCCGGGCAGGTCGTGAGCAAGGAGTCCTCCGTGACCAAGACCGAGACTTCCAATGGCAGCGTGGTCTCGACGCGGACGCTGCCCGCGAAGGGCGAGCTCAGCTACAGCGGTCGCGAAAAGCTGGAGACGCCGCTGGGCACGTTCAGCACCTGCAAGTTCACGCTGAAGCTGACGCTGGGTTCGCTGGTTGGCCCATCGGCCACGAAGGAGTTCTGGCTGGCCGCCGAAGGACCTTATCGCGGCCAGTTGCTCAAGGGTGTTGATCCGAAGTCGCCGATGGTCGCGACGAAGATGACCTACTCGCCCAAGTAACGCCGGTGGATTGAGCATCGATCGTGGCAGGTCCGGCGGGCCTGCCACCCGCGCCAAGGCAAGCAGTACGGACGCACAAAGAAAAACGGCCGAAACCCAGAAGGATTTCGACCGTTTTCAGTGTTGGTGGTGGGCCCTGAGTGACTCGAACACTCGACCTACGGATTAAGAGTCCGCTGCTCTACCAACTGAGCTAAGAGCCCTTGCGTTGAAAACATATTCGTTTTCAGGCAAGTCTGCGAGTATAGCGTAGAAATTCAGGTTTCTCAAAATTTTTGAGTGGAACGTGTGTGGCGGATTAGCATTCGGCACCGACGAAGGGGTTCGCCCCCTCTCTTTCCCATTCAGGAGAACTTCCATGAGCGATGCAAACACCGCGCCGCATGTCGTGATCACGGGCGCCGCGGGCGCACTCGGACGCGCCGTTGCACAACACTTCCTCGCGCAGGGCGCGCGCGCCGCGCTGATCGACCACCACGCCGGGCGCCTGGCCGAGGTGTTCCCGGGCCTCGACAACTCGCAGCACCTGCTGCTGGCCGGCGACGTGACCTCGGCCTCGTCCATGGCCGGCCTGTCCGAACAGATCCTCAAGGCCTTCGGCCGCGTCGACGCGCTGGTGCACATCGCCGGCGGCTTCGAGATGGGCGAGGCGACGCACGCGCTCACACGCGAGAGCTGGGACCGGATGATGAACCTCAACGCATGGTCCTTCGTGGCCGTGACGCAGGCATTGCTGCCCTCGATGATCGAGCGCCGCGCCGGCCGCATCGTCGCGGTGACGGCGAAGGTCGCGGCGCGCGGCCTGCCCGCCATGGCGTCGTACATCGCGTCGAAGAGCGCGCTGCAGCGGCTGGTGGAGGCGATGGCGGCCGAGGCGGCGCCGCATGGCGTCAATATCAACAGCGTGGCACCCAGCGTGCTCGACACGCCGGCCAACCGGCAGGCGATGCCCGACGCGAACCCGGCCGAATGGGTGTCGACCGCGGTCGCCGCGCAGACCATCGGCTTTCTCGCGTCGCCCGGCGCGGCGGCGCTGCATGGCCAGCACCTGGCGCTCGACTGACGCACAGCGAGGCAGAGCGCCCCAAGCAAAAGGGCCTTGGCGGATGCCAAGGCCCTTTTTTGTCGGTTGGTGGAGAGGATGAGGATCGAACTCACGACCTCCGCATTGCGAACGCGGCGCTCTCCCAGCTGAGCTACCCCCCCAACGCGACGCGAATTTTAGCCGGAACCCGCGATGGCGTGCTCGCCGCATGCCAAGATGCGCGCCTTTCAGGAACAGCACCGGCTCCCGGCACCACCATGGCCCCCACACGCGATCCCGCCTGGCTCGAAGGCATGTACAACAACCTCGCGCGGGTGAAGGAACACCCGGCGTACTTCGCGCGCTGGGCGCGCGAATCCGCCGCGGCGCGCGACACGCTGCCGAGCCGGATCGACCTGCGCTACGGCGAGGGCGTCAACGAGACGCTCGACGTGTTCCCGGCGCCCGTGCCCGACGCGCCCGTGCTGGTCTTCATCCACGGCGGCTACTGGCGCGCGATGGACAAGAAGGACCATTCCTTCATCGCGCCCGCCTTCAACGACCGCGGCATCTGCGTGGTGCAGCCCAACTACGCGCTGTGCCCGGGCACGCCCGAGCAACCGGTGACGGTGCCGGGCATCCTGCTGCAGATGGTTCGTGCGCTCGCATGGACCTGGCGCAACGTGGCGGCGCATGGCGGCGATCCCACGCGGATCACGGTGGCGGGGCATTCGGCCGGCGGCCACATGGCGGCGGCGTTGCTGGCCTGCGACTGGAAGGCCGTGGCGCCGGACCTGCCCGACCACCTGGTGCGCAATGCGCTGTCGATATCGGGCCTGTACGACCTCGCACCGCTGCAGCGCACGCCCTTCCTCGAGCAGGTGCTGCGGCTCAGCGACGAGGATGTACGCCGCGCGAGCCCCGCGCACTGGCCCGCGCCGAAGCGCGGACTGCTCTACGCGGTGGCGGGCGGCAACGAGAGCGAGGAATTCATCCGCCACAACGCGATGATCCGCGAGGCCTGGGGCTCGCGGGCGGTGCCGGTGTGCGAGGTGCTGCCTGGCCTCGACCACTTCGGCGTGGTCGACGCGCTGGCAGATTCCTCGCACCGGTTGCACCGGCTCGCGGTGCAACTGCTGGAAGCCTGAAGCCTTACATCAGCAGGTGTTCGCCTGCGTTGTCGCCGCCCAGCGTCACGTAGTTGACCTTGCGGATGTCCATCAGCGTGCGGCCGCCCGCGTAGCTGATCGAGCTCTGCACGTCCTGCTCCATCTCGACCAGCGTGTCGGCCAGCTTGCCCTTGATGGGCTCGAGGATGCGCTTGCCTTCGACGTGCTTGTACTCGCCCTTGTTGAAGTCGCTGGCCGAGCCGTAGTACTCCTTGAACAGCGCGCCGTCGACCTCGACCGTCTGGCCCGGCGATTCCTCGTGGCCCGCGAACAGCGAGCCGATCATCACCATCGAGGCGCCGAAGCGCACGCTCTTGGCGATGTCGCCGTGGTCGCGGATGCCGCCGTCGGCAATGATCGGCTTGGTCGCCACGCGCGAGCACCACTTGAGCGCGCTGAGCTGCCAGCCGCCGGTGCCGAAGCCGGTCTTGAGCTTGGTGATGCAGACCTTGCCCGGGCCGATGCCGACCTTGGTCGCGTCCGCGCCCCAGTTCTCGAGATCGATCACGGCCTCGGGCGTGCCGACGTTGCCGGCGATCACGAAGGTCGCGGGCAGCTTCTGCTTGAGGTAGCCGATCATGTTCTTCACGCTGTCGGCATGGCCGTGCGCGATGTCGATCGTCACGTACTCGGGCACCAGGCCCTGCGCGACGAGCTGGTCGACCGTGTCGTAGTCGGCCTTCTTCACGCCCAGCGAGATCGAGGCGAACACGCCATGGCCCTGCATGCGCTTGACGAGCGCGACGTTGTCGAGGTCGAAGCGGTGCATGACGTAGAAGTAGCCGTTCTGCGCCAGCCACAGGCAGATGGACTCGTCCACCACCGTCTTCATGTTGGCGGGTACCACCGGCAGTCGGAAGCTGCGGCCGCCGAGCGTGACGCTGGTGTCGCACTCGGAGCGGCTCTCCACGCGGCACTTGCGCGGCAGCAGCAGGATGTTGTCGTAATCGAAGATTTGCATGAAACCAAGCTCCTGGAGGAAGTCGTTGAAAACGAGTGAGCGCTTGGTCTGGCCGGCTTCGGCGGCGTCGCTGCGAAAGCCCCTGCGGGGGCGGGCGACGCGCACAAAAAACCGGGCACAAAAACTTGGGCCCGGTGATTGATTCTACGCAGCCTCCCGTGGGGAGGTCTTCCGGAACTTCATATAACCCGCATACGCCGTGGTTTCTACAATCGACGGATGTTTGAAGAATTCGCGGCCGATGACCGCACCCCGCCGCCGGTCGACCTGCCGCTGCTGCACAACCTCAACGCCGAGCAGCTCGCAGCCGTCACGCTGCCGGCCGGCAACGCGCTGATCCTCGCGGGCGCCGGCTCGGGCAAGACCCGCGTGCTCACCACCCGCATCGCCTGGCTGCTGCAGACGCGCCAGGTGTCCGCCGGCGGCATCCTGGCCGTGACCTTCACCAACAAGGCCGCCAAGGAGATGATGACGCGGCTCACGGCGATGCTGCCGGTCAATGTGCGCGGCATGTGGATCGGCACCTTCCATGGCCTGTGCAACCGCTTCCTGCGCGCGCACTGGAAGCTGGCGAACCTGCCGTCGACCTTCCAGATCCTCGACACGCAGGACCAGCTCTCGGCCATCAAGCGGCTGATGAAGCAGTTCAACGTCGACGACGAGCGCTTCCCGGCCAAGCAGACGCAGTGGTTCATCGCCGGCGCCAAGGAGGACGGCCTGCGTCCCGACGCGGTCGAGATCCGCAGCGAGGACGACCGCAAGAAGGTCGAGCTCTACCGCCTCTACGAGGAGCAGTGCCAGCGCGAGGGCGTGGTCGACTTCGGCGAGCTGATGCTGCGCAGCTACGAGCTGCTGCGCGACAACGAACCGGTGCGCGAGCACTACCAGCGGCGCTTCCGCCACATCCTGATCGACGAGTTCCAGGACACCAACCGGCTGCAGTACGCCTGGATCAAGATGCTCTCGGGCAACACCGTCGCGGGCCAGTTCGTGCCGGGCGAGAACAGCGTCGTGGCCGTGGGCGACGACGACCAGAGCATCTATGCCTTCCGCGGTGCGCGCGTGGGCAACATGGCCGACTTCGTGCGCGAGTTCGATGTCACGCACCAGATCAAGCTCGAGCAGAACTACCGCAGCTACAGCAACATCCTCGACTCGGCCAACGAGCTCATCAGCCACAACAAGAAGCGCCTGGGCAAGAACCTGCGCACCGATCAAGGGCCGGGCGAGCCGGTGCGCGTCTACGAGTCCTCGAGCGACCTCGCCGAGGCGCAGTGGATGGTCGAGGAGATGCGCCAGCTGGTGCGCGACGGCATAGACCGCAAGGAGATGGCCGTGCTCTACCGCAGCAACGCGCAGAGCCGGGTGATCGAAACCGCGCTGTTCAATGCCTCGGTGCCGTACCGCGTGTACGGCGGCCTGCGCTTCTTCGAGCGCGCCGAAATCAAGCATGCGCTGGCCTACCTGCGCCTGCTCGAGAACAAGGACGACGACACCAGCTTCCTGCGCGTCGTCAACTTCCCGCCGCGCGGCATCGGCGCGCGCACGCTCGAGCAGCTGCAGGACGCCGCGCGTGCCGCGGGCCGCTCGCTGCACGACGCGGTGCACGCGGTCGGCGGCAAGGCCGGCTCCAACCTCACGGCCTTCGTCGCCAAGATCGATGTGCTGCGCGAACAAACGCAGGGCGTGAGCCTGCGCGAGATCATCGAGCTGGTGCTCGACCACAGCGGCCTGGTCGAGCACTACCGCGCCGACCGCGAAGGCGCCGACCGCATCGAGAATCTGGAAGAACTGGTGAATGCGGCCGAGAGCTTCGTCACGCAGGAAGGCTTCGGCCGCGACGCGGTGGCGCTGCCGGTCGACGAGCTGCGCCAGTCGCCCGCAAGCCAGGGCATCGACCCGGGCCGTCCGCTGCTCGACGAGCCGCTGGCACCCGATGCCGAAACCGGCGAAACGCTGAGCCCGCTCGCGGCCTTCCTCACGCACGCGGCGCTCGAATCGGGCGACAACCAGGCCCAGGCCGGCCAGGACGCGGTGCAGCTGATGACGGTCCACGCCGCCAAGGGCCTCGAGTTCGACTGCGTGTTCATCACCGGCATGGAAGAGGGCCTGTTCCCGCACGAGAACTCGATGAGCGACTACGAGAGCCTCGAGGAGGAGCGCCGCCTGATGTACGTCGCGATCACGCGCGCGCGCAAGCGGCTGTACCTGAGCCACTCGCAGACCCGCATGCTACACGGCCAGACCCGCTACAACGTCAAGAGCCGCTTCTTCGACGAGCTGCCCGAGGGCGCGCTCAAGTGGCTCACGCCCAAGAACCAGGCCTTCGGCAACTCGGCCTTCGGTTATGGCAACGGCTACGGCAGCACGCGTGGCGCGGGTGGCGGTGGCTACGGCGGCGGCAAGGCCTATGGTGGCGGCGCCGCCAAGGAAACCTTCGCGAGCCCGCCGGTGCCGCCGCAGAAGAGCGCGCCCTCGCATGGCCTGCGCTCGGGCATGCAGGTGTTCCACAACAAGTTCGGCGAAGGCACGGTGACCGCGCTCGAGGGCACGGGCGACGATGCGCGCGCGCAGGTCAAGTTCACGCGCCACGGCGTGAAGTGGCTGGCGCTGTCGGTGGCCAAGCTCACGCCCGTTTGAACCGGGGCGCGGCCCGCGGGGCCGCCCGGCTCAGTTCGGGTCGAAGCTGTCGCGGAAGGTGAACCAGGTCGAGGCCAGCGACATCGCCGCCAGCACCAGCGCCGTGCCCACGATCAGCACGGTGCCGATCGCGGTGGCGCCCGAGCCCGCGCCCACGGCGCCGACGCCCACCAGCACGGTGGCGATCAGGCCGACCGCGATGCCGGCCAGCAGGAACACGCCGAACCAGGCGATGCCGAACAGCGCATAGGCGCCGAAGTTGCGGAACAGCGCCACGATGCTGAAGAAGATGCTCTTCACCGGCTCCACGCGGTGCCAGTGCACCAGCGCGGGCGCATGCCACATCGCGAGCGACAGCGGCAGGTTCAGGCACAGGTGGACCATGCGCGCGACCTGGAACTCGCTGCTGGCCAGCACCTCGGGCGAGAGCGCCTCGTCGAGCAGGTAGGCGCGCGCGAGCTGGCCGCCATCGACCAGCGCGGTGGCCAGCACCGCGAGCACGAAGTACACGGCCGAGATCAGGCCCAGCACCACCAGCGGGCGCCATTCGGCGCGCAGCGCGGCGAAGACCTCGACGAACATCGCCGAGCCCGTGGGACGGCGCGCACCGGCCTGCCCGTTGCCGCCGGCCTGCTCGTCGGCATAGGCCACCGAGGTGGCGACCATCAGCCCCAGCGTCATGAACGGCAGCAGCACCGGCGCCAGCACGCTGCCCAGCAGCGGCACCACCGACAGCGTCGAGATCAGCGCCATCAGCAGGAAGAACAGCGACACGAAGGCCAGCGGCTGCCGCCAGAAGGTCTTGAGTCCGAGGCGGACCCATTGGGCGCCGGTCTTGGCCGGCACGAGGTGGAGTTTCATGGGGTAAGGGTCAGGCGGCCACGGGCTCGAGGGCGCGGGCCATGACATGCGGGTGCCGCACGCGCTCGCGCAGCACGCGCTCGAAGTGCGTCGGATCGTGGGGCTTGAGCATGCTGGCCTCGCGCGGCAGGTGGAAGTCCCAGAGGCGGGAGATCCAGAAGCGCAGCGCCGCGGCGCGCAGCATCGCGGGCAGCAGGGCGCGTTCCGAGGCGTTGAGCGGGCGCACGCCCTCGTAGGCGGCGAGCAGTGCCTCGGCGCGTTCCTCGTCGTGGCGGCCGGTTGGCAGGTCGATGGCCCAGTCGTTGAGGCACACGGCGAGGTCGAACAGCCAGGTGTCGGTGCCGGCGAAGTAGAAGTCGAACACGCCGGTCAGGCGCGGAGCGGCGCCTTCTTCGTGGCCGGTCTCGAACATCGCGTTGTCGCGGAACAGGTCGGCATGCACCGGCCCGCGCGGCAGGGCGGCATAGGCCGAGGACTCGGCCACGTGGTTCTGGTAGGCGAGCTCGCCGCGCAGCAGGGCGGACTGGGCCTCGTCGATGTGGGGCAGCACCACCGGCACCGTGTCGTTCCACCACGGCAGGCCGCGCAGGTTGGGCTGGATGCGCGGAAAGTCGCGTCCCGCCAGGTGCATGCGCGCCAGCAGCGCGCCGAGTTCGGCGCAGTGCGCGGCGCCCGGCGCGAGCTCGCTGCGGCCCGCCAGCTTGCGCACCACCGCGGCCGGCTTGCCCGCCACCTTGAGCAGCAGCTCGCAGGGCGCGTTGGCCGGCACCGACAACGGATGCGTGTTCTGGGCGTCGATCGCCTGCACGGCCGGGTCGGCCACCGGCTCGGGCACCGGCAGGCCGCGCGCGGCCAGGTGCTTCATCAGGCAAAGGTAGTAGGGGAGCTGCTCGGCGCTCAGGCGCTCGAACAGCGTGAGAACGTACTCGCCCGACTCGGTGGTGGCGAAGTAGTTGGTGTTCTCGATGCCGCCCTCGATGCCGCGCAGCTCGCGCAGGGGGCCCAGGCCGAGGCGCTGCACGAGCGCGTCGGCCTCGCCGAATTCGACTTCGGTAAAGACTGCCATGGAAAGCGCCCTCAGCGCGGTTGGGATGCGGCTGCCGCTGCGATGCGTCGCACGGTCAGAACTTCATGACGTTCCAGACCCGGGGCGAGGTGCCCGCGGGGCCGTCGGCCGCGTTGGGACGCGCGCCGGACGGATCGTTCGGCAGCACCTGGTAGCCGGGCATGTTGGCCTTGGGCGTCACGTTGATGCTCTGCGTGCGGCCGCCGTAGCGGACCTCGTCGACCGAGGCGCCGCTGTCCTCGGTGTGCAGGTGCTCGATCTTCTGGTTGCGCCGACCGTCGGCCTGCTGCTCCTGATTCTGTAGCGAAGGATCCGCTGCAGCCGGTGCCGCCGCGGGCGCGTTCTGCGCTTGCACGGCGGCGAAGGGGGTGGCGAGGGCCAGCGCCAGCAGGAGGCGGCGGGCAACCAGGAGTGTGGAGTCGGGCATGCACGGATTGTAGGCGGCGCGCCGTATCGGGGTTGTCGTCGCAGGGCCCGTGGCGGCGTGGTCCGCAAGGAAATTCGGGCGGTCGTGGAGGCAGGCAAAATGCCCCGATGACCGACAAGAAAACGCTGCTGCTCGTCGATGGATCGAGCTACCTTTATCGCGCCTTCCACGCCATGCCCGACCTGCGGGCCGTGCCCGGCGATCCGAAGAGCCCGGCCACGGGCGCGATCCGGGGAATGATCAACATGATGACGGCGCTGCGGCGCGAGGTGCGCGCCGACTACGCGGCCTGCATCTTCGACGCCCCCGGCAAGACCTTCCGCGACGACTGGTATCCCGAGTACAAGGCCAACCGCTCGCCGATGCCCGACGACCTGCGCAGCCAGATCGACCCCATCCACGAGGTGGTCAAGCTGCTGGGCTGGCCGGTGCTCAGCGTGCCCGACGTGGAGGCCGACGACGTGATCGGCACCCTCGCCAAGGTGGCGGCCGCGCAGGGCATCGAGGTGATCGTCTCCAGCGGCGACAAGGACCTGAGCCAGCTGGTCGACGAGCACATCACCATCATCGACACGATGAACGGCAAGAAGCGCGACGTGGCCGGCGTCACGGCCGAGTTCGGCGTGCCGCCGAACCTCATGGTCGACTACCAGACGCTGGTGGGCGATTCGGTCGACAACGTGCCCGGCGTCGAGAAGGTCGGCCCCAAGACGGCTGCCAAGTGGCTGCTCGAATACGGCTCGCTCGACGCGCTGGTCGAGCGCGCGGCCGAGGTCAAGGGCGCGGCCGGCGAGAACCTGCGCAAGGCGCTCGACCAGCTGCCGCTGAGCCGCAGGCTCGTCACGATCCGCACCGACTGCGACCTGGCCGGCCACGTCGATGGCCTGCCCTCGCTCGAAGGCCTGCCCGTGGGTGCGCCGCAGACCGGCGAGCTCAAGCCCTTCTACGAGAAGTTCGGCTTCAAGAGCCTGGTGAAGTCGCTCGAGGCGCAGGAAGTGCCGCCCGAGCTGATCGAGGAGAACATCAAGAAGAAGGCCTCGAAGGCGGCCAAGGCCAACGACGACCAGAGCGGCCTGTTCGACGAGCCGTCCGAGGAAGGCGCCGCGATGGAAGCCGCCGCGCCCGCGAGCAACCTGCAATACGACACCATCTTCACCTGGGAGCAGTTCGACAGCTGGCTCGCGCGCCTCGAGGCCGCCGAGCTCGCGGCCATCGACACCGAGACCACCTCGCTCGACGAGATGGTGGCGCAGATCGTCGGCATCAGCTTCAGCGTGAAGCCCGGCGAGGCGGCCTATATCCCGCTCACGCACAACTATCCCGACGCGCCCGCGCAATTGCCGATCGACGAGGTGCTCGCCAGACTCAAGCCCTGGCTCGAGAACGGCGCGAAGAAGAAGCTCGGCCAGCACATCAAGTACGACCGCCACGTCTTCGCCAACCACGGCATCGAGGTGCAGGGCTACGCGCACGACACCATGCTGCAGAGCTACGTGCTCGAGGTGCACCGGCCGCACGGCCTGGCCAGCCTGGCCGAGCGCCACCTGGGCCGCAGCGGCATTTCGTACGAGGACCTCTGCGGCAAGGGCGTGCACCAGATTTCGTTCAGCCAGGTCGACATCGCCAAGGCGGCAGAGTATTCGTGCGAGGACAGCGACCAGACGCTCGACGTGCACGCCACGCTGTGGCCGCAGCTCGAAACGAACGAGAAGCTGCGCTTCATCTATCAGCTCGAGATGGATTCGAGCGAGGCGCTCTACCGCATCGAGCGCAACGGCGTGCTGATCGACAGCGCCACGCTGGCCGCGCAGAGCCACGAACTCGGCACGCGCATCATGGCGCTCGAGCAGGAGGCCTACGACATCGCAGGCCAGCCCTTCAATCTCGGTTCGCCCAAGCAGATCGGCGAGATCTTCTTCACCAAGCTCGGCCTGCCGGTGGTCAAGAAGACGCCGAGCGGCGCGCCCAGCACCGACGAGGAAGTGCTCGAGAAGCTGGCCGAGGACTATCCGCTGCCCGCCAAGATCCTCGAGCACCGCGGGCTGTCGAAGCTCAAGGGCACCTACACCGACAAGCTCGGCCAGCTCGCCAATCCGCGCACCGGCCGCGTGCACACCCACTATGCGCAGGCCGTGGCCGTCACCGGGCGCCTGTCGAGCAACGACCCCAATCTGCAGAACATCCCGATCCGCACGCCCGAAGGCCGGCGCGTGCGCGAGGCCTTCGTGGCGCCCGCGGGCAGCGTGATCGCGAGCGCCGACTACTCGCAGATCGAGCTGCGCATCATGGCCCACATCAGCGGCGACGCATCGCTGCTGCGCGCCTTCACCGAGGGCATCGACGTGCACCGCGCCACCGCGGCCGAGGTCTTCGGCTCCACGCCCGACCAGGTGTCGAGCGAGCAGCGCCGCTATGCCAAGGTCATCAACTTCGGCCTGATCTACGGCATGAGCAGCTTCGGCCTCGCGAAAAACCTCGGCATCGAGACCAAGGCCGCGGCCTCCTACATCGAGCGCTACTTCGCGCGCTACCCGGGCGTGAAGGCCTACATGGACGAGACCAAGGCCTCGGCCAAGGAGCAGGGCTATGTCGAGACCGTGTTCGGCCGGCGCCTGTACCTGCCCGAGATCAACTCGCCCAACGGCCCGCGCCGCGGCGGCGCCGAGCGCGCGGCCATCAACGCGCCGATGCAGGGCACGGCGGCCGACCTGATCAAGCTCAGCATGGTCAAGGTGCAGGACGTGCTCGATGCCGAGAAGCGCGGCACGAAGATGATCATGCAGGTGCACGACGAACTGGTGTTCGAGGTGCCCGAGGCCGAGATCGAATGGGTGCGCACCGAGATCCCGCGCATCATGGCCAGCGTGGCCGATCTCAAGGTGCCGCTGCTGGCCGAGATCGGCGTGGGGCCGAACTGGGACAAGGCGCATTGAGCCTGGTGCGGGCCTTCATCGCGGCGGCCGTTCTCATCGCGTGCATCGCGTCGCCCGCGGCCGCGCAGCCCGTGCCGTCCAAGGTGCCGCCCACCGGCGTGCGCGTGTGCCTGGGCTTGACGAAGGAGGGCTGGCCCACGCCCCAGGCCTGCACCGACGCCGGGCCGCTGGCCCTGGTTCCCAAGCAGGACGGCCGGCAGGGCGCGGGTCCGCTGGCCTACGAGGCCGTGCCGGGCCAACCGAGAACAGCCTGCGTGCGCGACCGCGTGTCGGGCCTGGTCTGGGAGGGCAAACGCGACAACGGTCGGCCCGCCGATGCCGTGGCCTACGTGGCGCAGGTCAATGCGAGCCGGCTGTGCGGCTACGCCGACTGGCGCCTGCCCACCGTGGCCGAGCTGCATGGCCTGGTCGACCTGGGCAAGGAACGCGTGCCCGAGGTGCGCACCGACCGGCCGCTGGCCGAGCAGTCGGTCATCGATGCGCGCTGGTTTCCGAACACCGTGCCGGCCATCTACCTGACGTCCGACATGCGCGATCCCACGAGCCCGTGGTGCGTGAACTTCGCGAACGGCTTCGTCTACGACTGCGACCCCGACATGTCGCGCGAGCCGCCGCTCTTCGTGCGCCTGGTGCGTGGCTCCGAGGCGCCGAAGGCCGGACGCTGGCGCGAACTGCCCGACGAGCGCGGCGTGGCCGGCGGCGCGGTCGAGGATCGCCACACCGGCCTGGTGTGGCGCCGCTGCGAGGAACCGCAGACCTGGAACGGCAAGCGCTGCACCTGGAGCGCGAAGCGCTACGACTACGTGCAGGCCCTGCAGCGCGCCAGCGAGCAGGCCGGCTGGCGCCTGCCCACCATCAAGGAAGTCAACAGCCTCGCGCGGCGAGAGACCGATCGCTTCGAGATGCCCCCGTCGGACTTCCCGGCACAGGGCAAGGAGGCGTTGCGCGCGGGCCAGTGGTCTTCCACTGTCTGCAACTCCAGCCCGGAGACATCGACGGCCCGCGCATCGATCAGCGCCTGGGTGCTGAGCCGCGAGGGCGCCATCTATTGCGAGGCACGCATCATGCATCTCGGCGTCCGGCTCGTGCGCGAATGAGAGGGTCGCGTCGCGACCGCGCCCGTGCTTGAATCCGCCATTCGACCGTCATCATCGTCAGGAGACCAGAACATGCACTTCCACCCCTCCCGCATCTTCGCGCGCGCACTGCTGCCGATGCTGCTGGCCGGTGCGGCCGCCACGGCCGCCGCCGCGCCCGACGCGCGCATCGCCGAGCTCGCCGCCGCGCAGAAGCAGCCGCTGCTCGATTCGCTCTCGCAACTGGTGGCCATCGAGTCCGGCAGCCGCGACCTCGAGGGCCTGGAAAAGATCTCCGACCTGATCGCGTCGAAGCTCAAGGCGCTCGGCGGCGAGGTCGAGCTGATCGACCCGAGCGCCGAGGCCTATCGCATGGAGGACACGCCCGAGAAGATCGGCCGCGTGGTGCGCGCCACCTTCAAGGGCACGGGCACGAAGAAGATCATGCTGATCGCCCACATGGACACGGTCTACACCATCGGCATGCTCAACAGGCAGCCGTTCCGCGTCGAGGGCGACAAGGCCTACGGCCTGGGCATCGCCGACGACAAGCAGGGCGTGGCCGTCATCCTCCATGCGGTGGCGATGCTGCAGGCGCTCAAGTTCAACGAATACGGCACGCTCACGGTGCTGATCAACGGCGACGAGGAGATCAGCTCGCCCGGCTCGCGCGCGCTGCTCACGCGCCTGGGCGGCGAGCACGACGCGGTGCTGTCCTTCGAGGGCGCCTCGGTCAAGGACGACAAGCTCTCGCTGGCCACCGCCGGCATCGCCTCGGTCACGCTCAACGTGAGCGGCAAGGCCTCGCACGCCGGTTCGGCGCCCGAGCTCGGCGTGAACGCGCTCTACGAGCTGTCGCACCAGATCCTGCAGATGCGCGACCTGTCCGACCCGGCCACCGGCCTCAAGATGAACTGGACCATCTCGAAGTCGGGCAGCAACCGCAACGTGATCCCGGCCTCGGCCACCGCGGGCGCCGACGTGCGCGTGCTCAAGGTCGCCGACTACGACCGCATCGAGCAGCAGGTCAACGAGCGCGTGAAGAAGCAGCTGATCCCCGAGGCCAAGGTCGAGCTCAAGTTCGAGCGCCGCCGTCCGCCGCTCGAGGCCACCGATGCCTCGCGCGCGCTCGCCCAGCATGCGCAGTCGATCTACAAGGACGAGCTCGGCCGCCCGCTGGGCGCCGACGACAAGGCCGCCGGCGGCGGCACCGACGCGGCCTTCGCCTCGCTCAAGACCCAGGCGCCGGTGATCGAGCGCTTCGGCCTGCAGGGCTTCGGCGCGCACTCGGCCGATGCCGAGTACGTGCTGATCGATTCCATCGAGCCGCGGCTGTACCTGGCCACGCGCATGGTGATGGACATCGCGCGCGGCAAGACCAACGTGCGCTGACCCCGCCATGCGGCTGCGCCACATCGAGGTCTTCAACGCCATCATGCTCACGGGCAGCGTGAGCGCGGCGGCGCGGCTCATCAACATCACGCAGCCGGCCGTCAGCCGCACGCTGCAGCATGCCGAGCTGCAGCTGGGCTTTCCGCTGTTCCAGCGCGCCAAGGGGCGGCTCACGCCGACCACCGAGGCGCTCACGCTGTACCCGCACATCGAGCGGCTGTTCGCGCAGCTCGACGAGGTGCAGCGGCTCGCGGCCAACCTGCGCGCGGGCGCCGACACCGGCGAGCTGCGCATCCTCAGCGTGCTGGCGCTGAGCTACGAGATCCTGCCGCGCGCCCTCAAGGCCTTCCGCGAGAAGCATCCGGGCTACGCGATCAGCGTGGAGTCGCTGCATTCGCCGCAGATCATGTCGGCGCTGCTGCTGCAGGAGGCCGACGTCGGCTTCGTGTTCAGCCCGGCCGTGCATCCCTCGCTCACGCAGGAGACGCTGGCCGACAGCCGCATGGTCTGCATCGCGCCCAAGGGCATGCTGCCGCGCCTGCTGGTGCGCAACGGCTCGGTGGCGCTGCACGACCTGGCCGAGCGGCCGGTGATCGGCCTCGACAGTCGCGACCCGGTGGGCACCAGCCTGAGCCAGGCCTGCCGCCAGGCCGGCGTGGGCTTCCACCAGGCGGTGGTCACGGTGCAGACCTACCACGCGGCGCTGGCGATGGCGCACCACGGCCTGGGCGTGGCGCTGGTCGACGGCTGCACCGCGCGCTCGGCCGATACCTCCAAGGTCGACGTGCTCACGCTCGAACCGCACATCCCGGTGCCGATCCGCGCGCTGCGCTTCACGGGCCGGCCCGATTCGGTCGCGGTGCGCGGCATCACGCGCTGCATGCAGCAGGCGATCGTGGAGGCGGGGGTCTAGCGTTTCAGGCGGCCAGCGCGGCCGCGACGCGCCGCGCCGACCCGAAGGCCAGCGTGAAACCCAGCGCGCCGTGGCCGGTGTTGAACAGCATGTTCGAAGGCGCGCCCTCGAGCCGCCCGACGATCGGCAGGCCGGTGGGCGTGGCCGGGCGCATGCCAGTCCAGGGATGCAGCTCGGCCAGCCGGCTCGCGTGCGGGAACACGGCGCGCGCGGCCTCGGCCAGGGTCTGGATGCGCGTCGCGGGAATGCTCGCATCGTGCCCCACCAGTTCCGCCATGCCCGCCACGCGCAGGCGCGAGCCGATGCGCGCGAACACCACCTTGCGCGCGCTGTCGGTCACGTTCACGGTCGGTGCCGCGCCCGGCGCCGGGTCGACGTCGAGCGTGATGCTGTAGCCCTTGAGCGGATAGACCGGCAGGTAGGCGCCGAGCGCGCGACCCAGCTTGTGCGAGGCGGTGCCGAGTGCCATCACGAAGGCATCGGCCTCGATGTCGCCCGCGGCCGTGCGCACCGCGGCGATGCGCCCGCCGCTCTGCGCGAAGCCGCGCGCCTCGGTGCCGAGCACGAAGCGCACGCCGCGCGCGCGCAGCACCCGCATCAGCTCGGCGCAGACCTTGAGGCAGTCGGCCGCGCATTCGCTGGGCGTGTAGACCGCGCCCGCGATGCCGCTCGCGTAGTCGGCGAGCGCGGGCTCGATCGCCGCGCACTCGTCGGGGCGCACGATGCGCTGCTCGCTGCCCATGGTGCGCTGCAGTTCGAGCTGGGCGCGCGCGCCGGCCAGCGCGGCTTCGCTCGCATACAGCACCAGCTTGCCGGTGGCCGAGAAGTCGCAGTCGGGCGCGGCGTCGGCCTGCATGGCCTCGAAGCCGGCGCGGCTCTCGGCGGCGAGTGCCAGCAGCTTCTCGGTGGTGTCGCGCGAGGTGCGCGCATTGCAGGCCGCGAGGAAGGCCAGGCCCCAGCGCCACTGCAGCGGATCGAGTTGCGGGCGCAGCTTGAGCGGCGAATTCGGCGCGAGCAGCAGCTTCGGCAACTGCCGCCAGATCGAGGGATCGGCCAGCGGCTGCACGTACGAGTAGCTGAGCTGCGCGCCGTTGCCGCCGCTCGCGCCCGCGCCGGGGGCGGCGCGATCGACGACGCTGACCTGGTGGCCCTGGCGTTCGAGTTGCCAGGCGGTGGCCAGGCCCACGATGCCGGCGCCGAGCACGCACACATGCATGAGAGGCAACTTTCGGGAACAAAAAGGGAAGGGGTGAGCCTCGACTGTAGGCGCGCCGCCGCCGGCGCGGAAATGCAAAAAGAGGCGTGGCCCATAGCCAAAGGGCATGCCCGCCGCGGCGCTTCGGAATCGGGTGCCGCCCGGGTTTTCCCTGCCCATAACCTTTGGGTATGGCTCAGCCCGCTATTGGAATTGCCGTCCTGAGTCACTCTTTCTTACACTGGTCCTCCTGTTCAACCTCCCTCGAAGAAGGCACGCATGAAACTCTCCGCATTGATGGCCGCCACCGCCACGGTCCTGCTCGCTGCCACCGGCGCCCAGGCCGCCGACACGCTGGCCAAGATCGCCGAGTCCGGCAAGATCACGCTGGCCTACCGCGAGTCGTCGGTGCCGTTCAGCTACCTCGACGGCCCCAACAAGCCGATCGGCTTCGCGGTCGAGATGTCGAACGCGGTGGTCGAGGCGGTGAAGAAGAAGCTCAACAAGCCGAACCTGCAGGTGCAGCTGATGGCCGTGACCTCGCAGAACCGCATCCCGCTGATCACCAACGGCACCATCGACCTCGAGTGCGGTTCCACCACCAACAACACCGCGCGCGGCAAGGACGTGTCCTTCGCGGTCAACCACTTCTACACGGGCACGCGCCTGCTGGTGAAGAAGTCCTCGAAGATCAAGGACTACGCCGACCTCGCGAAGAAGACCGTGGCCAGCACCACCGGCACCACCAACGCGCTGGTCATGCGCAAGTACAACACCGAGAAGAACCTCGACATGAACATCGTGCTCGGCAAGGACCACGCCGACGCCTTCCTGCTGGTGGAGAGCGACCGCGCCGTCGCCTTCGCGATGGACGACATCCTGCTGTTCGGCCTGATCGCCAACTCGAAGAGCCCGGCCGACTACGAGGTGGTGGGCGAGTCGCTGCAGGTCGAGCCCTATGCCTGCATGCTGCCCAAGGACGACCCGGCCTTCAAGAAGCTGGTCGACGACACCTTCATCGGCATGATGAAGAGCGGCGAGTTCGAGAAGCTCTACACCAAGTGGTTCATGTCGCCGATCCCGCCGAAGAACCTGCCGCTGAACCTGCCGATGAGCCCGCAGCTCAAGGACAACCTCAAGGAATTCAGCGACAAGCCGGCGACCTGAGCACGCCCGCGATCGGACACAAGGACATGGTCTCCACGCAGGTCGTAGGCATCCTGGGCGGCATGGGCCCGGCCGCGGGCGCCGACTTCGTGCGCCTGTTCGTGCAGGCCTGCGCGCAGCAGATGCGCGCGCGCGGCGAGCCGGTGCGCGACCAGTCCTTTCCCGAGCACTGGCTCGCGCAGGTGCCGGTGCCCGACCGCACCGGCGCGCTGCTGTCGAGCGCCGAGAACGGCGCGCACCAGCCGCTCGAGCCGATGCTGCAGGCGCTGGGCCGGCTGGCGGCGCTCGGCAGCCGCACGGTGGCGATCGCCTGCAACACCGCCCATGCCTGGCATGCGCGGCTGCAGGAACGCTTTCCGCAGGTCGAGCTGCTGCACATGGCGCGCGAGACCGCGCAGCACCTGGCGACGCAGGGCGCGGGCGAGGTGGCGCTGATGGCCACCGAGGGCACCTACCGCATCGGCCTCTACGAGCAGGCGCTGGCCGAGGCCGGCCTCGGCTGCCACGTGCCGAGCGAGGACGAGCGCCGCACCATCGCGCGCGGCATCTTCGAGGGCGTGAAGGCCGGCGACATGGCGCTGGCCGAGCGCTGCTTCTCCGAGGTCGCGCTGCGGCTGGCCGAGCGCCACGGCCCGGTCACGATCATCATGGGCTGCACCGAGGTGCCGCTGGGGCTCGCGGGCTCGCCGGCGGTGGCGGGGCTGCGGCTGGTCGATCCGGCGCAGGTGCTGGCGGCGGCGCTGGCGCGCCGGGCCTACGAACCGCGCTGAGCGGCAAAAGGGCCTCCGCGCGGGGTCATCAACCCCGCGAACAGGGAGGACGGGCCGTTATCGCCTACATTGCGGCGTGCGTTTTTTCGCATCTGCCCCGCACTGCCCCTTGTCCGACGATCCCTCACCTGGAGCCCTCTTCATGCCCCAATTCGACGACCGCCGTTCCGACCTGCAATCCGACTTCGATTCGCTGCGCCCCGGCGAAAGCACCGACCAGGGCGCGACGCGGCGCACCGCGCTCAAGGCCGCCATCGGCGTGGGCTATGCCGCCGCCGTGATGCCGGTGATGGCGCAGACCGCCATCAGCACCCCGGCCGACGGCCTGAAGGCCGGCCCGATCAAGTACACGGTCAACGGCTTCGAGGTGCCGGCCTATGCCGCGGCGCCGGCCAACAAGACCGGCCTGCCGGTGATCCTGGTGGTGCAGGAGATCTTCGGCGTGCACGAATACATCGCCGACACCTGCCGCCGCTTCGCCAAGCTCGGCTACCTCGCCATCGCGCCCGAGCTCTATGCGCGCCAGGGCGATCCGCGCGGCTACACCGACATTCCCAAGCTGCAGGCCGACATCGTGAGCAAGGTGCCCGACGCGCAGGTGCTGGCCGACCTCGACGGCGCGCTGCAGTACGCCGCGGCCAACGGCGGCGACACCTCCAAGGCCGGCATCACCGGCTTCTGCTGGGGCGGCCGCATCACCTGGCTCTACGCCGCCACCGGCAAGGTCAAGGCCGGCGTCGCCTGGTACGGCCGGCTGGTCGGCCAGGCCAGCGAGCTGAACCCGAAGCACCCGGTCGACATCGCCGCCAACCTGCAGGCGCCGGTGCTCGGCCTTTACGGCGGAAAAGACCAGGGCATCCCCCTTGACACCGTTGATAAGATGAAATCGGCCCTGGCAAATGGCTCTCCGGCTGCCAAGGCGTCGAGCTTCGTCGTGTATCCCGAAGCAGGCCATGCGTTCCATGCCGACTACCGTCCCAGCTACGTCAAGAGCGCGGCCGACGACGGATGGCAGCGAGCCACCGCCTGGTTCAAAGCCAACGGCGTCGCCTGAGCGATCAGCGCCCAGGACGACCCCAGAGCCAGCTTCCGCCGAAGGCCGTCCCCGCAAGGGGCGGCCTTTTTGCTTTTAATGAATGGAACTGGGCGCATCGGGCGTCCTTATTGCGTAAGCAGCTATGAACTTGATAGTGATCATCTTGGCGACCCTGGTCGCCGGCATCGGCAGCGTGTGGCTCGCGGCGCTGCTGCTGCGCGTGGGCGTGCGCAGCGGCTCGGGCGGCGTGAATCCGCAGCACCTGCTGAGCCTGGCGGCGGGCGCACTGCTCGCCACCGCCTTCATGCACCTGTTGCCCGAGGCCTTCGAAAGCCGCATCGAGCCCGCGCTGCTGTTCGCGGTGCTGCTGTTCGGCGTGGTGTTCTTCTTCCTGCTCGACAAGGCCGAACTGTGGCACCACGGGCACGAGCACCATCATGGCGGCGACACCGCCGGGCAGCCGGCGCAGCTCGGCCCGATCTACGACAACCACGGCCACCACGACCACGCGCACGGCCATGGCCATGCGCACCACGGCCATGACCACGGCCCGCGCGCCGGCGGCTGGGCCGTGCTCACCGGCGACAGCGTGCACTGCTTCGGCGACGGCATCCTGATCGCCTCGGCCTTCATCGCCGACCTGCGCCTGGGCCTGGTCGCCGCCCTCGCCGTGCTCGCGCACGAGGTGCCGCACCACATCGGCGACCTCGTGGTGCTGCGCCAGAGCTCGGCCAACCAGCGCGCCGCGCTCGTGAAGGTGTCGCTGGCCGGCACCATGACCATGCTCGGCGGCATCGCCGGCTGGTGGCTGGTCGACCAGCTGCATGGCTGGCTGCCGTACTTCCTCGTGCTGGCCGGCAGCAGCTTCGTCTACGTCGCGCTGGCCGACCTGATCCCGCAACTGCAGAAGCGCCTGCCGATGCGCCAGACCCTGGGGCAGATCGCCTGGCTGATCGCGGGCATCGTGCTGGTCACCGGCGTGAGCCGGCTCGCGCACAGCGGCGAGCATGGCCATGATCACGGGCACAACCACGCGGCGCATGCGCACGAGGAAGGGCATGACCACGACCATGCGCACGAAGGCGAGGCCAAGCCCGAGGCGAACAAGAACTGATTGTTTGAACAGGTGCGGGCGGGCGATACGTCCCGTCACCCGCACCGTCTTCCGGATGACGCGAAATCGGCGCAACATAGGGGCCTGCTTCGCCCAGCCATCCGTGAGGAAAAGACCATGACCACCCGAGCCGCCGTCACCAGCGCGCGCCCCGCGCCGATCCCCGAGGAAGTCGACGAGGACCTCGATGCCGACGGCCTGCCCGAGGACGACTTCGATGCCGTCGACGCGGAGGCCGCCGATTCCCTGTCCGAGGAAACCGGCATCGACCTCACCGATGCCAGCGAGCTCGATGCCGACAACGTGCCGGCCGACGAGGAGTTCGACCGGGTGATGAACGCGCCCGACTGAACCGGGCCCCGGTCAGGCCGGCTCCGGCCAGGCCGCCTGCTGCGGGCGCACCGACTCGTAGAACCGCGCCATCTGCAGCACCCCCAGATCGTCGAAGCGCCGCCCCGCGATCTGCAGGCCGATCGGCAGGCCGCTCTTCGAATGGCCGCAGTTGATCGATGCGGCCGGTTGTTCCGACTGGTTGAACACCGACGTGAAGTGCGAATCCTTGAGCAGGTTCTGCGAGCCGCTGTTGATGGCCTCGGCCGCGAACGGCAGCCCTGGCGACACCGGCGACAGCACGAAATCGAAAGGCTGCGTGGCCGCCACGGTGGCCGCGTGCAGCGCCTGCATGCGCGTGAAGGACAGGAACACGTCCTCGGGCGTGAGCGAGGCCGCGAACTCGGCGGCATGGTGGATGTAGTTGGCCGCCAGCTTCGCGCGCTCGGGCGCCATCGCGGCCAGGTCGACGCGGCAGCGCATGGTGAAGAAATGCGCCATGCCCAGGCGCAGCTCGGGCGTGGTCCAGTCGACCAGCGGCTCGACGATGGCACCGGCCTGCTCGAACAGGCGCGCGGCCGCCAGCACGGCCGCCTTCACTTCCGCATCGATCGGCCAGCCGCCCATGGTCTCGGTCCACAGGCCGATGCGCAGGCCCTTCACGCTGCGCTCGAGCTGGTGCCACGCGATGTCGTTCGGCGGCAGGCTCATGTAGTCGCGCGCGTCGGGCTGCGACACCACCTGCATCAGCAGCGCGGCATCGGCCACGGTGCGCGTCATCGGGCCGATCACGCGCGCGGCCGCGGGCAGGTCGACGGGAATGCGGCCATGGCTGGGCTTGAGGCCGAACACGCCGCAGAAGCTCGCGGGGATGCGCACCGAGCCGCCGATGTCGGTGCCCAGGTGCAGCGGGCCGTAGCCGGCGGCCGCCGCGGCACCGGCGCCCGAGCTCGAACCGCCCGTGTTGTGCGCCAGGTTCCACGGATTGCGCGTGAGCGGATGGAAGCTCGAGGGCGCCGCGCCCAGGAAGCCAAAGTCGGGCATCGTGGTCTTGGTGACGATGACCGCGCCCGCTTCGCGTACGCGCGCGGCCGCGGGGGCGTCCGAGGACTCGGGCGCGAGCACGGTCGCGGCGCTGCCCACCGGCTTGGGCGTGCCGCGCGTGCCGATGTTCTCCTTCAGCGTGATCGGCACGCCGTCGAGCGCGCCCTGCGGCCGGCCCTGGGCCCAGCGCGCCTCGGAAGCGCGGGCCGCCGCGAGCGCGGCCTCGGCGTCGAGCGCGTAGGTGGCGCGGATGCTCGGCTCCCAGCGCTCGATGCGTGCGAGCACGGCCTGCGTCACCTCGACGGGCGACAGCACGCGGTCGCGGTAGTGCTCAAGCAACTGGAGGGCGCTCATCTCGTGCAGCGGTGTGGTCATGTCTTCGGTCTCCTTGTGGATGGATGAGTGGGGCGGGGTGGTCATGCGTGACGGCGCTCAGCCGCGCCCGAAGGCGTAGCCCTGGCCCGGCGCGGCGGCCAGCAGCGTGCGTGTGTAGGCTTCCTGCGGCGACAGCAGCACCTCCCGCGCCGTGCCCTGTTCGACGATGCGGCCCTTGTGCATCACGATCAGGCGGTCGCAGATCTGGCTGGCCACGCGCAGGTCGTGGGTGATGAACAGGATGCCGATCGACAGCCGCTGCTGGATCTCGGCCAGCAGCTTGAGGATCTGGTCCTGCACCGACACGTCGAGCGCCGACACGGCCTCGTCGGCGATCAGCACGCGCGGCTCGCAGGCCAGCGCGCGCGCGATGCACAGGCGCTGGCGCTGGCCGCCCGAGAACTCGCTCGGGTACCGATGCAGTACCTCGGGCCTGAGCCGCACCAGCGCCATCAGCGCCTCGGCGCGCTGCCAGGCCTGGTCGTGCGGCACGCCGAAATTCACCGGCCCCTCGACGATCGACTGGCCCACGGTGCGGCGCGGATTGAGCGAGCGGTTCGGATCCTGGAACACCACCTGCACCAGGCGGCGGAAGGCCGAGCGCTCCGCACGGCCGCCGTGCTGCGCGATGCCGGGCACGCGGATGTCGCCGTCGGTGGGTTCGATCAGGCGCGCGATGCAGCGCGCCACGGTCGACTTGCCCGAGCCCGATTCGCCCACGATGCCCACGGTCTCGCCCGCATGCAGCCGCAGCGACACGTCGGCCGCCGCATGCACCGCGCGGCGCTTGCCGGGCCACGAGCCGCTGCGGTAGACCTTGCCGACGCCGCGCGCATCGAGCAGCGGCGCCTGCCGGTCGACCGGCGGGCGCTGCACCGGCGCGAGCTGCGGCACCGCCGCGAGCAGCATGCGCGTGTAGGCCTCCTTCGGGCGCCGCAGCACCTCGTCCTTCGGCCCGCTCTCGACCTGCCGGCCGAGCTGCAGCACCACCACGCGGTCGGCGATGTCCGCCACCACGCCGAAGTCGTGCGTGATGAACAGCACCGCGGTGCCGTTCTCCTGCTGCATCTCGCGAATCAGCGCGAGGATCTCGGCCTGCGTGGTCACGTCGAGCGCGGTAGTGGGTTCGTCGCAGATCAGCAGCGCCGGGCGCAGGATCAGCGCGATGGCGATCACGATGCGCTGGCGCTGCCCGCCCGAGAGCTGGTGCGGATAGGCGTCATAGATGCGCTGCGGCTCGGGCAGCCGCACGCGCTCGAAGATCTCGAGCACACGCCGACGCCGCTCGGCGGCCTTCAGTGCCGTGTGCTCGGCCAGGATCTCGTCGACCTGCGCGCCGCAGCGCATCACCGGGTTGAGCGCGGTCATCGGCTCCTGGAACACCATCGCCATGCGCGCGCCGCGCAGTGCGCGCAGCCGCTTCGCGTCGGCCGCCAGCACGTTCTCGCCCTGCACCTCGATGCAGCCGGCCGAGGGCCGCAGCGAGGCCGGCAGCAGGCCCATCGCGGCCTGCGCGATCACCGACTTGCCGGAACCCGATTCGCCGAGCAGGCACACGACCTGGCCCGGCATCACGTCGAAGGAGATGCCGTGCACCGCATGCGCGCGGTCGGCACCGGCCGGCAGGTCGATGGCGAGGTCGCGCACCGAGAGGCAGGGCGCGACGGAAGAGGGAGCGACGCTGGATGTCATGCCCGGCCTCCGCGCTGGTTGAACTTGGGATCGAGCGCGTCGCGCAGGCCGTCGCCGAGCATGTTCACGGCCAGCACCGTGAGCGCGAGGAAGGCGCCCGGCAGCAGCACGGTCGAGGGATGCGAGGTGAAGTGCGTGCGGCCCTCGGACATGATGTTGCCCCAGGTCGGCACGTCCGAAGGCAGGCCGATGCCGAGGAAGGACATCACGGCCTCCACCAGCATCGCGGCCGCGCAGATGAAGGTGCCCTGCACGATCAGCGGTGCCACCGTGTTCGGCAGGATGTGGCGCAGCATCAGCTTCCAGGTCGGCGTGTCGAGCGCGACCGCGGCCTCGACATAGGGCTCCTCGCGCACCGACAGCACCACCGAGCGCACCAGCCGTGCCACGCGCGGCGTCTCGGGCACCACGATGGCCAGGATCACGGTCAGCAGGCTGGGCCGCCACACGGCCACCAGCACGATCGCGAACAGGATGCCGGGGATGGCCATCATCCCGTCCATCACGCGCATGATGAAACCGTCGAGCCGGCGGAAGTAGCCCGCGACCATGCCGACCACCAGGCCGAGCGCGACCGAGCCCAGCGCCACCGCCACGCCCACCGACAGCGAGATCCGCGCGCCGTAGGCCGTGCGGCTCCAGAGGTCGCGGCCCATGCTGTCGGTGCCCAGCGGGAAGAAGCGCACGAAGCTGTCGCCCGCGAGCGTCACGAACTCGGCGCGCGCGCCCGGCGGCAGGTGCGAGCTCGCGGGGTCCATCGCATTGGGATCGATGGTGTGCAGCCAGGGCGCGGCCACGGCCAGCAGCAGCATCGCGAGCAGCAGCGCGCCGCCGATGCGCACCGCGCCGTTGGCGAGCAGGCGGCGCGATGCGGAGCGCGGGCGCGGTGGGGGCGCGGCGGTGTCGGGCCCGATGGCGTCGTCGGGCAGGGAGATCGAAGTCATGGCGAGGCTTTCGATGAGAGGGCGGGAGGTCGTCAGTAGCGGATGCGCGGATCGAGCAGCAGGTAGCTCAGGTCCACCAGCAGGTTCACCACCACGTAGACCAGCGAGAAGAACAGGGTGATGCCCTGGATCAGCGGGTAGTCGCGCGAGAGCACGGCGTCGACCGTGAGCTGGCCCAGGCCGGGAATCGCGTAGATGGTCTCGGTGACAACCACGCCGCCGATCAGGCCGGCCACGCTCAGGCCGATGACGGTGGCGATCGGCACCGCCGCGTTGGCGAGTGCGTGGCGCAGCAGCATGCGCCATTCGGCAATGCCCTTGGCGCGCGCGGTGCGCACATAGTCCTCGGTCAGCGCTTCCGACACCGAGGCACGCGTGACCCGCGCGATCAGCGCCGCATACATCACGGCCAGCGTGATGCAGGGCAGCACCAGGTTGCGCAGCCAGGGGCCGACGCCATCGGCGATGCGGCTGTAGCCCTGCGAGGGCAGCCAGCCGAGCTGCATCGAGAACAGCCAGATCATCGCGTAGCCGGCCACGAACACCGGCACCGAGAAGCCGAGCACCGATGCGCCCATGATGAAGCGGTCGAGCCGGCCGCCGCGCCGCGATGCGGCCAGCACGCCGAGCGGCAGCGCGATCAGCACGGTGAGCACCACCGTCACGGCCGCGATCGACAGCGTGGGTTCGAGCCGCTGGCCGATCAGGTCGGTCACGCTCATGCGGTAGAAGAAGGAATGGCCGAGGTCGCCGCGCAGCACCTGGCCGAGCCAGCGGGCGAACTGGACCAGGATCGATTCGTCGAGCCCGAGCTGCATGCGGATGCGCGCGATGTCCTGCGCGCTGGCCGCGTCGCCCGCGATGGCGGCGGCCGGGTCGCCGGGCGTCATGCGCAGCAGCAGGAAGACGATGACGGCCACGATCAGGAGCACGGGCGCAGTGGCCAGTCCGCGGCGCAGCAGGAAGTTGAGCATGGAGAGCTCCGGTGAATGAGCGCCGGGCACCCGGCGCTGGCGTGACAGGGCCCGCCCGGCTGCCGCGGGGGCGCAGCCGGTCAGGAGCGACGAAGGGACGGGGAGGCGGCGCTTACTGCGGCGGCTGCTTCTTCTGCACGTTCCAGTACAGCACCCCCGGCGAGGGCAGCAGGCCGGTGATCACGCCGCGGCGCACGGCCGTGGGCGCCCTGACTTCGCCCAGCGGCGCGAGCACGCCGTTGTCGAGCACCAGCTGCTGGATCCGCGTCGCGATCTCCTTGCGCTGCGCGAGGTCGGTGGTGGCGATGAACTTCGACTTCAGCGTCTCGAGCTCGGGCACCGTGGGCCAGCCGAAGTAGCCCTGGTCGCCGTTGCCGGTCAGCGGGCTGTAGCCGATCGGGCTGCTTGCATCCACGCCGCCCCAGAAGGTGATGAAGGCGTTCCAGCCGCCGTTCTCGGGCAGGTCCTTCTTGGTGCGCCGGGTCACCAGCGTGGCCCAGTCGGTGGTCTGCACGTCGACGTTGAAGCCGACCTGCTTGAGCAGCTGGCCATACACCGCCGGCAGCTTGTTCAGCGCGGGCGAGTCGCCCGGCAGCAGGATGACCACGGGCTTGCCGTCGTAGCCCGATTCCTTGAGCAGCTTGCGCGCTTCCTCGAACTGCGGCTTGCCGGTGTAGAAGCCGGTCTTGTCGCTCGCATAGGTCGAGCCGCAGAGGTAGATCGAGATGCAGGGCTTGTAGAAGTCGCGGAAGGTGGCCTGGGCGCGCAGCAGTGCCTCCTGGTTGATGGCGAGCATCGCGGCGCGCAGCGCCTTCGGGTTGTCGAAGGGCGGCACCTTGTGGTTGTAGACCACCGTGTAGGGGCCCGCGGGCATCACGTCGACCAGCTCGATCTTCTCGTTGGTGCGCATGCCGGCATAGCCCGAGCTGGGCACGGTCTCGAGCATGTCGACCTCGCCGTTGAGCAGCGCGTTGGCCTGCGTCTGCGGATCGCGCAGCAGCACCCATTCGACGCGGTCCACGTGCACCACCTTGCCGCCGGCCAGGCCCGAGGCCGGTTCCTTGCGCGGCACGTAGGCCGTGTTCTTGCGGTAGACGATGCGGTCGCCGGGGCGGAAGTCCTCCTTGGCGAGCGTGAAGGGGCCCGAGCCGATCATCTCCTCGATCTGCCGGTCGGCCGGCGTCTCGGCCACGCGCTTGGGCATGATGAAGGGCACCAGCGGATTGGGCTTGCCGAGCGCGTCGAGCACCACGCCGAAGGGCTGCTTGAAGCTCATGCGAAAGCCGTTCGGGCCCTCGGCCGCGATGCTGTCCATGGCCTCGTACATCTTCTGGCCCAGCGTGTCGCGCTTGGCCCAGCGCGCGAGCGAGGCGATCACGTCCTGCGAGGTGACCGGCGCGCCATCGTGGAACTTCAGGCCCGGGCGCAGCGTGAAGGTCCAGACCTTGTTGTCGGCGCTCGCGCTGTACTTGTCGACCATCTGCGGCTTGATCGCACCCTTCTCGTCCATCGCGAACAGGGTGTCGTAGATCATCAGGCCGTGGTTGCGCGTGATGTTCGCCGTGGTCCAGATCGGGTCGAGGATCTTGAGGTCGGACGAGGGCACGGTGCGAAGCACCGTCTCGGCGCCGGCGCCGGCGCCGAAGGTCAGGGCCAGTGCCGACAGGGCGGCTGCCGCGGCGTGGCGCGGCGAGAGATGGAGTGCCATGGAGCCTTACTTCTTTCGGGAGGGAGCGGAGGACGGAGGAACGGGGGCGGGCAACGATTCCTTGCTCTCGCGCAGTTGCTGCAGCAGGAATTCGAAGATGTCGCGCGTGCGCTCCTCGGAGTCGATGAGCTTGCGCAGGATGCGGTGCAGGCTGTCGACCTCCGCGGCGCTCAGCGTGTCGAGGAAGCGCAACTCCATCTCGTGGCCGAGGGGCTCGGCACGCAGCACCATGTCGAGGCCGGTCTCGCTCAGGCACAGGCAGATCTGGCGCGCGTCCTCGGTGCCGACGTGGCGCTCCACCAGTTGGCGCTGCACCAGCGAGCTCACCAGCTTGGAGACCAGCGTTTTCTCGATGCCGCAGGTCTGCACCAGCTGGCCGATGGTGATGCCGGGCGCGCCGCCGATCATGCGCAGCAGGCGCACGTCGCGGATCGAGATCCCGAGCTCGACCTCGTAGACCCGTGAGCCGCGGTCGCGCGTGCGCTCCGAGGCGATGTCCATCAGGACGTTGAGGTAGTCGGTCTTGAGTTGCAGCGGGGCGTGCATGAGCTTGTAGGAGAAATCTTCAATAGTTGAAATGTTCAACTATCTAGGCGACCTACGCAAGCTCCGGGCCAGATGGCGAGGGAAATCCCCTAGGACGGGGACTTCCGAGGGAAATCCGTGGAAAAGGGAGGCGGCGGACCGTCGCGCCCGCGCCCGGGCATCACCGATCCGGTGCGCCGGACGCACCGGCGCAGCGCCCGGTGCACCCGCAGGCGTATCGGATCAGGCCGCGTCGCGCCGCACGATCACCTGCCCATTTCGCGCCCCGCTGTGCGCGCCATCGCGCCAGGTCAGCGCGCCATTCACGATCACCGCCTCGATGCCTTCGGCCGCCTGCGTCGGCTCCTGGTAGTTCGCGGTGTCGCGCACGGTCTTCGCATCGAACACCACCACGTCCGCGTGGTGGCCGGGCTTGAGCGTGCCGCGCTCGTGCAGGCCGAAGTTGCGCGCCGTGAGGCCGGTCATCTTCCACACCGCGGTCTCGAGCGGGAACAGGCCGACGTCGCGGCTGTAGTGGCCCAGCACGCGCGGGAAGGTGCCCCACAGCCGCGGATGCGGCTTCTCGCCGAGTGGAATGCCGTCGGAGCCGATCATGGTTTCGTCGAAGGCGAGGATGCGCTGCACGTCGTCCTCGTCCATCATGAAATAGATCGCGCTGCCGGGCTGCAGCCGCCTGGCGGCCTCCTCGCCCGACACGCCCCAGTCGGCCGCGATGTCCTTGAGGTCGCGGCCCGCGCATTCGGGATGCGGCACGCTCGATGCGATCAGCACGCGGCCGTCCATCATGCCGCGGTCGGTGCGGATCATGGTCGAGCCGGCCGTGTAGGGATAGCAGTCGAGGCCGATGCACTGGTGCTTCATCGCCTCCTGGATGAAGGGCAGCGTGACCTTGGTCTTGCCGTGGTTCTGCACGTTCTGCACCTTGTGGTGCGACACCACCACCGGGATGTCGAGCGCGCGGCCGATGGCGAAGGTCTCCTCGAGCGATTCCATCACGCGGTCGGCCTCGTCGCGCATGTGGGTCACGTAGAGCGCCTTGCGCGACGTGAGCGGGCGACCCACCTCGATGATCTCCTCGGTCGTGGCCTTCACCGCGGGCGGGTAGAAGGTGCCGGTCGACAGGCCGATGGCACCGGCCTGCATCGCTTCCTCGACCAGCGCCTGCATGGCCGCGATCTCGCTCGCGGTGGCGGGGCGGTCGAGGTCGGCCATGGTCACGGCGCGCAGCGTCGAATGGCCCACCATCGCCGCCACGTTGACCGAGGAGGGCGTGGCGCGCAGCGCGTCGAGGTAGGCGGCGAAGGTGGTGAAGCGGCCCTCGACCGGCGAGTCGAGCAGGCTCAGCGGCATCGGCAGGTCCATGTCCTCGCGCAGCGGCGCGGCGCTGATGCCGCAGTTGCCCGCGATCACCGTGGTCACGCCTTGGGACACCTTGAACGGCATCTGCGCCTGCGACAGCACCGCCTGGTCGTCGTGCGTGTGCGAGTCGATGAAGCCCGGCGCCACGATGCGGCCCGTGGCGTCGAGCACCTGGTCGGCCGTATGGCCCTCGAGCTTGCCGATGGCGGCGATGCGTCCGCCCGAGATGGCCACGTCGGCCTCGAAGCGCGGCGCCTTGGTGCCGTCGATCACGGTGCCGCCGCGGATCAGCAGGTCGTGGTGGGTGGGGTTCGACATCGCGTTCTTTCCTTTGTCTGTTGTGAGTGCGTGTTCAGCGGAAATGGCAGGCCACCAGATGGCCCTCGGCCTCGCGCGGCGTGAGCGCGGGCTGCTGCTCCTTGCACACCGCCTGCGCCATCGGGCAGCGGGTGTGGAAGCGGCAGCCCGAGGGCGGGTTCGCGGGGCTCGGCGGATCGCCCTGCAGCAGCATGCGCCTGGCGGGCGTGCGCGGGTTGGGCACCGGCACCGCCGACAGCAGGATCTCGGTGTACGGATGGCGCGGCGCCGAGAACAGCGTGTCGCGGTCCGCGATCTCGACGATGTGGCCCAGGTACATCACGGCCACGCGGTGGCTGATGTGGCGCACCACCGCGAGGTCGTGCGCGACGAACAGGTAGGCGATGCCGAATTCGGCCTGCAGGTCCATCAGCAGGTTCACCACCTGCGCCTGCACCGACACGTCGAGCGCCGACACCGGCTCGTCGCAGACGATCAGCTTGGGCTGCAAGGCCAGGGCGCGCGCGATGCCCAGCCGCTGGCGCTGCCCGCCCGAAAACTCGTGCGGGTACTTCTTCGCCGCCTCGGGCCGCAGGCCCACGCGCGAGAACAGCCAGCGCACGCGCTCCTCGCGCGCGGCCGCGTCGGCCCCGCCGAAGTTGCGCAGCGGCTCGGCCACGATCTCGCCCGCGGTCAGGCGCGGATTGAGCGAGGCGTAGGGGTCCTGGAAGATGATCTGCAGGTCGCGCCGGCGCTGGCGCATCTGCGAGGGCGACAGTCCCACCAGCTCTTCGCCGTCGAGCTGCACCGAGCCCGCGCTCGGCTCCACCAGACGCAGCACCGACTTCGCGGTGGTCGTCTTGCCGCAGCCCGATTCGCCGACCAGCGCGAGCGTCTCGCCGCGCGCCACCGAGAACGACACGCCATCGACCGCCTGGATCGGCGGGCGCGCCGGCCGCAGCCAGCGCTTGGGCGAAACATAGTGCTTGCGCAGCTCGTGCACGCGCAGCAGCGGCGTGGCCTCGGTCGTCGTCGTGCTCATGCCTCCACCTCCTGTTCGACCGAAGCCGTGGCCCAGCCTTCCTGCACCGCGAAGCAGGCCACCACGTGGCCGCCGTCGGCGTCGTTCGCATCGCCCTGGCGCGTGAGCCGCGGCGTCTCGTGCCGGCAGCGTTCGCGCGCCGAGGCGCAGCGCGCCGCGAAGGCGCAGCCGCGGCCCAGTTCGTGCGCGGCCGGCACCAGCCCCGGGATCTCGGTGAGCCGCGCGCTCGCGGTGTTCATCGCGGGCATCGAGGCCATCAGTGCGCGCGTGTAGGGATGCAGCGGCCGGTCGAACAGCTCGACCACCTCGGCCTCCTCGACCTTCCTGCCCGCGTACATCACGACCACGCGGTCGCAGCTCTCGGCCACCACGCCCAGGTCGTGCGTGATCATCACCACGCCCATGCCCAGCTCCTTCTGCAGCCGCTTGATGAGGTCGAGGATCTGCGCCTGGATCGTCACGTCGAGCGCCGTCGTGGGTTCGTCGGCGATCAGCACCTCGGGGTTGCAGGCCAGGGCCAGCGCGATCATCACGCGCTGGCGCATGCCGCCCGAGAGCTGGTGCGGGTACTCGTTCACGCGCCGCTCGGGCTCGGGGATCTGCACCAGCCGCAGCATCTCGACCGCGCGCTGCAGCGCCTCGGCGCGGCTGGCCTTCTGGTGCAGCTGCACCGTCTCGGCGATCTGCCGGCCCACGGTCAGCACCGGGTTCAGCGAGGTCATCGGCTCCTGGAAGATCATCGAGATGCGGTTGCCGCGGATCTGGCGCATCTCGCGCTCGCTCAGCTGCATCAGGTCGGTGCCGCGCAGCCGCACCGCGCCCGCGTGATGGCCCGGTGGCGTGGGCACCAGCCGCAGGATCGACAGCGCGGTCACGCTCTTGCCGCAGCCCGATTCGCCGACCACGCCGAGCGTGCGGCCGGCGCGCACGGTGTACGACACGCCGTCGACCGAGCGCACCACGCCGGCCAGCGTGTGGAAGTGGGTGCGCAGCGCGTCGACCTCGAGCAGCGGCTCGCCGGTCGCGAGCGCGACGCGGGACAGGGGAGTGGTCATGGGGCGTCGTCCCTCAGAGTTGGCGCGCCAGGCGCGGATCGAGCGCGTCGCGCAGCCCGTCGCCCACGAGGTTGATCGCGAGCACCGTGGCCGCGAGCAGCAGGCCCGGGTACAGGATGATGTGGAAGGCCACGGCGACGAAGTTGCGCCCCTCGGCCATCATGTTGCCCCAGCTCGGCGTCTGCGCGGGCACGCCCACGCCGAGGAAGGACAGCGCCGCCTCGGTCAGCACCGCGGCCGCCGCGACGAAGGTCGACTGCACGATCAGCGGCGCCACCATGTTGGGCAGCACGTGGCGCCACAGGATGGTCGGCAGCCGCGTGCCCACCGCATGCGCGGCTTCCACGAACAGCTGCTCGCGCAAGGTGAGCGCCAGCGAGCGCACCAGCCGCACCACGCGCGGTATCTCGGGAATGGTGATGGCCACGATCACGGTCGTGAGGCTGGCGCGCGTGACCGCCATCAGCGCGATCGCCAGCAGGATGCCGGGGATCGCCATCAGCCCGTCCATCACGCGCATCACGAAGCCGTCGATGCGGCGCACGAAGCCCGCCAGCAGCCCCAGCACGATGCCGAAGACGGTGGCCAGCACGGCGACCGAGGCGCCGACGATCATCGACACCTGGCCGCCCCACACCGCGCGGCTGAACACGTCGCGGCCCAGCGCGTCGGTGCCGAACCAGTGCTCGGCCGAGGGCGTCTGCATGCGCGCCAGCGGGTCGATGTCCTGCGGGTCGTGGGTGGCGATCCAGGGCGCGGCGATCGACAGCGCGGCCACCGCCAGCAGCAGCAGCAGGCCGACGATCAGCGTCGGGTGCTTGCGCAGCCAGCGGAAGCGCGGCGGGACGAAGGGCACGATGTCGGCCTCGGTGCTGGCCGGGGTGCTGGCCGAAGTTGGGTGCGTGTCGCTGTCGCTCATGGGGAGTACGGTGGACATGGCGCGGTTCAGTACTGGATGCGCGGATCGAAGAAGCGGTAGCTCAGGTCGATCAGCAGGTTGATCAGCACGTACACGCCGGCCGACAGCAGCAGCACGCTCTGGATCACGGGATAGTCGTGGCGCTGCACCGAATCGATGACCAGCCGGCCCACGCCGGGGATCGCGAACACGGTCTCGGTGACCACCACGCCGCCGATCAGCAGCGCGATGCCCACGCCCACCGTGGTGGCGATCGGAATGGCAGCGTTGCGCAGCGCATGGCCCAGCACCGGCAGCACGCCCAGGCCCTTGGCGCGCGCGGTGCGGATGTAGTCCTCGTGCAGCACCTCGAGCACGGTGGCGCGCGTCATGCGCGTCACCAGCGCGATGTAGACCAGCGCCAGGTTCACGCACGGCAGCACCAGCCCGAGCAGCCAGTCGGTCGGACTCTGGCCGAAGCGCACATAGCCCTGCACCGGGAACCACGGCAGCTGGATCGCGAAGGCGTAGATCAGCAGGTAGCCGACCAGGAACACCGGCACCGAGAAGGCCAGCACCGCGAACAGCATCACCAGCCGGTCGATCCAGGTGCCGGCGCGGTAGGCCGCGAGCGTGCCCAGCGGCACCGCCACCACCAGCGTGATCGCCATGGTGAGCAGCGCGATCGACACCGTGGGCTCGAGCCGCTGCCCGAGCAGTTGCGACACCGGCACCTGCGTGAAGATCGAGGTGCCGAGGTCGCCGGTGGCGAGCCGGCCGAGCCACAGCGCGAACTGCTGCCACAGCGGCAGGTTGAGGCCGAGCGCGGCGCGCAGCTTCTCGATGTCCTCGCCGGTGGCGAGGTCGCCCGCGATCAGCGCGGCCGGGTCGCCGGGCGAGAGGTGGATCAGCAGGAACACCACCACGGCGACCACCGCCATGACCGGGAGCGTCGAGAGGAACCGACGGAGGATGTAGCCCATGGCTTCGAGGTTCTCGTGGCTGGGGAGGAGGGCTTACTTGTCGAGCATCCAGACCGTCGGCATGCCGGCCCAGAGCTTGTCCACGCCCTTGAGGCTGGAGCGCGCGGCGAACGCGGCCGAGTACTGGCCCGCGTTGATGTAGGGCACGGCCTCGTAGGCGCGCGACTGGAAGGCGTCGAGCAGTTCCTTGCGCTTGGCCGGCACCGTCTCCTTGAGCCAGGCCGTGCGCAGCTCGTCGAGCTTCTTGTCGCAGGGCCAGCCCGGCAGGCTGTTGCCGCAGGCCGCGCTCAGGTAGGCGTTGGCGATCGGCGAGTTGGCGTCGAACTCGCCGGCCACCGTCACGTACATGTTCCACCCGCCGGCCTCGGGCGCATCGCGCTTGGCGCGGCGCGCGCCGATCGAGGCCCAGTCCATCGTCTGCGCGTCGACGTTCAGGCCGATGCTGCGCATGGTCTGCGCGGCCATCAGCGCCTCGGCGTTGAGGTAGGGCACGTCGCTGGGCACCAGCAGCACCACCTTCTCGCCCTTGTAGCCGGCGTCGGCCAGCATCTTCTTGGCCTTGGCCACGTCGGCCTTGCGGAAGGGCTCGGCGCCGGCCGCGGTCTCGTTCGGGCTGCCGCAGATGAAGTAGGTGGCGCAGTAGCTCATGCGCATGTCGAGCGGATAGCCCATGGCCGCGACGAAGCGCTCCTGGCTCACCGCCTGCAGCAGCGCCTGGCGCACCTTCGGGTCGTTGAAGGGCGCGTGCAGCTGGTTCATCACCAGGAAGGCCTGGTAGGCGCCGCCCGAGCCGATCTTCACGTTGCTGTCGGTGCGCAGCGGCGCGATGTAGTCGGGCGGCAGCTGCTCGACCAGGTCGACCTCGCCGCGCTTGAGCGCCGCGACCGCGCTGTTGGCGTCGGGCAGGTAGAGCCACTCCACGCGGTCGAAGCTGGTCTTCTTGCTGCCCGAGAGGCCGCTCGGCGGCTCGCTGCGCGCCACGTAGTTGGTGTTGCGCACGAACACCGCCTTGTTGCCCGGCACCCATTCGTCGCGCTTGAAGACGAACGGGCCCGAGCCCACGACCTCGGTCAAAGGCGCGGTGGCCGGCATCTTCGCGATGCGCTCGGGCAGGATCACCGGCGGAAAGCCCGAGGGCTTGGCCAGCCCGTCGAGCACCATGCCGAAGGGCTCGGTCAGCGTGAGCGTGAAGCTATGGGCATCGACCGCCTTCCACTCCGCGCCACTGGCCACCATCGCGCGGCCCAGGCTGTCGCGCGCGGCCCAGCGCTGCAGCGAGGCGATGGCGTCGGCCGAGGTCACGGCGCTGCCGTCCGAGAACTTCAGGCCCGGGCGCAGCGTGAAGCTCCACTGCTTGCCGTCCTTCGAGGTGCTGTACTTCTCGACCATCTGCGGCTGCGGCTTGCCGTTCGCGTCCTGCGCGAACAGCGTGTCGTAGACCATGTAGCCGAAGTTGCGCGAGATGTAGGCCGTGGTGAAGGTCGGGTCGAGGATCTTCAGGTCGGCATGCGCGACCACGCGCAGCGTCTTGGGCTGCTGCTGGGCCGGCGCGTGCAGGCTCGCCGTGGCGAGGGCGAGTCCGCCGAGACAGGCGGCGAGAAGGCGGCGTGGTGAAGTCATCGCGGAACTCCGTGGGCTGAGGAAAAAGGGAAGGGAACGAGGGAGAAAGAAAAAACGAGGCGTCAGGCCGTGGCGCCGATCGGCCACTTGGGCAGCCGCGCCTTGCGGTAGGGCAGGGTGCTGAGGTCGAGCGTGACCGCGCCCGGCGCACCCGCATAGATCACGTGCTTGGCGACCTTCGAGTACGAGGCATAGAAGTGCTGCGAGGACTTCACCACCACGATCTTCTTGGCCGCCAGGTCGCAGCCCAGTTGCGTGAAGAGGTCGGTGCCCATCGCCTGGTTGCGCAGCGTGATCAGCACGATCTCGATGCCGTTGGCTTCCACCAGCGCGCTGTCGCCCATCAGCACCGGCGTGCCCGCCAGGCCGGTCATCACCAGGTCGCGCTGCAGCGCCTTCACCGTGCACTCGAGGTCGATCGGGTCGCCCGAGAGCGGGCTGATCTTGCCGCCGATGCGCATCGTGAGCTTGGCGCCCACGCCCGCGTCGAAGGCGATGCGCACCGCGATCGGGTCCCACATCGGGCCGAGCGCCGCGTTGGTGATGCCGCGCTCGACCATGCGGCGCAGGATGAAGGTCGAATCGCTGGCCGCGCCGCCGCCGGGGTTGTCGGCGCCATCGGCCAGCACCACCGGGCCGCCGTCGAAGGCCAGTGCCGCGTCGAGCGAGGCGTCGATGCCGGGGTAGGGGACCGTGAGCGCGTCGCGCATCGCGATCACCTCGTCGGCCAGCTGGCGCGCCAGGGCCTGTGCCTTGGCCGCATCGCCGTCGGTGTAGACCAGCAGCTTGGTGCCCATCTCGGGCACGTCGCCCCACGAGAAGCCGTGCGTGAGCGAGACCGAGAGCACGCCGTCCTTGCCCTCGAGCGACTGCATGCGCTCGACGAAGCCGCGCGCCGGCTGGCGCGAGGTGTGGACCGTCACGATCATGTCGCAGTCGACCATCGCGGCCACCGGCTTCACCTTGCCCTCGACCTGCGCCGCACAGATGTCGACCAGCTCCATGCCGCGTTCGAGCACGTCGGTGTGCGGGTACTCCTTGAACGAGATCATCAGGTCGGCGTTGGCCACCATCTCGGGCGTGAGGTGGTTGTGCGGATCGAGCTCGGCGCCGATCACCACCTTCGGGCCCACGATCTCGCGCACCCGCTTCAGCAGGTCGCCCTCGCAGTCGTCGTAGCCGTCGGCCACCATCGCGCCGTGCAGGCCCAGCAGCACCATGTCGACCGGCAGCACCGCGCGCAGGTCGGCCAGCAGCTCGTCGCGCAGCGTCTCGTAGGCGTGGCGCGTGGTCGTGCCGCTGGGCTGCGCGCCGGCCACCATGCCTTCGAACAGCGTCCAGCCGCGCTCCTTGCCGCGGATGCGCGCGGCCCACAGCGGGCCCGAGAACAGCGTCATCGCTTCGGGATGCTTGCCGGCGGGGAAGTAGCCGCGGTCCTTGAACGAGGCCAGGCCCGTGGGCATGGGCGCGAAGGTGTTGGTTTCGGTGGCGAGGGAGGCACTGAAGACACGCATGGGGTTTCTCTTGTTCTCGGGGTGGAGGGAAGAAGGAAGGAAAAGGGGCGCCGCGCCTCAGGCCGCGACCTTGCTGCGCAGCCGCTGCGGCCCGAGCATCTCGGCCGTGAGCCCGAAGCCCGCGATGCGCTCGGGCAGCGGCAGCCCGCGTGCCAGCGCCGCGCAGGCCTCGCCCATCGCGGCCGAGGTCTGGATGCCGTAGCCGCCCTGCGCCGCGACCCAGAAGAAGCCCGGCGCCTCGGGATCGAAGCCGCCGACCAGGTCGCCGTCGGCCACGAAGGAACGCAGGCCGGCCCAGGTGCGCGTGGGGCGGCGGATCGAAAGCGTGGTCACCTGCTCGATGCGGTCGATCGCGATCGCGATGTCGAGCTCCTCGGGCTGGATGTCCTGCGGCTCCACCGGATCGGCATTGGCCGGCGAACCGAGCAGCATGCCGGCGTCGGGCTTGATGTACCAGTCCTCGTCGGCGCCGAACACCATGGGCCAGCGCGCGGCCGTCGCGGCCTCGCCCTCGGGCGGCGCGAAGATGAAGGCCGAGCGCCGGCGCGGCTCGATGCCGATGGGCGGCACGCCCGCGAGTCGAGCCACGGTATCGACCCAGGCGCCCGCCGCGTTGAGCAGCACCGGGGCCTCGTAGCTGCGCCCGCCGGCCTGCACGCGCCAGACGTCGCCCACGCGCTCGATGGCCGTCACGCCCGCATCGCACACCAGCTGCCCGCCCGCGCGCCGCATGCCGCGCAGATAGCCCTGGTGGATCGCATGCACGTCCATGTCCGCCGCATCGGGTTCGTAGACCGCGCCGATCACCTGCTCGGGCCGCAGCGCCGACACCATCGCGCGCGCTTCGTCGGCACTGAGCCGGCGCGGATCGCCGGGCATGCCCTGCAGCACCTGCCAGTGTTCTTCGAGCTGCGCCTCCTGGCCTGGGCCCGCGATCATCATCGCGCCGCGCGGCGTCAGCAACGGATGCTCGGCGAAGCCCGGCGGCGGGTTCTCGAGAAAGGCCCGACTGGCCATCGTGAGCGCGCGCACCTGCGGCGTGCCGTAGCTCTCCATGAACAGCGCCGCCGAGCGGCCCGTGGAGTGGTAGCCGGGCTGGTTCTCGCGTTCGAGCAGGATCACGCGGGCATGCGGCGCGAGCCAGTGCGCCACCGAGGCGCCGGCGATGCCGCCGCCGATCACGAGGAAGTCGGCGGTGGCGGTGGTGTGTTCGGTCGTTGTCATCGCGGCGGAGTGTAGGAACAAATTTGCGTATCCGCAAATTATCGAAAGCCCTGAGTTCCTTTGACGTCGTCTCGTGCAGAGTGAGGACGCGGCGAGGGGCCCAGGACGTTCGTTGCACCATGGCGGTGAAATTTGCGTACTTGCAATTTGCGCATACGCAAATTCCGGGCCCGGCCGCGGCGGCCCGGCGGTGGAGGGGCGGCGGATGGACTGGCAGAATCCTGCGCATCACAAGAGAGAGCCAAGCGTGAATCCACATACAGGGACCAAGCAGGCGGCGAAGCCGAAGGAGGCCGCGCCCACGCTGGACCGCACCACTTTCGGTTATCGCCTGCGCACCGCGCGCAAGCGTTTCGGCTGGACGCTGGCGCAACTGGCCGAGCGTTCGGGCGTGTCGATCACCACCATCTCGCGCGCCGAGCGCGGCCAGCTCGCGCTGGGCTACGAGAACTTCACCGCCCTGGGCCGCGCGCTCGACATGGACATGAACGCCATGTTCGCGGGCGCCGGCGTCAAGCCCGCGCAGTTCGACGGCCCCGTCGTCACGCGCGCCGGCAAGGGCGTGGTGTACCGCGGCCTATCGATCGCCTACGAGTTCCTCGGCACCACTGCCGCCGGCAAGCAGATGAGCCCCATCGTCGGCGTGGTGCACGCGCGGCGCATCCACGGCCCCGAGGACTTCGTGCGGCACTCGGGCGAGGAGTTCGCCTATGTGCTCTCGGGCGAGATCGAGGTGCACTTCGACAACGGCGAGGTGGTGCGGCTGGGGCGGGGGGATTCGCTCTATTTCGACAGCCGGCTCGGGCATGCGTACATCAGCGTGAGCCGGCAGCTGGCGAAGATCGTGGGGATGACGATCGGGGAGAGCGGGCACATGAAGTCGGCGCGGGAGGCGCCGGAGGTGGAGGCGGTGGCGAAGAAGAGGATTGGGCGCGCAGGCAAGGCTTGAGGGTGGCACTACCTCGAACTTCCGCAACGGTGCGCCGATGCTGTCACGGGCACTGCCTCAGCCATAGGCAAACCACTCGTCGACCTTCTTGATGCCGTAGTCGATCGCTCGATCCAGATCCTGGAAGTGCCACTCGGGAGCAGGCCTCCCGGTTGGCGTGACCAGAGACAGGAAAGCCGCTGTGCATTTGTCGGAGGTCACGGCGACGATGGGATACGCCGGCTCGTCGGGCTCGGCGTCCGAATCCTTGAACTGCGAGACGTCCTGGAAGACTTGCAGCAGCGTGTTTCCCCAGCGATAGGTGAGATCCCGAAAGTCGAGGATGAGGCAGTCGGCATCGAATGAATGGACGCCATGCAGCGCCTTCGTGGCGATGTACGCACCGTGCGCGTTTCCCATCGATCCGTCCGGATACTCGCCATGGAAAGCAGCGACCAGGATCGTGCGGCGAGGTGCCTGGGTGGCATCGACCAAGTAGAACCTGCACCCGATACCGGCGGGTTGAAAGACCTTGACTTCGTTCAACGAATAGTTCGGCATGGGTGCTGAGGAGGGTTCGTTGCGGTCGGGATCGACGCCATGAAGCCATGGCGTCGGCTGTGGACCGGATTCTGCATGGTGACGGGATTCATCGGCCACGAGTCGCCGAAACGGCCGGTCTACAGCCTCCCGCGCATTGGCGCCCCGCACGCCTTTGCGCCGACCAGCATTCGACTCGGGTATCTCCGCAGTCGAACTCCCATCTAATTCTTGCCGCGTAGCATCCGCGCCGCCCACGATGAAGCGATGCGCCGTACGCAAACCCGGCCGGGCAGGATGGACGAATGAACACGAGAAACAAGATCGCGACGCTGCTGGTCGTCGCGGCTGCTGCCGTTGGCGCGGCCTTTGCCTATGCGTGGGAGCCGGCCATCGCGGCCTTGCCCGCGCCACCGCCGCCCGGCGGCGACCAGGCGCTGCTGGTGCGAGGTTCGCACGTGGCCAGCACGGGCGACTGCATGGTGTGCCACACGGCCGCTAACGGCAAACCCTTCGCGGGCGGCCTGCCGCTCAACACGCCCTTCGGCACGATCTACAGCACCAACATCACGCCCGATGCCGAGACCGGCATCGGCACCTGGTCGCTCGAGGCCTTCACGCGCGCCATGCGTGCCGGCGTGTCGCGCGACGGGCACCTGCTGTACCCGGCCTTTCCCTATCCGCATTTCACGCGCATGTCGGACGAGGACATCGGCGCGCTCTATGCGTACCTGATGGCGCGCACGCCGGTGCATGCGCCGGCCAGGGCCAACCAGCTCACGTTCCCGCTCGGCTTCCGGCCGCTGGTCGCGGGCTGGAACCTGCTGTTCCTGCAGAAGGGCCCGCTGCCCGCGCCCGGCACGGCGCAGTCCGACGAATGGCTGCGCGGCCGCTATCTGGTGGAAGGGGCGGCGCACTGCGCGGCCTGCCACACGCCGATGAACCTGCTCGGCGCCGAGAAGAGCAGCCAGCCCTTCGCGGGCAACCTGATCGACGGCTGGGAGGCGCCGCCGCTGAATGCGCTGGCCAGCGCGCCCAGGCCGTGGACGAAGGAGCAGCTCGTGTCTTACCTCCGCACCGGCCTGGCGAGCGAACACGGCGCGGCCGCGGGGCCGATGCTGCCGGTGACGCAGCACCTGGCCGACGTGCCCGAGTCGGACGTGCGCGCGATCGCGACCTACATCATGGGCATGCAGCCCGCGGCCCCCGCCGCGGCGCAGGCCGAGCCGGCCAAGGCGACGGCATCCGCCTCGGTTGTCGCCGCGGCAGCGCCCGCGGGCCAGCGCGTCGATGCCGGTGCCGCGCTGTTCAACGGCTCGTGCGCCGGCTGCCACGGCGGCGCGGCGCCCATGCGCACCATCGGCGACCGGCCCGCGCTCGGCCTGAGCACGGCGGTCAATGCCGACAGCGCGCGCAACGCCATCCAGCTGGTGCTGGGCGGCAACCCGTGGGGCGGCTCGGCATCGGCGCACTACATGCCGCCGTTCGCCGATGTGCTGAGCGACGAGCAGATTGCCGAGGTGCTGCGCTATGTGCGGTCCAGCGCCACGCAGCGTCCGGCCTGGCCCGATCTGCAGAACGAGGTTGCGAAGGTTCGCAAGGAGAAGGAGGCACTGCCGAAATGATCACGCTCACCGTCAACGGCGTCGACCACGCGCTCGACATCGACCCCTCCATGCCGCTGCTGTACGCACTGCGCAACCACCTCAAGCTCAACGGCGCCAAGTACGGCTGCGGCCTCGGCCAGTGCGGCGCCTGCACCGTGATCGTCGACAAGCGCCCCGTGTTCTCGTGCCTGATGCCGGTGTCGGCGGTGGGCAAGCGCGCGGTGCGCACCATCGAGGGCCTGGGCAGCGCCGACAAGCCGGCGCCGATCCAGCAGGCCTTCATCGAGCAGCAGTCGGCCCAGTGCGGCTACTGCATCGCCGGCATGGTGATGCGCGCGCAGGCGCTGCTCGACGAGCGCCCGGGCGCCGACGAGGAAGAGATCCGCCAGCACATGCAGCCCAACCTCTGCCGCTGCGGCACCCACATGCGCATCGTGGCCGCGATCGTCGAGGCGTCGAAGACACTGGCCGGCACCGCGCGGCAAGGAGCATCGCGATGAGCCGCCCCGCACAGCGGCACGATGCCGCGCTGCGCAACCCGAGCCGGCGCCACTTCCTGGCCGCGGGTTCGCTGACCGTGAGCTTCTCGCTCTGGCCCGGCACCGCCGCGCTCGCCCAGCAGGGCAAGCAGGCCACCGAGGCGGGCGCGCCCAGCGCGCTCGATGCCGGCACCTCCAAGCTGCCGGGCGACCTCACCGGCACGCCCATGCTCGACGCCTGGATCCGCATCGACGAGCAGGGCCGCATCACCGTGTGGACCGGCAAGGCCGAGCTCGGCACCGGCATCCGCACCGCCTTCACGCAGATCGCCGCCGAGGAGCTGAGCGTGCCCTTCGAGGCGGTGCACCTCGTGACGGCCGACACCGCCGTCACGCCCAACGAGGGCTACACGGCCGGCAGCCATTCCACCGCCGACAGCGGCACCGCCATCCTCAACGCGGCGGCGCAGGTGCGCGTGCTGCTGGTGGGCTCGGCCGCCGGCAAGCTCGGCGTGGCGGCCGACACCCTCAAGCTGCGCGACGGTGTCATCTCCGCCCCCGACGGCCGCACCCTGAGCTACGGCCAGGCCGTGAGCGGCCTCGACCTGCACCGGCGCGCCGAGCCGCGCTCCGAGCTGGTCGATCCGAAGCAGCACCGCGTCATCGGCCAGTCGCGCCGGCGGCTCGACATCCCGGGCAAGGTCACCGGCGGCGCGAGCTACGTGCAGGACATGCGCCTGCCGGGCATGGTGCACGCGCGCATGGTGCGGCCGCCGTCGTACGGCGCCGTGCTGACCGGCGTCGACAGCGCGGCCGTCGAGAAGATGCCGGGCGTCGTCAAGGTGGTGCGCGACGGCAGTTTCCTGGCCGTGGTGGCGCAGGACGAGTGGCAGGCCATCCAGGCCATGCGCGCGCTCGCCGAGGCCGCGCGCTGGCAGGAGAACGCCTCGCTGCCCACGCCGGCCACCATTTACGACACGCTGATGAAGCTGCCCCGGCAGGAGATCCATGTCGGCGACCGCCATGGCGAGACCGTGCCCGCGGCAAAGACCTTGCATGCGCGCTTCACCAAGCCCTACCTCGCGCATGCGTCGATCGGCCCCTCGTGCGCGGTCGCGCAGTTCGACGCGCAGGGCAAGCTCACCGTGTGGACCCATTCGCAGGGCGTGTTCCCGATGCGCGGCGCGCTGTCGGAGCTGCTCGCTATGAAGCCCGAGGACATCCGCTGCGTGCATGTGGAGGGCTCGGGCTGCTACGGCCACAACGCCGCCGACGATGCAGGCGCCGAGGCCGCGCTGATCGCGCGCGCCGTGCCGGGTCGGCCGGTGCGGCTGCAATGGATGCGCGAACACGAGTTCACCTGGGAGCCCTTCGGGCCCGCGATGGTCACCGACGTGAAGGCCTCGCTCGACGCCAGCGGCCGCGTGGTCGACTGGCAGTACGAGATCTGGAGCAACTCGCACAACCAGCGCCTGGACAACGCGGGACGCTTCATCTCCGCGCAGTACCTCGCGAAGCCCTTCACGCCGGCGCCGCCCAAGCCCATTCCCATGCCCGAGGGCGGTGGCGACCGAAACAGCCTGCCGCTGTACAACTTCGCCAACTACAACGTCGAGCACCACTTCCTGCCCGACATGCCGGTGCGCGTATCGGCCATGCGCGGACTCGGCGCGTACATGAACGTCTTCACCATCGAGAGCTTCATGGACGAGCTGGCCGCCGCCGCGGGCGCCGATCCGGTCGAGTTCCGGCTGCGCCATCTCGACGACCCGCGCGGGCGCGACGTGGTGCAGCTCGCGGCGAAGAAGTTCGGCTGGGACCCCAAGCGCAAGCGCGTGCCGAACCGTGGCGTGGGCTTCTCATTCGCCCAGTACAAGAACCTGATGAGCTATCTGGCGCTGGCGGTCGAGGTGTCGATCGTGCCGGAGACCGGCGAGATCCGCATCGAGCGCGCCATCGCGGCCATCGACTGCGGCCAGGTCGTCAACCCCGACGGCGTGCGCAACCAGGTCGAGGGCGGCATCCTGCAGTCGGCCAGCTGGACCCTGTACGAGCAGGTGCAATACGACGCCCAGCGCATCCGCAGCTACGACTGGAGCCGCTATCCGATCATGCGTTTCTCGGACGTGCCGCGGAAGGTGGAGGTGCACATCATCGATCGGCCCGGGGCGCCGTTTCTGGGGACCGGCGAAGCTTCGCAGGGGCCGGCGCCTGCGGCGTTGGGGAATGCGATTGCGGATGCTACGGGGCGGAGGTTGCGGGGGTTGCCGTTGGCGGCGGGGCGGAGGCTTAGGGAATACAGCCGGACCTGAGGTTGAGGAATCTAAATTAGCTCAACTGTATATGCCCATAGTCGTTTTAATCCTTCGCTAGTCTCCCGTGAATAAGTGAGGCATTCGGGAAGGATAACGCTAACTCCGCCAGACTTTCGATTTCGACCCTCGTATAGCCAATAAATCGAAAAACCGAGCGCTTGGACTTTGGTTGCAAGAGGGGCCAGGTAAATATTTCCTGGTCCATTAGATCGATCAATTTCGTGTATCAACTTGCTCAACACGTCGGCCGTTGCAAATGGATCATTGGCCGGGGCGAATCGGCGGTTCGCGTACCAGTCTGGGCCTTTCGAAACTGCCCCACTTCCAAAGGAGCTAACTGCGCTTTGCTGATACATATCAGCTGCGAGCGAGGGAAAACCAAATACAGGATAGACCCGGGTGTAATTTTTATAATCAGCAACTTGAGCGATAAGTTTGTGATCGTAGCCAACGGAAATTATCAAGTGATCGGTTAGTTGATCCGCCGAGCTAGATCGATTTCGGCCACGATGTCCCGCAACGGGCCCTACTCGCTCGCTAGTGGTGGTTGAAAACGCTGTATCTTCTCGTTTTTTATAGGTTAGAGGCTCGGAATATAAGGCGGTGAATTCGCGGACGCCGATGTGCTCAAGCTTGGCTAACAAAAATATCAATACATGGCGCATGAAGCCAGTTATGTCAATGCAAACCGAAAGCCCATCGAGCGGCCCCGTGGCGGCGAGTAGCGAATCGACCTGCTTGATTTCATTGCGAGAATCAGGCCAAACGGTTTCTTCCATTAATCCTACGTCGGCACGATCGAAATGGTACTCTGGGTGCATTAGCCAAAGCTTGCGCTTGGCCGGAACGGCGGAAAATACCTCTCTGACTCTGTCGCTCGTGTTATATGCTGATATAAGAATATCGTGCTTTGGTAACTCAACGGTTATGCGCGAAACATCAATATCACGCCGATAGAACAGCGAGTAGTCCATTTCAGAATAACTTTTGCTGAATTGATTCGACAGAGGTCGAGTTGAATGGGTTGTTCCATCGAGCTTGAAGCGCCTTCAGTAGTCGAGGAAATTTTGTCTTTGCCTCAACATCAAAAATCGCATTTGCCAAATCAGAGTTTAAGCTTATATCTCCGCGCAATCCCGTAGGAAGCCCCCAACGAGGGGAGAGCATAGGATTGAGTTGAATTTTGGTAAGAAGGCGATGGCTATTTCTATCTTGGCGTCCTTCTGCCCGAAATACCAGCGAATAGCTGAGGGCCGAAGTTAAGCATTCTCTTGCAGAAGATGTAAGACTGTCTTCGTCAAAGCTAACCGCTAAAGGAGAGACTTCTGGGATTTTTAGCGCATAGCGCGCTGTGCGAAGAACCGTCGCCAATCGATCAATGGAAATTCGGGCGTTGTCAGATGAGATTCCGTAGTTGCAGTCATTCTCATACATGAAGTCTGCTGCTTCTTTGGTGGCGGTAGTTTGAATTTGCATGGGAATCGGCGGCCCATCTAAGAATCCTAAGCCTTTAAACGAAGCAATTTCGAATACTTGCCCTAAAAGAATTATTAAGCTTCGTGGGTTTCCGCAAGACATATCGACAAAGAGATCGAATCCCGCGTAAGGGATAGGGCGTCTAGCTTCACGGCATAGTTGTGCGAAGAGATCTATTTTGTAGTGCCCAAAGGCCGTCGCGTAAGATCCTCTCGCCGCAGTTTCAATAAAGCTGATGCATTCCTCTCGAATTTTTGCCGCTAAAGAAGGGGCGAATGCATTTTTTTTGTATTTCTTGCAAAAGAGTAGGATATTTAGCTTTTGAAGAATTAATGGAAGATCGCTGGTAAGCGTATGGGCGACGAGAGTTGGTTGCTCAACTAAATCTCGTTTGGTTGTGGCCGTGCGAAGAATTTCGGTGAAAGAGTCCACGAAGCCGTTATCTTTATCTTGCACGCCCACCTGCGCGAGAGCCAAATGATAAAAATCGTCTGTCTTAACTTCTTCAAAGAGTGCAGGTAGTTTTATTGAGTCCGCTCCACCCTTGATTTGAATTCCAAGGCGACGGAGAATAAATTCCCGGGCGAAGATTGGATATCGCTGGTTCTCTCGAAGAGTGCGATCCAAGTTTTCCACGTGATACTCTTGGCCTTCTCTATTTTCTTCTGCACCTCCGATAACTGAATAAGTCTTTACTGCATACAGTCGTCCGGAAATTCGAAATGAGGCTTTTCCTTCTCCGAAACGAAGTAGTGTATTTACCACTTCCTGTTGCAGTGGCGTAAAATTTTCAATCTCATCCAGCATGTAAATGAGGGATGCCTCTGCAAGAATGGGATGCAGCTTATCAATTGCGCGCTTTAGTGGTAAGGCGAGTTGCCCGATAAATATTGGGGTAGTCCATTGAAGATCGCCAGAAAATGCAGACGCTGCAATGGCGTCGTCAATATCTTCGCGTACGCCAACAAGCCAATGCAAAACGCCTCGAAGGTTAGATACTGCTCGAAGAGCAGGATCTCGCACTTGACGGCCTAGCTCTGCGACAAATTGTGTTTCACCTAGCTTTTCCCTTGGAGAGGTTTCTGCGACATTGCACAACGCCTCAAGAACCGCAATTGAAAGTTGTACTTCAAGGTATACGCCAAATAGTTGTTGCCAAGCGGATGGGGTGCCGGTAACTGCCTCAAATCTTGAAGAGTCAAGGGTCGAGGCCCGTAAAAATACTGCAAGATATTTAGTCGTCCCAATGATCGAGAGGCCAGTTTTCTTCTCTGGCGTCCTCTTTCTCACAACAGGATAAGAGTGATAACGCAGTAGATGGGTTTTGCCGGCACCTTTCCCCCCAAGGATGTATTTGGACATCTCGGAGTCCGGCTCAATAATTTTGGTGACAATTTTGTCTCCCAAGTCGACCCAGAGAGAATTTATTTGGTCATCGGTATAGTCAGAAGATTTAACCAATGAAAAAGGATTCGAGCTTAGTGCCTCGGTCATTTTAGTATCCGTAGCCGCTGTACTGTTTATCGAATCTTATAAATATTGGTCGCCAAGGTGATTTGATGCCTTCATCCCAAAAAATCGGAAGTGCGTTATCCGGAGTATTGTGGGAAAAGCCAATCATCAATTGGCCATCGGAGTAGCCTAGCTCGTTTTCCGGTTGAAGCTTGCGTCCATATTCTCTAGCCATCCTTTCAAAGTCTCCTCGCGAAAACCATTGAGGAGCGCTTGCGAGCATGCGAGATTCATCATGAAAAGCCTTGTAGGTCTCATCCATTTCAAACATGCAAGCGGCATTGCCATTGAAAAGCTTTTGACCATTTAGGCGATTCATTCCCTTTTTGGTTCCAAAGAGACAAAGGTATCGAAGCTCAATTGAGGGACAGTCCTTTCGAAAGGCTTTGACTCTGTCCGCTAGATAGCCCGAAGCTTGATCTCCAGATCCCACCAAATCGTCGAAGAAAACGAGCCGACTTACACCAACTGACTTCGTAACATATTTAATCGAAGCTTTGCCCGCCCGGTCGTGGACTATAGACGGCGTCATGGCATCCGCTATGTCGATAAAAAGATTTTTGCCAAGCCTATTCACTTGGCGAAAATAATAAAGTAGATGAGCGCCACTTTCGGAGGGGTTCCCAACGCCGATAAAGCGAGTGGCTGCTAATTCATGATTGAACAAGCTTTGCAAAATGGATTCGTTTCGTGTGTTTCCATAGTTTCTTCGAATGCGTTGAATCAGGGGCGCGCGAAATTGATCCCTATAAAGTGAGCGAAGCATTTCTCGCATCATTCGTTTGCTGAAATACATGAAACGAGTCAACGAAAATAATGTGAGCAACTCTTCCTTTTCCTTGTCGAAGACTTGACCATCGAAATTTTGCAACCAGCTTCCGACTGTGTCCCAGTCGATTTCATTGTCCCATGCTTGGCGAATTAGTATCCTAAGTCTGCGCTCAATCTCCTCCCGATCCATCCCTCACTCCTTACGAAATACGAGCACGGATTCTCGAGATATGACCGAAGCAGTTCTATTTCTTTTTGTCATAAGCCCCCGCGACTTGATGTGATCGACTAGAGATGCCTCGAGTTGAATGCCATTTCTTGCGAAAGCCTGCACAAGAAATTCGTCGTTCCGAAGCGTATGGCCGGCTACTTGATTGTTTCCAATAACAATAACGGCCCGTCCTTTAGGTTTTAAAACTCGGGACATTTCTGTAACGGCCTCAGTCATTTCGATAAGGTAGCGAGCGGTTATCTCGGCGCGAATTTTATTTTTCTTGCGCACCATTTCGATAATCTTTGAGTATTCCTCGGGGAGGGGCAGCAATATATTTTGATTTTCGCGGAAAACTGCTACGTGCTCCCGCCCAATCGATCGACTCTCTAACCCAGCTAGTTCTTTGGGTCCTGCTAGTTGCAGCCAATTTAGCGATAAACTGGTCGCTCGAATGTATTTTTGTGCGCTTCCGTATGGAGGTGAAGTGATTATCAGCGGGACCGATGCGGATCGTAAGCGCTTTCCGTTGAGTCTTAAGTCGCGAGCGTCGTGGCCGACGATACGCGCGCTCGTGCGATTCGGGTGACTTTTGTTTGTTTCGTCTATTCTTTGAACGCACTGCAATGCATGTCGAAAAAACTCCTCAATGGGATTGGCATTGGAGAGCCAGTCAAGTCGAACAAGGATTTTTTTATTTGCAGCAGCGCTGAGACGTTCTTTAGGGCGCAGTCTCACCGGAACGCTAACCGCAGGGTCGGCGTAGCTTAGTTTTCGTGCGATGGCCGAAAAACACACCTCCAAAAAATCTACTACGATTTGATCTGACTCCTCTCGGATCGCACGAAGTATTCGCTCCAAAACCTTCTTGGTTGAGCTGGAGTACCAAAGGTGACTGTTAACTATATCGATCTCTGGAGCGCTTCGAAATTTCCGTGCCCGAGCCACAGTTCGGTCAATGGCCTCAACGAGAGTCTTGATTAAATACGGCTCAGTTTTAACGCGGGTAAGTGCGATACTTAGTGGATTCGCATCAGCGACTAACGATCGATATCCAGCAACCGAGCCTTCTAGCGCCACAGTGCCGGAACCACAGAATGGATCGAGAACTGATGCTCCATCTTGCTTTATTGTGCTGGCTCGCAGAAAGAAATGCGCGATATGGGGGAGGAGCTTAGCTGGGTACGGGTGAAGATGATGGGTGAGTTGATCGCCCATGCGTAGCCAACTGACCATCGCACGGAAGTCCACCTCTACCGCGGTGCCAGTACGCTGATAGTTTTCGACAAGCTGCTCATATGCGGCTGTGGTGTCTATCAAGGTCCCGGCGTGGCGCTCAGGAACGTAGATTGGTCGTTGTTTGACTGGCGAAAGCATGTTTTTACAGGTGGCCTCTAAGTAGGGCCAGATGCCAGAATTTCTCCCGCCATAGCCTTACCTTCCCTCTCGGGCGTTGTGGTGAGGAAAATTTTCAATCGCATCATATAGGGCCACTAGAGTGATATCGAACGATCTTTAGCTTTCATGGCAGGCGCGAATTTTTTTAACGCTCAAGCTCTTGAGCGCGTCAAACGATAGCTTCCGGTGTCACGCCGATTCCAGCGAGGTCTTCGAAGGGGAAAGTGTTCTCCCGCATGGGTTGTTCCAACGTGGAACGTGGCGTCCACATCCAGGGAAGTTTGTGACCGGACCATGGGCATGGTGGACGGGGCAGTCACTCGAACGCCTGGATATTCGAAGGGGTCGGCCTACCAACAATATTCCGTACGACTTCGCACTGCTCCTCGACCCGTGCATGCAGCAGTCCTAGGGATACCGCAACGAACCGCTGCAATGAGCTGCGCTGACATGCGTTGAGCACGGGGGCGGGGCTCGTGTCGGAGGACGAAGCATCATGCCGTTCCTCATCCCATTGCAGTAGTTGAACCAGCAACTGCGCACCGTGCACCACATCGCGCGCATCATTCAAAAAGGCAGCGCGGTGGTGCAGGGATAGTTCGAGCCCTTCGCATGGAATCCATTCAAAGGGCTTGAACTGTGTGTGAGAGCGATAGGGAATGCGACCGTCGCCGGTCGTGTTGGAGTCGTCGGCCATAAGCCTCCAAGGATGTCGATTTGCAACAACCGACGCGCTCGACGCCAATCGAGGGCGGCAGCTCGAACGGGTTGGCGTACCGGGACATCCTTGCGGAAACCGGCAGGGCGCGAGCCCTCCCGTCCGAGCCGCCTAAAGGGGCGCGAACGAGAAAGCCGCAGACCAGTGCGGTAGCTGCGGCTTTCGTCGCAGGATGTCTTCGGGACGCCAATCCCGGCCCCGCTCATCACGAGGCGAGGGCAATGTACGCGCTCATGACAAAGGCAGTCAAGCCTTCCATCCGATGCCGCAAGGGTGTCTGCATCGACGCGGCACCCTGTCACCCATTTGCTCCTCATCCCACCCCGCCTCGCTATCCTTCCGCTCGCCATTCACTTCAAGAAAAGGGGACCCTCATGAATCAACCTTCCTCACTCATCTTCTCGCTGCGCTCCATCGCGCTGGCCTGCACCTTCGCCCTCGGCGCCGCGACCGCCGCCCATGCCGCGCCCGACGCCAAGCTGCTCGCCGCGGCCGAGAAGGCGCAGCCGGCGGTGATCGAGAACCTCAAGGAGATGGTGCTGATCGAGTCGGGCAGCCTCAATGTCGACGGGCTGATGAAGATGGCCGACGTGGTGGAAGGCCGGCTCAAGGCGGCCGGCTTCAAGGTCGAGCGGCGCAAGGCGACGGCCGGGGCGGGGGCCGACATCGTGATCGGCACGATGAAGGGCAACGGCAAGCGCAAGATCATGCTGCAGGGCCACATGGACACGGTCTACCAGCCCGGCATCCTGAACTCGCAGCCCTACAAGGTCGACGGCAACCGCATCTACGGGCCCGGCATCGCGGACGACAAGGGCGGGCTGGCGGTGATGATGGCCTCGCTCAAGATCCTGGCCGACGCGGGCTGGCGCGACTACGACACGCTCACGGTGCTGATGAATCCCGACGAGGAAGTGGGCTCGGTGGGTTCGGGCGAGCTGATCGCGACCACGGCCGACCTGCACGACACGGTGCTGTCGTTCGAGCCGACGGCGGCGAAGTCGGTGGTGAAGGGCGAATCGCTGCTGCTCGGCGCGGCCGGCATCGCGCAGGCCACGCTCGAGGTGAAGGGCCGCGCCTCGCACGCGGGCGCGGCGCCCGAACTGGGCCGCAATGCGTTGTACGAACTCTCGTACCAGATGCTGCAGACCAAGGATCTCGCGAAGGACATCCCGGGCGTGACGCTCAACTGGACGGTGGCGCGCGCGGTGGGCCCGATCAACCAGATTACCGAGAAGGCGCAGGCGCTCGGCGACGTGCGCATCACCGAGCCGGGCGCGGAGAAGAAGCTCGACGCGGCACTGCAGGCGAAGATCGCGAGCGGCAAGCTGATTCCCGACACCGAGACCACAGTGAAGGTGGAGGTGGGCCGCCCGGCCTTCGTGGCGGGAGAGAAGGGCCGCGCGCTGGCCGAGAAGGCGCAGGCGATCTACAAGGAGATCGACCGCGAACTCGCGCTCACGCCGATGACCGGCGGCGGCACCGACGCAGGCTACGCGGGGCGCTCGGGCAAGGCGACGGTGGTCGAGAGCTTCGGCCTCGCGGGCTTCGGCTACCACGCGCGCGACGAGTACATCGAGGTCGACTCGATCGTGCCGCGGCTGTACCTCGTGACGCGGTTGCTGACGGAGATCGGCAAGGGCACCTGAGCGAGCGCACTGGTCGCGCCGAAAACTGAAGGCGCATGCGAAGGGTTCTCTTCGCATGCGCTTTTTTTCATTGTGTTGAAGGTCGCGCCTGGTCGGCGGCCTGGGGCCGATGGATCGACATCGACGTGGCGGCCCGGCAGTGGCTGTCAAGTCACTCGGGGCAAGAGGAATCGGTCATGTGCTGCAGGGTGTCGGCGGCTGGCACCCAGGCTCTGAGCACGTCTTCGAAAGCCGTCGGGTCATGCGTCGTCTTGCGGTCGTCTTGGACGATGTATCGGTCGTAGTTCCACTCATCGTATTGCCAGCCGTCTCGGAGGACGAAACGGCGGAACTCGAAGTCCAGTATTCCCACATCGACCATGTCGAGTTCAGGTAGCGCCGCTCCTCACGCGGCACGCCCGGTTTCGGGATGGGCCGGATACGAACGAAGCATGTTTCGCCGGTATCCGTTGTCGGCAGCCGCGCGGCAACTTGGTCACCGGCATTGAGGAAGTTGGCGATGCGCGTCGACAGCATTGCGAAGCCCAGGTTGGGCTCGCTATTCTGGCCGACGTTGCCAACGATGCGGTAGCGGCTTCTCGCCGTGATGCCTAACGCTCACTCGCCCACAGCGTCGTCCGGCCGGGTCCTTACTGCTGTCGCTGGTCGCCCGGCGGGCGGTTGCGGTGCGCGGCGGCCTGGGCTTGTGCCTGGGCCTGCGCTTGAGCCTGCGCCTGCCGTTGCTGCATCTGCTGGGCCTGTTGCTGCTGGCGCTGCGCGGCCTGCTGCTGAGCCTGTTGGGCCTGCTGTTGTTGGCGCTGCATCGCCTGCTGCTGGGCTTGCTGGGCCTGTTGCTGCTGGCGTTGCATGGCTTGCTGCTGCGCCTGTTGAGCCTGCTGCTGTTGCCGCTGCATGGCCTGCTGCTGGGCTTGTTGCTGGGCCTGTTGCGCTTGCTGCTGCTGGCGACGGATCTGCTCCTGTTGCTGCTGGGCCTGCTGTTGCTGGCGTTGCGCGGCCTGTTGTTGCTGCTGCTGTTGTTGCTGCATCTGCTGGCGCCGCGCCTGTTCCTGCTGCTGGGTCTGCTGGGCGGCCTGCTGCTGTTGCTGCCGTGCCTGGTTCTGCGCGACCTGCTGCTGTTGGCGGGCCTGGTTCTGCTGGGCTTGCTGTTGCTGCTCCTGCTGGCGACGGACCTGTTCCTGCTGCGCCTGCTGTTGCTGCTGCTGCCTGCGGCCCTGGTCTTGCTGAGCCTGCTGTTGCTGGCGTCGCGCCTGTTCCTGCGCCTGTTGTTGCTGTTGTTGTTGTTGGCGTCGCGCCTGTTCCTGCTGCGCCTGCTGCTGGCCGGCCTGGTTCTGGGCCAGCTGCTGCTGGCGACGAGCCTGCTCCTGCTGCGCTTGCTGCTGCTGCGCCTGCTGGCGCGCGGCCTGGGCCTGCTGGGCTTGCTGCTCGCGCGTCTGCTGTTGCGTCATCAACTGCTGGCGCCGCGCCTGGTCCTGCTGAGCCTGTTGTTGCGCCTGTTGTTGATGCGCCTGCTGCTGCATCTGCTGCTGGCGCGCCAGGGCCTGCTGCTGGGCTTGTTGCTGCGCCTGTTGCTGGCTCTGCAACTGCTGCGCGTGTTGCTGCTGCTGTTGCTGCATCTGCAGCTGACGCGCCTGTTGCTGCTGCGCGAGCAGCGCGGCGGCCTGCTGTTGCTGGGCCTGCTGCTGCTGCATCGCGAAGTTGGGCGACTGCCCCGGATGCGCGGCCTGCCAGGCTGCCACGCCCGCGTCGCCGCGCGGGCGGTCACGGTCGCGGCCGCCACCGTTGTTGTTGTAGACGTTGTTGACGACGGTGGTCGAGCGCGAGACGTAGGTGTTGTTGTTGTAGACCACGGCCGGGCGATAGGCCGGCGGCGGCGGCGCGGCGCGCTGATAGTCGCGGTCGCGCGGACGGCCCCAGTTCACGTTCCAGGAGTTCCAACCCCAGCCATGGCGCTCGAGCGCCGAGGCCACGACCACGCCGGCACCGAAGGCCAGCACGCCGGCCGTGGCGACCTGGGCACCGCTGTAGCCGCGGTCGACGTACACGGGCTGCGGCGGGGGCGTGTAGGCATAGCCGGGGTAGGCGGCCACGGGCTCGCCGTAGATCTGCTGCGGGTTGTAGCTGGGCACGTAGACCACGTCGGGCTGCGCCTGCTGGATGGTGATGAGCTGCTGCGGCGGTTCGACGATGAGCGGGCCCGCATAGGCGCCCTGCGGATCGGGCGCGGGCGTGTAGTTGGCCGGCGCCGCGGCGGTGGCGACCTTGAGCTTGTCGTTGTTCTTGAGCCGGCCGGCCTTGGAGGCGCGCTGACGCATGACCTGGATGGCGTTCATCACGTCGGCCGGGTCGTTGTAGTAGGCCTTGCCCAGTGCCTCGGTCCAGGGCAGGTTGCCGGCCATCTGGTCCATCACGTTGCGGAAGGCGGTCAGCGACTTGACGCTCGGGTCCCAGGGCTGCTGGTTGACGGCATCGGCGAGGGCGCCGGCCTTGAGCGTGGGGTTCTGCTTGAGCCAGTCCTGCGCGGCGGTGATCTGCTCGGGATAAGTGGCACCGGCCAGCACCTGCGCCACGAGCTTGTCGGGGTACAGCGCGATGGGGGCGACCATCTGGTAGAGCTCCTCGGCCGCGGGTGGCACGTAGGCCACCGGCATAGGGGCCGCGGGTGCCGGTGCTGCGGCGGCGGGCACGGAGGCCGCTGCCTGGGGCGCGGGTGCGGCGGCGTTCTGCGCGGCGGGGGTCTCGGACTTGTCGCAGCCCGCGAGCACCAATGCTGCGGTGCACAGCGACAGCGTGAGTGCACGCGCGAGGGGGGTGTGATTGGAGGGGATCATCCTGGCCTTCCTGGGGCGCTGTTGGAGCACCCGCTCGTACAGAACGGGTGCCGCAACTCGAGCGATGACGAAGCATGGCCCGAGGATGCAACGGGCTGTGTCGTCTGCCGGGCGCTGGCCGGGTAGGAACAGGCCTGTCAAGAAAGGTGAAGGGCCGGTGAATACCGGCCCCTTGCTCCCAGTCAGCTCGCGGTCAGTGCCGCGGCGTGCGGCTGTCGGCTACTTCGCGCCGCCGGTGTACTTGGTGACGCTGCTCGCGCTCACGTGGTAGCCGCTCACGCCCATCATCGAATCGTTGCGCAGGGTCTGCAGCTTGCCCGTGACCCACACGGTGTCCATGGCGCGGAACTTGGCGCCCTTCTGCGGCACCACGTGCAGGATCTGGTTGGCCGGCGGCGGCGGGGTGTGGATGCAGGCGCCGAAGTAGGGCACGAGCAGGAACTCGGTGACCTCGCCCTTGGCTTCCTCGAGCGGCACGATGAAGCCGGGGATCTTCACCTCCACGCCGTTCATCGCGGGATTGGTCGGCGCGTTGTTCGACACCTCCTGCATCTTCATCAGCAGCTCGTTGGCGCGCGGGTCGCCATCGTCGAGGGCGCTCAGGTCCATGCCCTTGAACTCCTTCGACGGGTCCCAGTCCTTGGGCACGAGTTCTTCCCAGGTGATCTGGCGCGGCTGGCCGGCCGGGGCCTTGGCGGTGGCCGCGGGCGCGGCCTTGCCGCCGAGCGGGTTGGTGGCGGTGGTGTCCTTGGGCGCGGGCTCGGCGGCCCAGGCGGCGGCCGCGAGGCTGGCGCCGGCCATCAGCAGGGCGAAGCGCTTCGAGGCCTGGACGGCGGAATGGGGAGTCTTTGCGTGGCGCATGGGATCAGATCCTCGGTGAAAGCCCGTCGGCGAGCGAGAGCCGGTAGGCGCGAATGCCGGGCAGCAGGCTCGCCAGCCAGCCGGCGGCCAGCAGGCTCGCGAGCAGCAGCCATTCGTTCAGTGTAGGTTCGGAAAGCCGCAATGTCAGCCCGAACTGCGACTGCAGCCAGGGCGCGAGCCCGGCGATGCCCAGCACCGCCATCAGCACGCCCACGACCACGCCGAGCACGGTGACCAGCGCGCCCTCGAGCGCGAGCAGCGCCAGCACGTGGCGCAGGCCCGCGCCCACGGCGCGCAGCACGGCGAGTTCGCGCCGCCTTTCGTTGAGGCCGGCCATCACCACCGACACCAGGCCCGCGAGGCTCACGAGCGCGACCAGGCCCGACATCAGCAGCAGCGCGTTCTCGCCCACGCCGATCACGCTCCAGAGTTCGTCGAGCGCCACGCCGGGCAGGATCGCCATCAGCGGCTCGCCGGTGTAGGTGGAGATCCAGCGCTGCACCGAGAACACGGCGGCGCGGTTCTTCAGGCCCACGAGCGCGGCCGTCACGTTCTTGGGCGTGAGGTCGAACTTGCGCACCTGGTCGGCCGGGATCTTCACGCCGGGCATGGGCGCGCCGCCCACCCATTCGAGGTGGATCGCCTCCATGGCCGCGAGACCGATGTGCACCGTGCGGTCGACCGGCGTGCCGGTGCGCGCGAGCACGCCCACCACGGTGAAGGGCTTGTCGGCATGCTCGGCCACGTTGAGCTCGCCGCTGCCGTGCGCCAGCGTGATCTTCTGGCCCACGTGGTAGCCGAGCTTGTCGGCCACCTCGGCGCCGACCACGGCGTCGAACAGCTCGCTGAAGGGCTTGCCCTCGCGCAGCGCGAGCGACTGGCGGTCGCCGTAGCGAAAGCGCGTGAAGTACTCGGGCGAGGTCGCGAGCACGGCGAAGCCGCGGTGCGAATCGCCGAGCGACAGTGGCACCACCCAGTCGACGCCGGGGTGCGCCTGCAGCGCCTGCACGCTCTTCCACGCAATGTTGTTGGTGGCCGCGCCGATGCGGAACACGGAGTACAGCAGCAGTTGCGTGGAGCCGGTGCGCGCGCCCACGATCAGGTCGGTGCCCGAGACCGAGGACGCGAAGTTTTCGCGCAGCTCGGTGCGGATGCGCTCGACGCCCAGCAGGAGGAAGGTCGACAGCGCGATCGAGAACACGGTGAGCGCGAGCGTGAAGCGGCGGTTCCAGGCGCTGCGCCAGGCGATGGAGAACAGGGCCTTCATGCGTCGGTCGCCATCGTCGCGCTCGAGGCGCGGTTGATCTCGGGCAGCAGCACATGGCGCGCGAAGCGCTGCGCGATGCGCTGGTCATGGCTCACGAACACCAGCGCGCTGTCGTTCTCGGCGCAGGCGGTGAGCAGCACGTCGAGGAAGGCTTCGCGCCGGTCTTCGTCGAGCGCGGAGGTGGGCTCGTCGGCGATCACCACCTCGGGCTGGCCGATGAGCGCGCGCGCCGCTGCCACGCGCTGCTGCTGGCCCACCGAGAGCTGCATGGCCTGGCGCTGCCAGAGCTTGCGGTCCAGGCCCATCTGGTCGAGCAGGTGCTCGGCTTCCTCGCGCGCGCCGCGCTGGCGCGAGGCCTGCTCGCGGCGCCGTGCCGAGAAGCGGCAGGGCAGCAGCACGTTGTCGACCACGCTCAGATAGGGCAGCAGGTTGAACTGCTGGAAGATGTAGCCCACGTGCGCCACGCGGCAGCGGTCGCGCGCGGCGCCCGAGAGCTTGGACCAGTCGTGGCCCAGCAGGCACACGCGGCCCTCGTCGGCCACCAGCACGCCGGCCAGCAGCGACAGCAGGGTGCTCTTGCCGCAGCCGCTGGGGCCATGCAGGAACACCGATTCGCCGGCCGTGATGCGGAAGGCCTCGATGTCGATGCAGGGCGTGGCGCTGCCGGGCCAGGAGAAGCGCAGCGATTCGGCCGAGAGCACCACGCGCAGCGGCGTGGATTCGGCCTGCGAAGGAAGGCTCACGACCTCACTTGCCCCAGGTCAGGCGGGCCGGCTGCGCGGCTTGCGCTCCGGCGGGGCGTTTGAGCTGGCGCTTGAACTGGCCTTGCGCGGAAGCGATCTGCGCATCGATCTGACGCGTGCCCTTGAAGGCGGCGAACAGGCCGATGTCGATGTACTTGGCGGCGGCCGCGTTGGCGCAGTTGAACGAGAAGGTGGCGTCGAGGTCGGCATGGCCCTCGGGCTCGCTGGCATCGGGCTTGCCGAGGCCGAGCGCGCTGGAGCGCAGGTCGACCGGGCCGAGCTTGCAGCTTGCGGCGGGATCGATGGCGAACAGCTTGTCGGCCGCGCGCAGCTGGGCCACGGCATCCTCGACGGTCTTCTTCTCGGCATCGGTCTTGGGTGCGCGCTCGAAGCCGACGATGTTGTCGAGCGGCGACTCCATATCGATCACGACCGTGGGGCCGTCGATGGCGACGTCGAGCTTGATCTGGCCGTGCACGTGGGCGTGCTGCTGCTGGGCCTGCGCGGCGGCGAACGGGGCCGAGGCAAGCAGCGCGAGGGCGGCGGAAGCGAGGATGCGTCGGAGAGCGCGTCGGTCGGTGCTGGATCGGGTCAGGGTCATGGTTGGGCGCCTTGCCGGGTCGGCAGCCCCGGGGTGTTGCTCCATTCGCTCCAGCTGCCGGCATAGAGCGCGGCCGTTCCGAGCCCCGCGATGCGCATCGCGAGCAGATTGGGAACGGCGCTCACGCCGCTGCCGCACTGGTGGACGACCGTCGCCGGATCGCGGCCTTCGAGCAGCGTTTCGAACTCGGCGCGCAGTTGCGCGGCGGGCTTGAACTTGCCGTCGGGACCGAGGTTCTCGGCGAAGGGGCGGTTGAGTGCCCCGGGGATGTGACCGGCGATCGGGTCCAGAGGTTCCACCTCGCCGCGATAGCGTGCACCGGCCCGCGCGTCGATCAGGTTCTGGTCAGGCTGGCCCAGCCGGCGCACCACGGTGTCGGTGGTGACGAGGCGCACCAGCGGTTCGCCCATGACGAAGTTCGACTGGAAGCGCGCGGGCTCCTCGCGGTCGGTGACCTCGCCGCCCGTGGCCTGCCAGCCCTGCAGGCCGCCGTCGAGCACGGCCACGGCGTCGTGGCCCATCCACTTGAGCATCCACCACAGGCGCCCGCAGTAGTTGGCGCCGTTGCGGTCGTAGACCACGGCCTGCATGTCGTTCGAGAAGCCGATGCCGCTGAGCCAGGCCGCGAAGCGCTCGCGGCTGGGCAGCGGATGGCGCCCGCCCGAGGCCGGCACGCCGTCTTCCTGCGCCACCACCACCTCGCCATGCGCGCCGGGCACGCCATGCTTGGCGCTGAGGTCGGTGTCGAGGTCGGCATGCAGCGCGCCCGGGATGTGCGAGGCCGCGTACTGCTGGGCGCCCGACTCGGGCTTCATGAGGTCGAAGCTGCAGTCGAACACCATGAGCGGCGTGCCGGCGGCCTGCAGGGCGCGCAGCTCATCGGCGGAAACGAGGGTGGTGAAGGTCATGGCGAAGAACTCCTGGACGCATGGGCCGCGCAATAGTTGCGGCGGATGTGAAGGGGACTGCGAGCCGGCCTCAATGTTCCTCGGCCGGCGCCTGTGGCACTGTACGCTGACGCAACACGGTTGCGGCAACGCCGCTCGCGATGATGAGCGCCATGCCGGTCCAGCCGGCGGCGTCGATGCGGTCGTCGAACAGCACCACGCTGTAGAAGGCCGCGAAGATGATGCCCGAGTACTGCAGGTTGGCCACCACCAGGGTGCCGCTCTCGGTCTTGGCGGTGGCGTAGGCGCGGGTCATGCAAAGCTGTCCGAGGGCCGCCAGCAGGCCGATCGGCAGCAGCCACAGGCCGTGGCGCCAGTTCCATTCCGAAAAGCCCGTGAAGGCCGTGGCCAGCGCCCCGGCCACGGCCGAGCCGAGCGCGAAATAGAACACCGTGCGCATCTCGGGCTCGCCGATGCGCGAGAGCGCCACCACCTGCATGTAGGCGAAGGCGGCGGTCAGGCCCGACAGCAGGCCCAGCAGGCCGGCGAAGCCCTGGCTCGAATCCACGCTGGGCTTGAGCATCAGCACCACGCCGGCGAAGCCGGTGAGCACGGTCAGCACCAGCGGCGCCTGCAGCGGCGGACGCGAGACGCGGCCGTCGCGGCCCGGCACCGGCATCCAGGCCAACAGCGCGCCGCCGACCAGGAAGGCGGCGATCCAGACGCTGCTCATGTAGTTGAGGGTGACGGCCGTGGCCAGCGGCATGTGGGCGATGGCATAGAACCACGCGCCCAGCGAGACCACGCCGATCAGGCTGCGCCAGGCATGCATGCCGGGGTATTGGGTGGCGAGCGAGACGCCGCGGCTGCGCGCGAGCAGCCACAGGAAGACGATGCCGATGACGCCGCGCCAGAGCACCATCTCGCCGCTGGTGAACCAGGCCGAGGCGATCTTCACGGCCACGCCCATGGAGGCGAACAAAAAGGCGCCGAGCACCATCCAGAGCGCTTGCATCGTCTTGACTTCTTACAAAAGAAAAATAGCTGAAACGCCCGCCAACCGGGCGCATTCAGCTATCAAGAGAATAGCAGGAAACGGAACCGAAGCAGCGGCTTCGGCGCCTCAGCCGGCGGCCTGCAGCTCGCGCCGGTACCACTCGTGGAACTGCTGCATGCCGTCTTCCATCGGGCTCTGGTAGGGACCGGTCTCGTTGTCGCCGCGCAGCATCAGCGCGCGGCGGCCGGCGTCCATGCGCTCGGCGATCTCGTCGTCTTCCACGCAGGTCTCCATGTAGGCGGCACGCTGGGCCTCGACGAACTCGCGCTCGAAGGCGACGATTTCCTCGGGGTAGAAGAACTCCACCATGTTGAGCGTCTTGGTGGGGCTGACCGGGTGCAGGGTCGAGACCGTGAGCACGTGCGGATACCACTCGATCATCACGTGCGGGTAGTAGGTGAGCCAGATCGCGCCGTACTTGGGCGGCTTGCCCTCGCGGTACTGCAGCAGCTGTTCCTGCCATTTCTGGTAGACCGGGCTGCCCGCGCGGCCCAGGCGGTTGGCCACGCCCACGGTCTGCACCGAGTAGTTGCGGTTGAACTCCCAGCGCAGGTCGTCGCAGGTGACGAAGCTGCCCAGGCCCGGGTGGAACGGGCCGACGTGGTAGTCCTCGAGGTAGACCTCGATGAAGGTCTTCCAGTTGTAGTTGCACTCGTGCAGTTCGACGTGGTCGAGCGCGAAGCCCTCGAACGAGAGGTCGGCGCGCGGGCCCAGGCCGGCCATGTCGGCCGCGATGTCGCGGCCGTTGGCCTCGAACAGCAGGCCGTTCCATTCGGTGAGCGGGTAGTTGTGCAGGTTCAGGCAGGGGTCCTGCGCGAAATGCGGGGCGCCGATCAGCGTGCCGGTGGTGCGCGCGTCGGCCGCGGCATAGGTCCAGCGGTGCAGCGGGCAGACGATGTTGCCGCCGGTGCGCGCGTCGAGTTCGCCGCGGCCCTGCAGGATCACGGCCTGGCGGTGGCGGCAGACGTTGGAGATCAGTTCCACGCCCTTGGGCGTGTGGACCAGCGCGCGGCCCTGGTGCTCGTGGGGCAGCGTGTGGAAGTTGCCGGCCTCCGGCACGGCAAGGCGGTGGCCGACATAGCGTGGGCCACGGGCAAAGAGCGTTTCCATCTCGCGGGCGAAGAGCGCCTCGTCGAAATACGCGGAAACCGGAAGTTGGCTCGTGGCCTGCTGCAGTTGAAGACTTAAATCAGACATGGAGGACCTGACCAAGCTCCCCACAGGGAGGAAAACAAAATTGAAACGGAAGGTACCGACGACAGGAGAGGCGTGTCGGCCCGAGAGTTGCGCCGGCGTGACCGGCTGGGGGAGGGGGATTGTACCCGGGGGGCCTTCCTTGTGGCCCCTGGGGCTTTCACCCTGGTCGGGCCGGCGCCCTGTCCGGCCGTGCACGACGGTGCGTCGCAGTGTCGCGCAAGCCGCCGATGTGCCATCGGCCGCGACCTAAAATGCGCGGTTTCATCCTCGTTGCCCCCGCATGCCCAAGGTGCCTTCCTCTCCCGCGTCCAGTCCGGCGCCCACGCCCGACACGGGCCCGATGCCCGTCAGCTACGAAGCGGGACTCCAGGAACTGGAGCAACTGGTCGCGGAACTCGAATCGGGCCAGTTGCCGCTCGACCAGCTGCTGGGCAGCTACCAGCGCGGCGCCGCGCTGCTGGCCTTCTGCCGCGACCGGCTGCAGGCGGTGGAAGACCAGATCAAGGTGCTCGACGCGGGCAGCCTCAAGCCCTGGGCCGCCGAATGACCGCGGCCACCACGTCCCCCACCTGGGACCAGGCCCGCCTTGCGCTCTGGAGCCGTCCGCACCTCGAGCGCGTCGAACAGGCGCTGTCGGGCTGGGTCGGCGTCGATTCGCCGGTGCTGCTCGGCGAGGCCATGCGCTATGCGGTGCTCGACGGCGGCAAGCGGCTGCGGCCGCTGCTGGTGCTCGCGGCCAGCGAGGCGGTCGGCGGCAATGCGGCCGCGGCGCTGCGCGCGGCCTGCGCCACCGAACTGATCCACGCCTATTCGCTGGTGCACGACGACCTGCCGTGCATGGACAACGACGTGCTGCGCCGGGGCAAGCCCACGGTGCACGTGAAGTTCGGCGAGGCCGACGCGCTGCTCGCGGGCGACGCGCTGCAGGCGCTGGCCTTCGAACTGCTCACGCCCGATGGCGACGAGGTGCCGCCCGCGATGCAGGCCACGCTGTGCCGCATGCTGGCGCGCGCCGCCGGCAGCCAGGGCATGGCCGGCGGCCAGGCGATCGACCTCGCGAGCGTGGGCGTGGCCTTGAACGAAGCGCAGTTGCGCGAGATGCACCGGCTGAAGACCGGCGCGCTGCTGCAGGGCAGCGTCGAGATGGGCGCGGCCTGCGGCACCGGCGTTTCGGCGGCGGCGCTGACCGCGCTGCGCGGCTACGGCGCGGCGATCGGCCTGGCTTTCCAGGTGGTCGACGACATCCTCGACGTCACGGCCGATTCGCAGACCCTGGGCAAGACCGCGGGCAAGGATGCCGCGGCCGACAAGCCCACCTATGTGTCGCTGCTGGGGCTCGAGGGCGCCCGGGCCCAGGCCTCGCAACTGCTCGACGACGCGCTCGCCGCGCTCGATGCGAGCGGCCTGCAGGACACTGCAGCGCTGCGCGCGCTGGCCCACATGGTCGTAGACCGCGACCGCTAGACAAGAACGAACACCACGATCCATGGCCGCTCCGCTGCTCCCCACGCTCCACGATCCGTCCCCCATCCGCCAGTACGACCGGGCCCAGCTCAAGCAGCTGTCCGACGAGGTGCGCGCCTGCGTGCTCGACAACGTCTCGCGCACCGGCGGCCACCTGAGCTCGAACCTCGGCACGGTGGAGCTCACGGTCGCGCTGCACCACGTGTTCAACACGCCGCACGACCGGCTGGTGTGGGACGTGGGCCACCAGACCTATCCGCACAAGATCCTCACGGGCCGGCGCGAGCGCATGCCCACCCTGCGCCAGCTCGGCGGCATCTCGGGCTTCCCGCAGCGCAGCGAGAGCGAATACGACACCTTCGGCACCGCGCACTCGTCGACCAGCATCTCGGCCGCGCTCGGCATGGCCATGGCCGCCAAGCAGAAGGGCGAGGACCGCTTCACCGTGGCCATCATCGGCGACGGCGCGCTCACGGCCGGCATGGCCTTCGAGGCGCTCAACAACGCGGGCGTGTGCGACTGCCGGCTGATCGTGATCCTCAACGACAACGACATGTCGATCAGCCCGCCGGTGGGCGCGCTCAACCGCTACCTGGCGCAGCTGATGAGCGGCAACTTCTACGCCGCCGCCAAGAACGTGGGCAAGAGCGTGCTGCGCGCCGCGCCGCCGCTGTTCGAACTGGCCAAGCGCTTCGAGCAGCATGCCAAGGGCATGGTGGTGCCGGCCACGCTGTTCGAGCAGTTCGGCTTCAACTACGTGGGCCCGATCGACGGCCACGACATCGATTCGCTGGTGCCCACGCTCGAGAACCTCAAGCACCTCGAGGGCCCGCAGTTCCTGCACGTGGTGACCAAGAAGGGCCAGGGCTACAAGCTGGCCGAGGCCGATCCCGTGGCCTACCACGGCCCCGGCAAGTTCGATCCGCAGGTCGGCCTGGTCAAGCCCGCGTCGGCGCCCAAGAAGACCTTCACCCAGATCTTCGGCCAGTGGCTGTGCGACACCGCGGCCAAGGACGGTCGGCTGGTCGGCATCACGCCCGCGATGCGCGAAGGCTCGGGGCTGGTCGAGTTCGAGCAGCGCTTTCCCGACCGCTACTACGACGTCGGCATCGCCGAGCAGCATGCCGTGACCTTCGCCGCGGGCCTGGCCTGCGAGGGCCTGAAGCCGGTGGTGGCGATCTACTCGACCTTCCTGCAGCGCGGCTACGACCAATTGGTGCACGACGTCGCGATCCAGAACCTGCCGGTGGTGTTCGCGCTCGACCGCGCGGGCCTGGTGGGCGCCGACGGCGCCACGCACGCAGGTGCCTACGACATCCCGTTCCTGCGCTGCATCCCGAACATGAGCATCGCCTGTCCCGCCGACGAGCGCGAGACGCGGCAACTGCTGACCACGGCCTACGAGCAGGACCACCCGGTGGCCGTGCGCTATCCGCGCGGCGCGGGTGCCGGCGTCGAGCCGCACCTCGCGCTCGACGGCCTGCCCTTCGGCAAGGGCGAGCTGCGCCGGCAGGGCAAGCGCATCGCCATCCTGGCCTTCGGCACGCTGCTGTATCCAGCGCTCACGGCCGCCGAGGCGCTCGATGCCACGGTGGCCAACATGCGCTGGGCCAAGCCGCTCGACGTGGAACTGCTGCTCGAGGTGGCGCGTTCGCACGAGGCGCTGGTCACGCTCGAGGAAGGCGCGTTGATGGGCGGCGCGGGCAGCGCGGTGCTTGAGGCGCTGCAGGCCGCGGGCGTGCAGGTGCCGGTGCTGCAGCTGGGCCTGCCCGACCGCTTCATCGAGCACGGCGACCCGGCCAAGCTGCTGGCCTCGATCGGGCTCGATGCCGCGGGCATCGAGCAGTCGATCGCGCAGCGCTTCGGCCGCGAAGGCTGAATCTTCTGTCTTGCTCCTTCCCCCTCTGGGGGAAGGCCGGGATGGGGGCATGCGGCCTCGAAAAGCGCCGCGGTCTTGCGCAAGGCCGCGTGCCCCCACCCCGACCCTCCCCCAGCGGGGGAGGGAGGAACAGCCGAAACGATCAGCTGCCCAGGTACGCTTCCTGCACCTTCGGATCGCCGAGCAGGTCGCGCCCGCTGCCCGACAGCACGATGCTGCCGGTCTCGATCACGTAGGCCCGGTCCGCGATCTTCAGCGCCTGGCGCACGTTCTGCTCCACCAGGAAGATCGTCAGGCCCTGGCGGTTGATCTCGCGCAGCGTGCGGAAGATGTCCTGCACGATGATCGGCGCCAGGCCCATCGAGGGCTCGTCCAGCAGCAGCACGCGCGGCTTCGCCATCAGGGCGCGGCCGATCGCCAGCATCTGCTGCTCGCCGCCCGAGAGGTTGCCGGCCAGGCCGTCGGCGCGGTCCTTGAGCACCGGGAACAGGGCGTAGATGCGCTCCAGGTCGGCCGTGCGCGCGGCCGCGCCGTCGCGCCGCGTGTAGGCGCCGAGCTCGAGGTTCTCGCGCACCGTCAGCGTGGTCAGCGTGGCGCGGCCCTCGGCCACCTGCACCACGCCGCCGGCCACGATCCTGTGCGGCGCGAGGGCGGAGATGTCCTGGCCCGCGAACACGACGCGCCCGGCGGTCTTCTTCACCAGGCCCGACAGCGCCAGCAGCGTGGTCGACTTGCCGGCGCCGTTGGCGCCGACCAGCGTGGTGATCTGTCCTTCGTGCAGTTCGAAGTCGATGCCCTTGACGGCCTGCACATGGCCGAAGGAAACCTTCAGGCCCTGGACCTGCAGCAAGGGTTGCTTGGTGCCTGCGCTCATGCCGCGGCCTCCGGTTCGTTGGTGGCTTCGTCGTCCTCGCGGCCGAGGTAGGCCTCGATCACCTGCGGGTCGTTGCGGATCTGCTCGGGGCCTCCGCGCGCGATGATGCGGCCGAAGTTCAGCACCGCGATCTGCTGGCACAGGCCCATCACGAAGCGCATGTCGTGCTCGATCATGAAGACCGTGAAACCGCGCGCCGCGATGTTCTCGATCTCGACCATCAGCTCGCTCTTCTCGGTGCTGTTCATGCCGGCGACCGGTTCGTCGAGCAGCAGCAGCTTGGGCTCGGTGGCCAGCGCGCGCGCGAGCTCCAGCTTGCGCTGCTCGCCGTACGAGAGGTTGTCGGCGATGTCGTGCGCCTTGTGGTCCAGGCGCACCCAGCCCAGCAGCTCGTGCGCGCGCTCGCGGGCGCGCTTCTCCTCGCCGCGGAACAGGCCCGAGCTCGCGAGCAGGCCCAGCGGGCCGTAGCGCAGCTTCGAATCCATGCCCACGATCACGTTCTCCAGCAGCGACATCTCCTTGAAGACGCGGATGTTCTGGAAGGTGCGCGCGATGCCGCCGCGCGTGATCTGGAAGGGCTTGCGGCCCGCGAGGTCGCGGCCCTCGAAATGGATGCTGCCGCTGGTGGTCGGCAAGAGGCCGGTGATCAGGTTGAACACCGTGGTCTTGCCGGCGCCGTTCGGTCCGATGAGCCCGAAGATGCCGCCTTGCGGAATCTCGAGGTTCACGTCCTGCAGCACCTTGAGTCCGCCGAAATGGCGCGACACGTTCTTCAATGTCAGCAGGGTCTGGCTCATGCGGCGCTCCCCTTGCGGCCGAACCACTGGCGGATGCGCGCCGGGTCCCAGATGCCCTTGGGCAGGAACAGCACGATCAGCACCAGGATGAAGCCGTTGACCACGAGGCGGAAGGCGCCCAGGCCGCGCAGCATCTCGGGCAGCAGCGTGAGGATGGTGCCGCCGAGCACCGGGCCGGTGAGGCCGCCGATGCCGCCGAGGATCGCCATCGTGAGGATGTCGACCGCGCGGTTGAAGCCGTACTCGGACGGGCCGATGAAGAAGGTCAGGTGCGCGTTCAGCGTGCCGGCCAGGCCGGCGATCGCGCCGCCGAGCACGAAGGCCAGCATCTTGTGGCCCGCCACGTCGATGCCCATCAGGCCGGCGGCGGTCTCGTCCTCCTTGATGGCCTCGAAGGCGCGGCCCACCTTCGAGCGGCGGATGCGCCACAGCACCAGCAGCACCAGCACCAGCGCGAGCGCGACGTGCCACCACTCGGTCGACTGCGGGATGCCATTGAGGCCCAGCGCGCCGCCCGTGAGCGACTCGGCGTTGAGCACGGCGATGCGCACCACCTCGCCGAAGGCCAGCGTGGCCATCGCCAGGTACACGCCCGACAGGCGCAGCGTGGGCTTGCCGATGGCGAAGGCCACCAGCGCGGGCGCGGCCATGCCGGCCGCGATGGCGACCGGGAACGGCACGCCGTAGTTGAGCGTGAGGATCGAGGCCGCGTAGGCGCCGATGCCCATGAAGGCCGCGTTGGCCAGGGCCAGCATGCCGCAGGCCAGGGTGAGCCAGATCGAGAGCGCCAGCAGGCCGTTGATGCCCAGCGAGAGCACCAGGTTGCTGTAGACCGACCAGAAGTTGTCGAGCGCTTCCATGGTCAGACCTTGCGCTCCTTGAGCGAGCCGAACAGGCCCTTGGGACGCACCAGCAGCACCAGGAACAGAAGGCCGAAGGCCACCGCGTCGCGCATGGTGGAGCCCACGTAGGCCACCGACAGCACCTCGGCGAAGCCGAGGAACAGGCCGCCGAGCAGCGCGCCGCGGATGTCGCCCATGCCGCCGAGGATGATCACGGCGATGCCCTTCTCGAGCATCGGCTGGCCCATCAGCGGGAACAGCGCGTTCGAGTACAGGCCGATCAGCACGCCGGCCACGCCGCCCAGGCCCGCCGCCACGAAGGAGGTCAGGTAGAACAGGCCCTCGACGTTCACGCCCACGAGGTAGGCGGCCTTGGGCGATTCGGCGATGGCGCGCAGCGCGCGGCCGAGCTGCGTGCGCTGCAGCGACAGCAGCAGCACGGCCATCAGCGCGAAGGACGCGATGATGATGCCGAGCTCGAGCGCCGTGACGTGGATGCCCGCGAGCACCAGCGCGTCGTCGGGGATGGTGCCGGACGGGAAGCGCAGGTTCTCCGCGCCGAAGATGCCCTGCACGCCGTTGTTCAGGATGATGGCCACGCCGATGGTGGCGATCATCGGGATCAGGTGGGGCGCGTCGCGCTTGCGCAGCGGCTTGAGCACCAGCACGTCGATCAGCAGGCCCAGCACGCCGCACAGCACGAACGCGAAGGGCAGGCCGGCCCACAGGGGCAGGTTGGTCAGGCGCATGAACTCGGCGGCCGCGTAGGCGCCCACCATGAACACCGCGCCGTGCGAGAGGTTGATGACGCCGAGCACGCCGAAGATGAGTGTGAAGCCCAGCGCGAAGAGTGCGTAGACGCACCCCAGCGACAGGGCGTTGACAAGCTGCTGATCGAGCACGATGGGCTTTCGTCGGGCCGCGGCCGAAGGGCGTCGCGGCGAATCAAAACAGGAAGAACGAAGGGCGCAGTGGGTCGTCCTGCGCCGGGTGCAAAAGGCAAGGCGGGCCGCGCGGCCCGCCGCGAGCGGCGAGGGTGCCGCCCCTTGCTTACTTCTCGATCACGAACTGCGTGCCGCGCGTCACGCTCACGATGGCCGTCTGTTGCGCGTCGTAGCCGGCGGGCTTGCCGGCCTTGTCCTTGGCGCGCGCGAAGGTGAAGGCGCCGGTGGCGCCGGTCCACTTCACGTTGGGCAGCGCGTCGCGCAGGGCGGTGCGGTCGGCCGGCAGGTTGCCCGACAGCTTCACGCCCTTGAGCGCCTGCGCCACCACGTACAGCCCGTCGTAGGCCTGGGCGGCGAACTGGTCGGGCGCGACCTTGAACTTGTCGTTGTAGGCCTTCTGGAACTTGGTGTTCTCGGGCGTGGCGTTGCTGGCCGACCAGGGGCTGCCGACGTAGAGGTTGTCCGAGCTGCCCTTGGCCAGGTCGAAGATCTTGGTCGAGTTCATGCCGTTGCCGCCGATGACCGGCACGTTCAGGCCGAGCTGGCGGGCCTGCACCATGATCGGCGCGCCCTCGGCCAGCAGGGCCGACAGCACGATGGCGTCGGGGTTGCTGGCCTTGATCTTGGTCAGCTGGGCCTTGAAGTCCACGTCGCCCTTGGCGAAGGTCTCGGTGGTGGTCACGGGCAGCTTCAGGTCCTCGAGGGCCTTCTTGAAGTTGTCGTAGCCGCTCTTGGTGAACACGTCGTCGTTGCCGTAGAGCACGGCGACCTTCTTGACGTTGGCGTGCTTGATCGCCACGCGCAGGGTCTCGGGCAGCACGTCGGCCTCGGTCACCGAGTTGCGGAACACGTAGTCGCCGATCGAGGTGATGCCGTCGGCGGTGTTCGAGGTGCCGAAGGCCACGGTCTTGGCGGCCTGGGCGATCGGGTCGGCGGCCTGGGCCGAGTTCGACAGCGTGGGGCCGAAGGTCATCAGGACCTTGTCCTGGAAGATCAATTTCTTGAAGACGTTGATGGCGTCTTCCTTCTTGCCTTGCTCGTCCTCGATGGCGAGGACGATCTTGTCGCCGTTGATGCCGCCGGCGGCATTGATCTCGTCGGCCGCGAGCTGGAAGCCGTTGCGGATCGCGGCGCCGTACTGGGCGGCACCGCCGGACAGCGCGGCGGCGACGCCGATCTTGATGTCGGCGGCTTGGGCGCCGAAGGCGGTGGCTGCGGCGAAGGCGAGCAGCGCGGGCTTGAAGGAATGGGAGAGTCTCATGTCGGATGCCGTATCGGAGGTGTGTGTAAGGCGGATTAACATTTTATGCCTCGTCCGAATTCGGGCTTGCCGGGGGGCTTGCCGGGCTCGTCGCAGGCCTGCTCGCGGGCCGTGGCGATGGCGTGGCGCGCATCCGCCGTATTGCTGCAGCGCAGGGTAAACCCCCGCCGGTCGCTGTAAGCGCGTTTTTACAATCGCCCGGGCTTCTACAAGAGTCCCCAGCGGTCACAAGCCGTGCGTCGTTTTTTCCAAGTATTCGGAGAGCTATCCATGGATCGTCGTTCCCTCATCAAAAACGCCGGCATCGCTGGCGTCCTGGCTGCCGGCATCGCGCCTGCCGTTCATGCGCAGGCCACCGTCCGCTGGCGCCTGGCGTCGAGCTTTCCCAAGTCGCTGGACACCATCTTCGGCACCGCCGAGGTGTTCGCGAAGAGCGTCAGCGACATGACGGGCGGCAAGTTCCAGATCTCGGTGCATGCCGGCGGCGAGCTGATGCCCGCGTTCGGCGTGGTCGACGGCGTGCAGAACGCCTCGGTCGAAATGGCCCACACGGCGCCGTACTACTTCTACGGCAAGGACCCGACCTTCTGCCTCGGCTGCTCGGTGCCCTTCGGCATGAACACCCGCCAGCAGAACGCCTGGATGTACGAAGGCAACGGCCTGAAGCTGATGCGCGCCTTCTACGCCAAGTACAACATCATCAACCTGCCCGGCGGCAACACCGGCGCGCAGATGGGCGGCTGGTTCCGCAAGGAAATCAAGTCGGTCGCCGACCTCAAGGGCCTGAAGTTCCGCACCAACCCGTTCGCGGGCAAGGTGCTCGAGCCCTTCGGCGTGATCCCGCAATCGATCCCCGGCGCCGACCTGTACCCCGCGCTCGAAAAGGGCACGCTGGACGGCCTCGAATGGGTCGGCCCGTACGACGACCAGAAGCTGGGCTTCAACAAGATCGCCCCGTTCTACTACTACCCCGGCTGGTGGGAAGGCGGCCCCGAGCTCGACTTCTACATCAACACCAAGGCCTGGGAAGGCCTGTCGGCCGACTACAAGGCGATCGTCGAGGCGGCCGCCGCGCACGCCAACATCACGATGACGGCCAAGTACGACGCCAAGAACCCGATCGCGCTCAAGCAGCTCGTGGGCTCGGGCACCAAGCTGCGCCCGTTCTCGCAGGACGTGATGAACGCGGCCTTCAAGTCGGCCCAGCAGGTCTACTCGGACCTCAACAACTCCAACCCCGAGTGGAAGAAGATCTACGGCGACTGGTCCAAATTCCTGGCCGACCAGAACGCCTGGTTCCGCTACACCGAAGGCACCTTCGACCGCTTCATGCAGCAGCAGAAGCTGTAAGCGGCGACACCTTCGCGCCCATGCAGAAGCCCCGCCGGCAGCGGCGGGGCTTTTTTCATTTGGAGGGCGTGCCGAGCAGCGCGGCGCGCGCGGCCTCGGACGGGAACACGCAGGCCACGTCGTGCGCGCAGCCCGGCACCACCGTGACCTCGCGGCGCTTGGCCGGCGCGAGCAGCGTGCGGTCGTACTGCGCGTAGGCCAGGCCGCGCTGCAGCCGGTAGGGGCCTTGCGCGGTGGCCGCGCAGGACTTGTCGAGCACCCGGTAGGCCGTGCCCTTGCCCTCGCCGGTGTCGAGCTCGCCCTGCAGGTAGTGGATGTCGGCGGCCGCATAGCGCGCGCGGGCCTGCGCGGCGTCGCGGCCCAGGTGCGCGGGCAGGCCCTCGGTGCCGTACTTCCAGCGGTTGAGCGCGGGGCAGGCGGCGGCGTCGCCCGGAGGAAACGGGCGGTACGCGTCGAAGTAGAGCCAGGTGCCGGGGTCGGCCACCACGTAGCGCAGCGCGAGCGAGGCCGCGGGCGGATCGGCCGCGAAGCCGATGTAGTGCTGCACCATCTGCGCGCCGGCCGAGAAGCCCGCGAGGGTGACCGTGCGCAGGCTCGGCCAGCGCCGGTGCAGCTCGGCCACGAGCGCGTCCATGGCCGTGAACGAGGACAGGCCATTGCCGTTCTCCGCGCGGCCGCCTTCGAGCCAGGAGGCGCAGGTCCACAGCAGGTCGCCGTCCTGCGCGGCCGGCACGCCCGCGCTGCTGCATTTGCCGGCCTTGTCGGCCGCGACCTGGAACAGCGGCGCGACCACCAGCGTGCGCTCGAGCGCGCCGGCCTGGCGCACGGTGCGCAGGGCCGCGTCGAAGGTCTTGCCGGCATCGCGCGGATGGCCGTGCATGGCGATGAGCGCCTGCGTGGGGCCCGCGCCGGGGGCGAGTGAGGCGTAGTAGTGCAGCGAGCCGCCCGCTTGCGGGGGCTCGAAGGCGCGGTAGCAGTCGGGCGCGGCCGATGCCGTGCAGTCGGCGGCGGTGGCGGCCGCGGCGCCGGTCGCCGATGCGGCGAGGCACAGGGCCGCCACGAAGGCACGCGCACCGTTCGACAGGAGAAGGGATCTGGGATGCATGCGGCTATCTTCGCCGCATCGGGTGCCGCGAGGCTGACTCAGGCGCCGTTGTCGTCGGAAGCCGGGGGCCGCGCCGGCACCGCGCGCAGCGCCACCTGCTCGCCGAAGGCGACCAGCACCTTCGGGTCGTAGGCATGGAACCAGGTGATGCCGCCATTGCGACGGCGCACCAGCAGGCGTGGCGCGATGACGCGCTCGAGCATGCGGATATGGACCAGCTTGAGCTGCGAGGCGTCCTGCGCGCGCACGCGCTTGGTCCACAGCCAGGTCTGGACCAGCTCGTCGCCTTCGAGCCGGGTGCGGCTGTAGACGATCCAGTAGCCGACCCACACCACGCACAGGCCCGCGAGGCCGAAGACCACCAGGCTCGAGGTCGACCAGCTGGTCTCGCGCAGCGAGGGCAGGCTCCAGAGCGCGATGGCGAAGAGGTCGACGACGATCACGACCGCGAGCGTGCGCAGCAGCGGCGGGAAGGCGGCGCTCTCGAGCGCAGCGCCTTCGTCGGCGCCGGCCTGCGTCACTGCTTGGCGCCGTCGGCGGGCGCCGGCGCGGGCTCGGCCGCCGGGGCCGGCTCGTCCTTCTTCTCGTTGCCGAACGGGTCTTCCATGTTCACGCCGTTGGCGTCGGGTGCGTTCGACTGCTCGTCCACCGGCATCTCGAGGATCACCTTGTCGATGTCGACCACCTTCTCCTTGTCGAGGAACACGGTCACCGTCTGCGGGAAGAAGATCACGATGGCCACCAGCAGCAGCTGCATGATGACCCAGGGCACGGCGCCCAGGTAGATGTCGCGCGACTCCACCTTCTTGGGCAGCGCCCCGTTCTTGAACAGGGTGTCGGCGATCCCTCGCAAGTAGAACAGCGCGAAGCCGAACGGCGGATGCATGAACGAGGTCTGCATGTTCACGCACAGCAGCACGCCGAACCACACCATGTCGATGCCGAGCTTGTGGGCCACGGGGCCCAAAAGCGGCAGGATGATGAACGCGATCTCGAAGAAGTCGAGGAAGAACGCGAGGAAGAAGACGAAGATGTTGACCGCGATCAGGAAGCCGACCTGGCCGCCCGGCAGGCCCGAGAGCATGTGCTCGATCCACTTGGCGCCGTCCACGCCCTGGAACACCAGCGAGAACACGCGCGAGCCGATCAGGATGAACACCACCATGGCCGTCAGGCGCATCGTGCCTTCCATCGCGCCCTTGAGCAGTTCCCAGTTCAGGCGGCGGTGGATCAGCGCGAGGATCAGCGCGCCGACCGCGCCCATGGCGCCGGCTTCGGTCGGGGTGGCGATGGCCTTGTCCATGAACGGCAGGCCGCCCATCGAGCCCAGCACCGCGAAGATCAGGATCGCCGAGGGAATGATGCCGCGCAGGCACTTGCCCCACAGCGCCCAGCCGTGCAGCGTGCGCGCGCTGGCCGGCAGGCCCGGCACGTAGCTCGGGTAGATGCGCCCGATCAGGAAGGTGTAGATCGCGAAGATGATCACCTGCAGGATCGACGGACCCCAGGCGCCCTTGTACATCTGGCCGACGTCGGTGCCGAGCTGGTCGGCCATGACGATCAGCACCAGCGAGGGCGGCACCAGCTGCGTGATGGTCCCCGAGGCGGCGAGCACGCCGGTCGAGTAGCGCATGTTGTAGCCGTAGCGCATCATCACCGGCAGCGAGATCATCGCCATCGCGATCACCTGGCCCGCCACCGTGCCGGTGATGGCGCCGAGGATGAAGCCCACGATGATCACCGAGTAGCCGAGGCCGCCGCGCACCGGGCCGAACAGCTGGCCCATGGAGTCGAGCATGTCCTCGGCCAGCCCGCATTTCTCCAGTACCGCTCCCATCAGCGTGAAGAAGGGGATCGCCAGCAGCGTCTCGTTCGACAGGATGCCGAAGACGTTGAGCGGCAGGTTGGCCATGAAGCCGGCCGGGAACCAGCCCATCTCGATCGCGAAGAAGCCGCAGATCAGGCCGAGTGCCGAGAGCGAGAACGCGACCGGGAACCCGATCAGCATGATCACGACGAGCCCCGCGAACATGATCGGGGCGAAGTTTTCCATGTGCATTTCTACTTATCCTGCCGTTGGGACACAGAGAAGGGAGACGGTGGCGGGGCGAGGGCGCTGCGCGCTCACTGCACCGGCTTCTCGTAGTGCGTGTTCATCTCGATGAGCCCACGCAGGTAGGCAATGCGCTTGATGATTTCCGCCACGCCCTGCAGGAACATGGCGGCGAAACCCACCGGCATCAGCAGCGCGGCGGGCCAGCGAACCAGGCCGCCGATGTTGCCCGACATCTCGCCCGTGACCCAGGTGTTCCAGAAGTAGGGCCAGGTGAGGTAGGTGAACATGCCCATCACCGGCAGCAGGAAGAAGATCAGGCCGAACAGGTCGACGTAGACCGGGCCGTTGCCCTTGAGCTTGCCGTAGATGATGTCCACGCGCACGTGCTCGTTGAAGCGCAGCACCACGGGCGCGCCGAGCATCACGGTGGCCGCGAACAGGTACCACTGGATCTCGAGGAAGGCGTTGCTGCTGAAGTCGAGGCCGTAGCGCACCAGTGCGTTGGCGGCGGAAATGAGCGAGGCCGCCAGGACGGTGTAGCCGGCGAACTTGCCGAACTTTTCGCTGATCCAGTCCATGCCGGCCGCGAATTTGAGGAATGCAGACAAGGGGTGTCTCCCACAAAGCCCAGGGTGATAGCGACCGGCCCTGGTGGGGTCGACGCAAAGCCCGCAATGGTAACGCGGTGTACCTTTGTATTGCCCCGTCCACCCAGGCCGCGACGCCCGGGTTTACCCGGGAGTCGGCGCCCACGACGCCCGCCGGCGGGTGCCCATAATCGCCCGATGTCTTCCAGCCCGCAGCCCTCGACTCCCTCAGGCGCCCTGGGCCTGCCGCATTCGATCGACTCGCCCGACATGCACCGTGCCGGCCGCGAACTGCTGTCGCTGGCGCTGATCGATGCGCGCAACCACACGCTGCACCTGCTGGCGCTCTACGAGCAGGCGCTCGGCTCGGCCGCGTTGCCGGTGCCGCGCGAGCTGCAGGCGCAGGAGGGCATGCAGCCGCCGGTCTGGCTGGCCGGCCATATCGGCTGGTTCGCCGAATGGTGGATCGGGCGCAACACGCAGCGTGCCTTCGGCGTCGACTGCCCGGTGCGGCCGACGCGGCTCGCGGCCATCGACCCCGGCGCCGACGACTGGTGGAACCCGGCCCAGGTCGCGCCCGAGCGCCGCTGGTCGCCCGAGCTGCCGGACCTGGCCCAGACCAAGGCCTACCTGCTCGAGACGCTCGAGAGCACGCTCGAGCTGCTCGAGCATGCGGCCGAGACCGATGCCGGCCTGTACTTCTACCGCCTCGCGCTGTTCCACGAGGACTTGCGCGGCGAGCAGTTCGTGGTGATGGCGCAGACCCTCGGGCTGCCGCTGGGCATCGAGCAGGCGCCCGTGAGCGTGGTGCGCGAGCCGCTGGCGCTGCCGGCCACGCGCTGGAGCCTGGGCCGCGACGAGGCCGGCTTCGCCTTCGCGCAGGAGCGCGGTGCGCACCGCGTCGACGTGCCCGAGTTCGAGATCGATGCCCAGCCGGTCACCTGGAACCAGTTCACCGAATTCGTCGACGACGGCGGCTACGACCGCGAGGAGCTGTGGCACGGCGAGGGCTGGCGCTGGCTGGCCGCGCAGGCCGAGGGCCGGCGCGGGCCGCGCCATGTGGAGCAGATCGGCGCGGCGCGCAGCGCCACCGGCGGCTCGGTGCTGCAGCAGCGCTTCGGTGCCACCGTGCGCGCCGCCGGCCACCACAGCGCGGTGCACCTGAGCTGGTGGGAGGCCGATGCCTGGGCCCGCTGGGCCGGCCGCCGCATCGCGACCGAGGTCGAGTGGGAGATCGCGGCCCACACCGCGGCGCGCCGCGGCTTCCGCTGGGGCGACGTGCACGAATGGACCGCGGGCACGCTGCAGCCCTGGCCCGGCTACCGCGCCGATCCGTGGAGCGGCGGCGGCGAATTCGATCCCGCCGCGGGCTTCGGCCGCGCGCGCGTGCTGCGTGGGGCCTCTTTCGCCACGCGCGCGCGGTTGCGTTCGATGCGGCGGCGCGGCTTCGCGCTGCCGCAGCGCGACGACGGCTTCCTGGGGTTCAGGACCTGCGCGCTGTAGCCGGCGCGGCGTTCAGTTCATCCGCTGCAGCTGCACGTCGGTGACGGCCACGCTGCCCGAGGCCTTCGGAAAGCGCAGCGTGACCTGCCGGATGTGCGCGAGGTCCACGCCATGCAGCGCGAAGGCCTTCAGCGGAACCGCCACCATGTTCAGCAGCGGCCGCGTGGTGCCGGTGTCGGCATAGATCGCGTCCCCGGGCGCGTCGACCAGCGGGATCGCGCCGTCGGGCTTGCGCGCGATGCCATAGAGCGCATCGCTGAAGTCGCTGCCCTTGAGCGCCGCCTTGCGGCCCTGCGTGTCGGTCAGCGCGATCTCGACCTCCTGGCCGATCGGCGCCAGCACGGCGACGCGCACGCTCAGCGTGTCGAAGCCCTGGGCCGACAGATCGCCGGTGTCGATCGCCACCACGGGGCCGGCCGTGTCCCACTGCAGTTGGGCCTGGTCGGTGATCGACCAGAGCAGCAGGGTCTTCTTGTCGTACGAGGAGGGGTTGTAGAGCTCGCCTTCCTTGAACAGGGCTTCGGCCGGAAGCTGGCTCACGGGGTCGGTGCAGGACGCCTTTCGATCGTTCGGCTGGGCGATGATGGCCAGGAAGCGGCATTGAACGGTGGTCTTGAAGCGCTCGTAGGTGGTCGACAGCCCGCTTGCGTTCTTCGCACTGGCATCCGCGTTGCGGAAGTCCTGCAGCAGCTTGCGCTGGGCGGCGGGCTGATGGACCGTCAGCACGACGCGTTCGTCGCAACTGCTTTCACCGGCCGGGCAGCCGGCCGATGGAATCGGGGCCTGGCCTTTCCAGTAGGGCGCGAACTGGAACTCGTCGCCGACGAAGTAGCGCAGGAACGAGGCCATCAGGAACGCGCCGTTGCGGCGCTGGTCGTCGGGGCTCAGGCGCAGCGTGTCGATCTTTCCCGATTGGCAATAGAGCGGGGCGAACTTCTCGGCATCGTCGTCCTCGGACCAATGGTCGTTGTAGAAGTTGTGGTTGGCGCCCCTGACGACCACCTGGTACTTGGGCGCGCTCTCGTCGCTCGCCGTGTTGCGGCTGTCGTCGAAGATCTGCGCGCCGTTGAGCGTGTAGACATCGCCGTCGCAAGTGGGCAGCAGGGTGGCGAACGGCACCTGGGTCACGCGCGACAGCTGCCTGGCATTGATCGGCGCCAGCGAGAACACGGCGCGGACGCGGTGCGGCGGCTCGGTGGCCGAAGGCAAGACGACGCCCGATTGCAGCAGGGCCTCGAGCGAGGTCATCTGCGCGAGCCACTTCTCGCTGTCCGCGTTGATCGCGTACGAGAACGTGCTCACATCCCGGAACCTGGCGTTGACTTCCTCGAGCGCGGCCTGCTCGGCGGCGACCCGTTCCTTCGCCTGCGCCGCCTGCTGCTGCAACTGCTGCAGGGCCTGCGTCAGAGCGTCGATCTTTTCGGGCGAGGCGGGCGGCGACTGGATTCGCGCGGCCAGCAGCGCCGCCTGGGCCATGAACAGCTTCACGGTGATGTCGGTGGCGGCGGCAGTGGCTTCATCGACCCGCTTCTCGGCTTTCTCCTGCTCGGCCTTGGCCAGCGCAACGAGCTCGCGGCTGCGGCGTGCCGTCTCGACGTCCTGGTAGCTGATGCCGATGCGCTGCTTGTTCAGTTCCACCGCGTAGGCGACCGCTTCCGCGCCGCGCGAGTGGCCGACGATGCCCACGCGCTCGAGGTCCAGCTTGCCCTTGAGCTCGGGCATCGCGACACCGTTGAAGAGGCCCGTTGCATTGCCCGCGCGCAGCAGGTCGAGCGTCGTCATGAGCAACTGGCCGCGCGCGAACGCTCCGGCGTCCGAGGCGTTCCAGCTGCTGAGCCCGTTGATCTTTCCGGCGTCGATGGAGAAGGCGACATAGCCGTGCTCGGCCAGGTCCTTCTGCAGGTAGTCGTAGCCCTTGGCATTGTTGAGATCGGAGGAGTCGTGCATGCCATGCAGGAACACCACCACCGGATGGCCGCCGCTGGCCGAGGGCTGGACCTTGGAACGGCCCGGCGTGCCGGCGGGCCCCGCCGGATAGCGCACCGTGCCCTGCAGCGGCACCGTGTAGATCACGTCCTTGTATTGCGCATCGGCCACCGCCGTGATGCCGAAGCCATAGACCACCTGCGCCGAGGACTGGTAGTCGCCCTTCTCGCCGAACGGCACCGTCGCCGTGAAGCGCGTGATCGCCGTCGGGTCCTGCGGATCGGGTGGGGTGGTCACGGGAATCGTCGGCGCGGGGTCGGCGGTCGCGGTGGGTGTAGTGGGCGGGGCCGTGAGCGACAGCGCGCTGCCGCCGCCGTCGCCGCCTCCGCATCCGCTCGCGAGCGCGAGTGCAAGAACGATCGCGCAGGCTGCCGCCATGCGCATGGAACGCCTTCTTTTCATTTGCTTTCTCCCAAGATTTCTTAAGGATCGAGGCGATGGGCGGCGGGGCCGCAACTCGCCTCTGGCGATGTCGGCATCGCGATAGCCAATGAATCGAAGACGGGGTGTCGACGTTTGTGAGAGTCCTGCGTCTCGCGCTGCGGACCGTGGGGCGCAAGCAATTCACGTGCCCCCGCGTGGCACCTTCCTAGTGCAACCGTGTGGCGCTGCGGTTGGCGCGCCTCAGCGTTCGCCGCCGTGCCCGGAGGCCAGCGGCGGCGCCACTTCCTCGAGCGGCTTGCGTTCGGCGTCGGCCGCGTAGCGCAAGGCCAGCAGCCCGGCCACCACCACCAGCACCGCGGCGAAGCAGTAGCCCACCATCACCGCGCCGCGGCTGCCGGTCTCGATCAGCAGGCCGAACAGCACCGGCGCCGCGAAGCCGCCCGCGCCCATGCCGATGGCATAGAAGATCGCGATCGCCATCGCGCGCATCTCGAGCGGGAACACCTCACTGACCGTGAGATAGGCCGAGCTCGCGGCGGCCGAGGCCAGGAAGAACACGGCGGACCAGCACAGCGCCTGGCTGCGCGCATCGAGCCAGCCTTGCATGAAGGCCCAGCCGGTGAAGGCCAGGCCCACGCCCGCGAGCACATAGGTCAGCGCGATCATGCGGCGCCGGCCCACGCTGTCGAACAGCGGGCCCAGCAGCAGCGGCCCCAGCACGTTGCCGAGCGCGAACGGGAAGATGTAGAGCGCCACGCTGGCCTCGGGCACGGCGTAGAAGCGCGTCAGCACCAGCGCATAGGTGAAGAAGATCGCGTTGTAGAAGAAGGCCTGCGCGATCATCAGCGCGAGCGCGACCACGCTGCGTTGTCGGTAGTGCTGGAGCAGCACGCGCGCCACCTGCCGCATCGGCGGGCTTTCGCGGCGCGCGGCCGTGTAGTCGACGTAACTGCGCGGCGCGGGCAGCGGGCCGTGCTGCGCCGAGACCTCGGCCTCGATCTCGTCGACGATGCGTTTGGCTTCGTCGGCGCGGCCGTGCGCGATCAGCCAGCGCGGGCTCTCGGGCACATGGCGCCGCACCAGCAGGATCGCCACCGCGAGCACCGCGCCCAGGCCGAAGCCGGCGCGCCAGCCCCACACCGGGCCGATCACGCGCGCGTCGAGCAGCACCAGGCTCAGCCCGGCGCCGAGCGCGGCGCCGATCCAGAAGCTGCCGTTGATCGCGAGGTTGACGCGGCCGCGCACGCGCGCGGGGATCAGCTCGTCGATGGCCGAGTTGATGGCCGCGTACTCGCCGCCGATGCCCAGCCCGGTGACGAAGCGGCACAGCGCGAAGAAGGCGAAGTCGGGCGAGAAGGCCGTGGCCAGCGTGCCCAGCGTGTAGACCACCAGCGTGACCAGGAACAGCTTCTTGCGCCCGAGCCGGTCGGTGAGCCGGCCGAACAGCAGCGCGCCGAGCACGGCGCCGGCCACGTAGATCGAGCCCGAGAGGCCGATCTCGCCGGCCGTGAGCCCGAGCGTGTCGGGCCGCTCGAGCACGGCGCCGATCGAGCCCACCAGGGTGACCTCGAGGCCGTCGAGCACCCAGGCCACGCCGAGGGCGATCACCACGCGCCAGTGCCAGCGCGACCAGGGCAGGCGGTCGAGGCGGGCGGGGATGTCGCTGCGCAGCACCGTCATGCGCACGATTATGGGAAGCGCGCCGTGCCCCGCGTTGTAGGACCGGCGCTGCAATGCGCCGGTGCCATCGGTTGCCTGTTCAGGCCGCGACGGCGGCCGATGCCTGCCGGATGCCCATGGCCTCGAGCGTCTCGGCGATGGCGGCGACCGCGCCCGGGATGCCCGCGTCGCCGAAGTGCCCCATGCAGCCCACGCGGAAGGTCTCCACCTGCGTGAGCTTGCCGGGGTAGAGGATGTAGCCGCGCTTCTTGACCTCGTTGTAGAAGGTCTTGAAGTCGTAGCGCGGATCGTCGGGCGCATGGAAGGTGACGATGATCGGTGCCTGGATGGCAGGGTCGAGGAAGGCGCGCAGGCCCAGCGCGGCCAGCCCGCTCACCAGCGCCTTGCAGTTGCGCGCATAGCGGCCGCCGCGCGCGGCCAGGCCGCCTTCCTCCACGTACTGCGCGATCGCGGTGTCGAGCGCGGCCACCACGTGGGTGGGTGGCGTGAAGCGCCATTGCGTGGTCTTCTCCATGTAGACCCATTGGTCGTACAGGTCCAGGCTCAGCGAGGGGCTGTGGCCTTCGCATTGCTCGAGCGTGCTGCGCCTGACGATCACGAAGCCCATGCCCGGCACGCCCTCGAGGCACTTGCCCGAGGCCGCGACCACGGCATCGAACGGCGTCTTGCGCGCGTCGATCTCGAGCGCGCCGAAGGAGCTCATGGCATCGACGATCAGGCCGCGCCCGTGCCTGGCAACGACCAATGCGATCTCGTGCAGCGGGTTGAGCACGCCGGCCCCGGTCTCGCAGTGCACCACCGCGACATGGGTGATGCCGGGATCGGCCGCGAGCGCGCGGTCCACGTCGGCGGGCGAGATCTGCTTCTCTTCCGTGTAGTCGATGGTGGTCAGCTTGCGGCCCAGCACCTTGCAGATCTTCGCGAGGCGCTGGCAGTAGGCGCCGTTGCTCGGCACCAGCACGTGGCCGTCGCGCGGCACCACGGTACCGATGGCGGCCTCGACCGAGAAGGTGCCGCTGCCCTGCAGCGGCACGCATTCGTGCGTGCCCGTGCCGTGCACGATCTCCAGCACCTGGCGGCGGATGCGCGCGGTGATCTGGTTGAAGTCGCCGTCCCATGAACCCCAGTCGCGCAGCATCGCCTGGCGCGTGCGCTCGGAGGTGGTCAGGGGGCCGGGGGTGAGCAGGATCGGATGCGGGGCTTGACTCATGGTGTCTCCAGGCAGGGAAGGGGAATGAGGAAGGCGGAGCAGGTTCTCAGCCGCGGCCCAGGTTGCGCCAGGCCTGCGTGCGCGCGAGCAGCACGCGCGTGAGCAGCGCATAGGCGATGCACACCAGCGTCGAGGTGACCACGATCAGGCTGGCCAGCGCGGCGGCCGGGCCGATGTCGCCGGCGTCGTCCATGTGCATGATCGCGACCGAGGCGAGGATGGTCTCGGGCGTGTAGAGGAAGATGGCGCACGACAGGCTGGCCATCGACACCACGAAGAAGTAGCGCCCGATGTCGAGGATGGCCGGCAGACACACCGGCACCGTGACGCGCAGGAAGGTCTTGAAGAACGGCACCTTGAGCGAGGCCGAGACGGCCTCGAACTCGTTGTCGATCTGCTTGAGCGCGGTGACGGCCGTGAGGTGGCTCGAGGTGTAGTAGTGCACCACCATCGACACGATCAGGATCGCCATCGTCTGGTAGAGGAAGTTCAGCGGGTTGGCCGGATGGTTGAAGAACATCACGTAGCCCAGGCCCAGCACCAGGCCCGGCACCGCCATCGACAGCACGGCCATCAGGTGCATGCCCTTGCGCATCAGGCCGAGGCCGCGCGTCTTCTCGATCAGGTAGGCGCCCGTGAACACGATCAGCGAACCCGCCACCGCGGTGGCCATGGCCACCAGCAGGCTGTTGCCGTAGGCCGCGGCCATGTCGCTCTCGACCAGCACGAAGTGGTAGTGCTTGAGCGTGAAGGACTGGTCGTAGGGCCACAGCGCGATCAGCGAGGTGTAGACCGCCATGCCGATGGTGGCCAGCAGGAAGGCGCAGACCACGGTGCAGAACAGCGTGAGCAGCGTGTCGGCCACGCGCCGGCGCTTCGGGCTGTAGGGCACCGAGCGTGCCGTGAGCTGCGCCTTGAGCTTGCGCCGCACCACGTAGTCGATGACGAAGGAGACGATCGACGGCAGCAGCAGCAGCATGCCGACCACCGCGCCGATCGAGAAGTTGTGCTGCCCGACCACCTGCTTGAAGACGTCGACCGACAGCACGTTGAAGTTGCCGCCGATCACCTTGGGCGCGCCGAAGTCGCTGACCACGTAGGTGAAGACCACCGTGGCCGCGCTGATCAGGCCGTACTTGCACGAGGGCAGGGTGATGGTCATGAACTGCCGCAGCGGCCGCGTGCGCAGCGCGGTGGCGGCTTCGTAGAGCCGGCCATCGGCCAGCGACAGGGCAGTGACCAGAATCATCAGCGCATGCGGGAAGGTGTTGTAGACCTCGGCCAGGATGATCCCGGGCGCGCCGTAGATCGAGGTGCCGCCGAGCAGGAACTTGAGCGCGCCCTGGTTGCCGAACCACTGCACGAAGGAGATCGCCGACAGCAGCGAGGGCGCGAGCAGCGGGATCAGCGCGATGAGCCGGAACACGGCCTTGAGCGGCGCCGGCATGCGGCTGCGCGTGAGCGCATAGGCGAACACGAAGGCCGTGGGCACCGAGATCGCCACCACCGCGGCCGCGACCCAGACCGAGTTCCAGGCGGCGCGCAGCAGGCTCGGCGTCTGGAAGTAGGTGATGAAGTGGGCCAGGCCGACGAAGCGGCCGTCCTTGTCCTGCACCGCGTGCGCGAGGATGGTGAGCAGCGGCGCGACCAGGAACACGAACAGCATCGCCATCACGACGCACAGCACCGCGCGCGCGATGGTCTCGTCGCGGCTCCAGCGCAGGGCGGGCCGCGTGCTGATGGCCGGCTTGGCGGCGAGCGGGTGGGCCAGCGTGTTCATGATTGCGGGGCGCGCGCGGCGGAGAAGGCGCGGATGCGGTTGGCGCGCAGCGCGATGTCGACCGTGTGGCCCTCGCGGATGCCGAGGTCGTGCAGCTGGTTGAGCGAGAAGTGCAGGCCGAGCGTCTGGCCGTGCAGCGCGTCGGCCGTCACCTCGGCGATGCACAGGCCGCCGAGGAACTCGACCTTGGTGACCATGGCCTGCAGCCGGTTGGCCGTGTCCTCGCGCAGGTGCTCGACCGCGCGGTCCTCGGGCCGCAGGTAGAGGTTGACCGCCTCGCCGGGCTCGAAGGCGCCGTCGCAGGCGTCGCACTGCAGCTCCATGTCGCCGACCTGGAAGCGGTGGTTGCCCAGCGCCACCGAGCGCAGCACGTTGACCTTGCCGACGAAGTCCGCCACGAAGGGCGTGGCCGGCTGCTCGTAGACCTCCATCGGCGTGCCGACCTGCTCGATCACGCCGTGGTTCATGACCACGATGCGGTCGGCCATCGACAGCGCCTCCTCCTGGTCGTGCGTGACCATGATGGTGGTGATGCCGACCTGCTTCTGCAGCCGGCGGATCTCGCCGCGCAGGCGGATGCGCTCGAGCGCGTCGAGCGCCGACAGCGGCTCGTCGAGCAGCAGCAGCCCAGGCCGGGTGGCAAGCGCGCGCGCCAGCGCCACGCGCTGCTGCTGGCCGCCCGAGAGCTGGCTCGGGTACTTGGCGCCCGAGGTCGGCAGGCCGACCAGGGCCAGCAGCTCGTCGACGCGCGCCTTGACCTCGGCGCGCCGGGCCCGGCCGTTGACCAGGCCGTAGCCGATGTTCTCGGCGATCGTGAGGTTGGGGAACAGGGCATAGGACTGGAACACGATGCCGTAGTCGCGCCGGTCGGGCGGCAGCCACGAGACGTCCTTGCCGTTCTGCAGGATCTGGCCGGAGGTCTGCGTCTCCAGCCCCGCGATGATGCGCAGCAGCGTGGTCTTGCCGCAGCCCGAGGGGCCGAGGAAGCACAGCATCTCGCCGGGGTTGACGCGCAGGTGCACGTCGCGCAGCGCGCTGAAGGTCTCGAAGTCCTTGCGGACCCCGATGACCTCGAGCGCCGCGGCGCCGCTCGCGGGCCGCCGGCCGGCCATGAACGGGGTGTCGGTCGTATCCATTGTTCGCACTCGTCGTTGGCGGACGCGCGGGACGCGCCTCCGCGGGTTGAAGAAGGACAGGGAAGGACAGCGGCCGGATCGGACTTGTTCGCGGGATACCGCGGAACCGGCTCCGCCGGGCCGCCGGTGTCGCCCCCGGCAGGGGGTTGGCGAAGCGACACGAAGTGCGCGCAGCCTGGGGGCGAGCCTATTTAGCTTCGGCCTTGCCTTCGTAGCGCTTGCTCCACTCGGCCAGGATGCGTTCGCGATTCTTGGCGGCCCAGTTCAGGTCGTTCTTCGCGAGCAGCTTTTCGTAGTTGTCGGGAATGCCCTCGAGCTTCGAGACCACGCCGGGGTAGGCCACCACGGCCCACCAGCGCGCGCTGATCTGGTTGGCCTCCTTGCTCGCCATCCAGTCGGCGAAGCGCTTGGCCTGCTCGATCTTGGTGCTGGTCTTCATGAGGCTGGTGGCCTCGATGTCCCAGCCCAGGCCTTCCTTCGGGAAGATCAGGTCGACCGGCGCGCCCGACTTCTTGACCTGGTGGGCGCGGAACTCGAACGAGATGCCGATCGGGAACTCGCCCGCGCCGGCCTGCTTGCAGGGCTTGGAGCCCGAGTGCACGTACTGCGCGATGTTCTGGTGCAGCGCGTCCATGTACTTCCAGCCCTCGGCATCGCCCCACATCTGCAGCCATGAGGAGACGTCGAGGTAGCCGGTGCCGCTGGAGGCCGGGTGCGGCATCGAGATGGCCCCCTTGTAGACCGGCTTGGCCAGGTCCTTCCAGCTCTCGGGCTTGGGCAGGCCCAGCTTCTGGGCCTCGACCCGGTTGAAGCAGATGGTGGCGGCCCAGACGTCCATGCCGACCCAGGCCGGCGGGCGCGCGGCATCCGAATAGGCGGGGTTCAGTTCCTTGAAGCCCTTGGGCTCGTAGGGCAGCAGCATGCCTTCCTGCTGCAGAAGCGCAAGGCTGCTGGCGGCCAGGCCGGCCACCACGTCGGCCTGCGGATTGGCTTTCTCGGCCAGCAGCTTGGCGGTGACGATGCCGGTGGAGTCGCGCACCCACTTCACCTCGATGTCGGGATTGGCCTTCTCGAAGGCGTCCTTGTAGAGCTTCATGGCATCGGTCTCGAGCGCGGTGTAGACCAGGAGCGAGGTCTTCTGCGCCCAGGCGGCGCCGCTGGCCGCGAGGCCGAGCGCCGCGGCGCACAGGACGGCCGCGAGACGGCGCGAGCTTGGTTTCATCGTCATCTGTTTCTCCTGAGAGGGCTTGCTGTCACGAAAGGGTGAGTGGCGGGCGTCCGGGGCCTGGTCGGCCGGATCCGGTGGAGGCAATGTAGATTGCAGACTGAAGACTGTCAATAAAAAATTGTTGACAGTTTTCAATCTGAGGTTGGAGAATGCGTTCCATGGTCACCAGCAATCCCTCCTCCGCCCTCGCATTCCTCCAGTCCAGTTCGCTGCCGATGCTGATGCAGGAGGAGATCGAGCGATTGATCATGACGGGCGAGCTCCCGGTGGGCAGCCGCATCAACGAGAGCGAGCTCTCGCAGCGCTTCAACACCAGCCGCGGCCCGATCCGCGAGGCGCTGCGCGCGCTGGAGGAGGCGGGCCTGGTGCGCAACGAGAAGAACCGTGGCGTCTTCGTGCGCGAGATCGCGTTCGAGGAGGCCGACGAGATCTACGAACTGCGCGAGGCGCTGGAGGAAATCATCGGCCGCCGCGTGGCGCTGGCGATCAAGCCCGATGCCGTCGAGCGGCTGCGCGCCATGCTCGATGCCATGCGCTCGGCGGCCCAGGCGCAGGACGTGGAGCAGTACGCGCAACTCAACCTGCAGTTCCACGAGATCCTGCTCGACACCGCGGGCAGCAAGAAGCTGACCGAGACCTACAAGCGCCTCGTGAAGGAGCTGCACCTGTTCCGCATGCGCGCGCTCGACAGCGGCGGCGGCCTGCGGGTCTCGGCCGACGAGCACCGCGACATCGTCGAGGCCATCGCCAGCGGCGACCCCGACGTCGCGGGCCGCGCGCTGCGCCAGCATGTCGCGGGCAGCCGCGCCCGCATGCACAAGGCCTTCGGCCGCGCCGATGCCGAAGCCGCCACCACGAACAACCCACCCCAAAAGGAAGTCTGAAATGACACCGGAGACCCTCGAAGTCAATGCCAGGAGCTATCGCTGGATGGCGCGCCCGATCGTGGTCGTGTGCGTGGACGGCTGCGAGCCGGCCTATCTCGACGCGGCCATCGCCGCCGGCGTGGCGCCGTACCTCGGCCGCATGCGCAAGGAGGGCGCCGACCTGCTGGCCGACTGCGTCGTGCCGTCCTTCACCAATCCGAACAACCTGTCGATCGTGACCGGCGCGCCGCCCGCGGTGCACGGCATCTGCGGCAACTACTTCTTCGACCGCGAGCTGGGCCAGGAAGTGATGATGAACGACCCCAAGTACCTGCGCGCGGGCACCGTGCTGGCCGCCTTCGCCGACGCGGGCGCCAAGCTGGCCGTGGTCACGGCCAAGGACAAGCTGCGCAAGCTGCTGGGCCACCGCATGAAGGGCATCTGCTTCTCGTCCGAGAAGTCGGACCAGGTGACGATGGAGGAGAACGGCATCGACGACGTGCTCGGCATGGTCGGCATGCCGGTGCCCTCGGTCTACAGCGCCGAGCTCTCCGAGTTCGTGTTCGCGGCCGGCGTGAAGCTCATGGAGTCGCGCCGCCCCGACCTCATGTACCTGTCGACCACCGACTACGTGCAGCACAAGGCCGCGCCCGGCAGCGAACAGGCCAATGCCTTCTACGCGATGATGGACCGCTACCTCGCGCAGCTCGATGCGCTCGGCGCCACCATCGTGCTAACCGCCGACCACGGCATGAACGACAAGCACGGCGCCGACGGCTCGCCCAACGTCATCTACCTGCAGGACGTGCTCGACGGCTGGTACGGCGCCGGCATCGCGCGCGTGATCCTGCCGATCACCGATCCCTACGTGGTGCACCACGGCGCGCTCGGCTCCTTCGCCACCGTCTACGCGCCCGACGAGGCCAGCGTGCCGGGCTGGATCGAGCGCATCCGCCAGGTGCCGGGCATGGAGTCGGTGCTGTCGCGCAAGGAGGCGGCGCAGCGCTTCGAGCTGCCGCCCGACCGCATCGGCGACATCGTGGTCGTGAGCGAGAAGAACACCGTGATCGGCACCGCGGCCAGCCGCCACGACCTGTCGGCGCTCGAGGTGCCGCTGCGCTCGCACGGCGGCGTGTCGGAGCAGCGCGTGCCGCTGATCTGCAACCGCCCGGTGGCGGGCATCGCCGCCGGCCGCCGCCTGCGCAACTTCGATGCGCTCGACATCGCGCTGAACCACGCCCAGTAACCGACCGCCGGAGCACCCATGAGCCAAGCCACGCTGAAGCCAGGCACCATCCACCGCGAAGCCCTGCGCATCGCCGGCGAGCGCGTCTACCGCGACCGCACGATCGAGGTCACCTATCCCTACACCGGCGAGGTGATCGCCACCGTGCCCAAGGCCACGCTCGACGACGTGCGCAACGCGCTGCGCATCGCGCGCCACTACAAGCCCACGCTCACGCGCTACGAGCGCTACAAGATCCTGATGCGCGCGGGCGAGATCATCGCCTCGCGCCTCGACGAGATCTCGCGCACCATCACGCTCGAATCGGGCCTGTCGCGCAAGGACTCGCTCTACGAGGTGGGCCGCGCCTCCGACGTGCTGCTGTTCGCCGCCAACCAGGCGTTGGTCGACGACGGCCAGGTGTTCTCGTGCGACCTCACGCACCACGGCAAGAGCCGCAAGGTCTACACGCTGCGCGAGCCGCTGCAGGGCGCGATCACGGCCATCACGCCGTTCAACCATCCGCTCAACCAGGTGATCCACAAGGTGGCGCCGGCCATCGCCACCAACAACCGCATCGTGCTCAAGCCCAGCGAGAAGACGCCGCTGGCGGCCTTCCTGCTGGCCGACATCCTCTACGAGGCCGGCCTGCCGCCGCCGATGCTGTCGGTGCTCACGGGCGACCCGCGCGAGATCGCCGACGAGCTGCTGACCAACGCCGATGTCGACCTCGTCACCTTCACCGGCGGCGTGCCGATCGGCAAGTACATCGCGGCCAAGGCGGTCTACAAGCGCCAGATCCTCGAGCTCGGCGGCAACGACCCGATCATCGTGATGGACGATGCCGACATCGAGGAGGCGGCCACGCTCGCGGCCAGCGGCTCGTACAAGAACTCGGGCCAGCGCTGCACCGCGATCAAGCGCATGCTGGTGCACGAATCGGTGGCCGACCAGTTCGTCGAGCTGCTGGTGGCCAAGACCCGTGCGTTGAAGTACGGCGATCCGATGGATCCCGACACCGACATGGGCACGGTGATCGACGAGGCCGCCGCGAAGCAGTTCGAGGGCGTGGTCAACGAGGCCATCGCGGCCGGCGCGAAGCTGCTGTACGGCAACGAGCGCCGCGGCGCGCTGTATTCGCCGACGGTGCTCGACCGCGTCGATCCCGGGATGACGGTGGCCAAGCACGAGACCTTCGGACCCGTGTCGCCGGTGATCCGCTTCAAGACCATCGATGAGGCGATCCGCATCTCGAACGGCACGGCCTACGGCCTGTCGTCGTCGATCTGCACCAACCGGCTCGACCACATCACGCGCTTCATCCGCGAGCTCAACGTCGGCAGCGTCAACGTGCGCGAGGTGCCGGGCTACCGGCTCGAACTCACGCCCTTCGGCGGCATCAAGGACTCCGGCCTGGGCTACAAGGAAGGCGTGCTCGAGGCGATGAAGAGCTTCACCAACACCAAGACCTACTCGCTGCCCTGGTAACCATGAGCCTGAGCCTTCCCGACATCGTCGGCCTGTTCGAAACCAAGGGCCATGCCCAGTACGACGGCGAGCCCGTCACCCAGCTCGAGCATGCGCTGCAATCCGCGCACCTGGCCGAGCAGGAGGGGGCGGACAGCGCGCTGATCGCCGCCTCGCTGCTGCACGACCTGGGCCACCTGCTGCACGACTTCGGCGGCACACCGACGCAGCAGGGGCTCGACGACCTGCACCAGTACCGCTGCCTGCCGTTCCTGCGCGCGCTGTTCGGCCCGGCCACGCTGGAGCCGATCCGGCTGCACGTCGATGCCAAGCGCTTCCTGTGCGCGCGCGAGCCCGGTTACTTCGAGGCACTGTCGCCCGATTCGCAGCGCAGCCTGCAGCTGCAGGGCGGCGTGTTCGACTCGGCGCAGGCCAGTGCCTTCGAGGCGCTGCCCTACGCGAAGGACGCGGTGCGGCTGCGGCGCTGGGACGACACGGCCAAGTGCGCCGACGCGAAGACGCCGGACCTCGCGCATTACGTGCGGCACCTGGAGGCCGCGTTGAAGCCCGCTGCCATCGCGATATGAGCGCCGCGCCACCGGTCGTGCTGGCGCGCCGCCCGGCCACGCAGGAAGACGTGCCCTTCCTGCTCGCGCTGCGGCAGCGCACGATGAACGGCCACGTGGTGGCCTCGGGCGCCGAGGTCAGCGATGCACACCACATGGCGCGGCTGATGCACCGCTTCGAATGCGCCGAGGTGCTGCTGCACGAGGGCGAGCCGGTCGGCCTGCTCAAGGTGTCGCGCGATCCGCACGAGTGGGTGCTGATCCAGATCCAGCTCGCGCCCGGCTATCAGGGCGGCGGCATCGGCACCCGGCTGCTGGCCGAAGTCGTCGCCGAGGCCGGGCGCGCCGGCGTGGACCTCACGCTCAGCGTGCTCAAGGCGAATCCGGCCCGCGCGCTCTATGCGCGCTTCGGCTTCGTCGTCGAGCGCGAGTCCGAGTTTTCCTACGAGACGCGGCGCAAGCCCTGACCACCTACGGAGCCGCCATGCGCCCCTTCTGGATCGAACAGGCTCTCTTCAACGATGGCGACCTCGCACCCGCGCTGCAGGGCGAATGCGAGGCCGACCTCTGCATCGTCGGTGGCGGCTTCACCGGCCTGTGGACCGCGATCCAGGCCAAGCAGCAGGCGCCCACGCTCGACATCGTCATCCTCGAGAGCGACCTCTGCGGCGCCGGCGCGAGCGGCCGCAACGGCGGCTGCCTGCTCACCTGGTCGGCCAAGTTCCTGACCCTGCGCCGGCTGTTCGGCGAGGACGAGGCGGTGCGCCTGGTCAAGGCCTCGGAGGCGGCGGTGCAGCACATCGCCGACTTCTGCGCCGCCCACGGCATCGACGCCGAGCTGCGCCAGGACGGCACGCTCTACACCGCCACCTCGCCGGCCCAGGTCGGCACGCTCGATCCGATGATGCGCGCGCTCGAGGCACGCGACATCCATTCCTATCGCACGCTGCCGCCCGAGGAAGTGGCGCGGCGCTCGGGCTCGGCGCGCAACCTCGCGGGCGTGTATTCGCCGATCGCGGCCACCGTGCATCCGGGCAAGCTGGTGCGCGGGCTGCGGCGCGTGGCGCTGGCGATGGGCATCCGCATCCACGAGCGCACGCCGATGCTCGATTTCTCCACCGGTCATCCGGTCGTGGTGCGCACGCCAGCCGGCAGCGTGCGCGCGAACAAGCTGGTGCTCGCGATGAATGCCTGGATGGCCAGCCGCTTCGCGCAGTTCGAGCGCACCATCGCCATCGTGTCGAGCGACATGGTGATCACCGAGCGCTGCCCCGAGCTGCTCGCGCGCAGCGGCCTGGTCGACGGCGTGTCGGTGCTCGATTCGCGCACCTTCGTCTACTACTACCGCAGCACCGCCGATGGCCGCCTCATGCTGGGCAAGGGCGGCAACACCTTCGCCTGGGGCGGGCGCATGGCCAAGGTGTTCGACGAGCGCTCGCCCTACGAGGCCGAGCTCACGCAGGCGCTGCGTTCCTTCTTCCCGGCCCTGAGCGAAACGCCGATCACCGCGAGCTGGAACGGCCCGTCCGACCGCTCGGTCACGGGCTTCCCGTTCTTCGGCCGGCTCGATGGCGCGCCGCACATCTACTACGGCTTCGGCTACTCGGGCAACGGCGTCGGGCCGACCTACATGGGCGGGCAGATCCTGTCGTCGCTGGTGCTCGACCAGGACAACGCCTGGACGCGCAGCCCGATCACGAAGGGGCCGCTGGGCTACTTCCCGCCCGAGCCGGTGCGCTACGTGGGATCGATCGTGGTGCGCAATGCGATCCGCCGCAAGGAGCTCGCCGAGGACGAGAACCGGCAGCCGTGGCTGGTGGACCGCATGCTCAGCAAGCTCGCGAATGCCGCGGGCAAGGCCGACAAGGCCTGACCCGCGTTCCGTCGTTCAGGCCGTCTCGGCCAGCGCGTCGCCCAGCGCATTGATCATGCGATCGATCTCGGCCTTCTCCGAGATGAACGGCGGCGCGAGCTGGATGGTGTCGCCGCCGTAGCGCACGTAGAAGCCCTTCTTCCAGCAGTTCATCGCGATCTCGTAGGGACGGCGCGCCGGTTCGCCCGGCAGTGCGGCGATCGTGAGGCCGGCCGCGAGGCCGAAGTTGCGGATGTCGGTGACGTGCTTGCTGCCCTTGAGGCTGTGCACGGCGTTCTCGAAATGCGGCGCCAGCGCCTTCACGCGCGCGGGCATGTCTTCCTTCTGCAGCACGTCGAGCGCGGCGATGCCGGCGGCGCAGGCCACCGGGTGGGCCGAGTAGGTGTAGCCGTGCGGGAACTCGAGCATGTAGTCGGGGCCGCCCGCGGCCATGAAGGTGTCGTAGATCTCCTTGCTGGCGATCACGGCGCCCAGCGGCTGTGCACCGTTGGTGATCTGCTTGGCGGCGTTCATGATGTCGGGCACCACGCCGAAGGCATCGGCGCCGGTGAGCGTGCCGCAGCGGCCGAAGCCGGTGATGACCTCGTCGAAGATCAGCAGGATGTTGTGCGCGGTGCAGATGTCGCGCAGGCGCTTGAGGTAGCCCTGCGGCGGGATCACCACGCCGGCCGAACCGGCGAAAGGCTCGACGATGACGGCCGCGATGTTCGAGGCGTCGTGCAGCGCGATCAGGTCGAGCAGGCGGTCGGCCAGCTCGGCACCGTTCTCGGGCATGCCGCGCGTGAAGGCATTGGCCGCGAGCTGGGTGTGGGGCAGGTGGTCGGCCTCGACGCCCTGGCCGAACAGCTTGCGGTTGGCGCCGATGCCGCCGACCGAGATGCCGCCGAAGTTGACGCCGTGGTAGCCCTTCTCGCGGCCGATCAGCCGGGTCTTGCTCGCTTGGCCCTTGGCGCGCCAGTAGGCGCGCGCCATCTTGAGCGAAGTGTCGGCGGCCTCGGAGCCCGAGCCGGTGAAGAAGACGTAGTCGAGGCCCGCGGGCGTCAGTTCCTTGAGCTTGTTGGCGAGCTCGAAGGACAGCGGATGGCCGAACTGGAAGGCCGGCGAATAGTCGAGCCTGGCGATCTGGCGGCTCACCGCCTCGGTGATCTCGGGGCGGCCGTGGCCCAGGCCCGAGCACCACAGGCCCGAGAGGCCGTCGAAGATCTTGCGGCCTTCGTGGTCGGTGAAGTAGGCGCCCTTGGCCTCGACGATCAGGCGCGGGTCGGCCTTGAACTGGCGGTTGGCGGTGTAGGGCATCCAGTGCGCCTCGAGCCAGGCGGCATCGGTGCGCGGGGCCGGGTTGGCGAGATCGGGCGTGGCGAGGGTCATGGGTGCGTCCAGGTGGGGTGGGAAAGGTGACGCGACTATTGTTGGCAAGCCGTTCAGTGTGGAGAATGGCGCAATATCAATGTTCACTTGACGATCCATGCAAGTAAAAGAAGGCGCTTCCACGGCCCGCAGCCGTGCCGTCCTGGGCCAGCTCAGCGACATGGACCTGCGCCTGCTCAAGGTGTTCAAGAGCGTGGTCGATTGCGGCGGCATGGCGGCGGCCGAGCTCGAGCTCAACATCGGCACCTCGACCGTGAGCCGCCACGTGAAGGACCTCGAGACCCGGCTCGGCCTGGTGCTGTGCCGGCGCGGCCGGGCCGGCTTCGCGCTCACGGCCGAGGGCCAGCGCGTCTACGACGAGACGCTGCGGCTGCTCGCCTCGGTCGATGCCTTCCGCGGCAGCATCGACGACATCCACAACCGCATGGGCGGCCAGCTCGAGGTGGCGCTGTTCGACAAGACCGCGACCAATCCGCAGGCGCGCATCGGCGAGGCGATCGCGCGTTTTGCCGAGGTGGCGCCCGAGGTCAGTCTGGCGGTGCACGTGGGTTCGATCAACGCGATCGAGCAGGGCGTGCTCGAGGGCCACTTCCAGATCGGCATCATCCCGGCGCACCGCAGCTCGAAGAGCCTGGTCTACGAGGAGCTGTTCGGCGAGACCATGCTGCTGTATTGCGGCCGCGGCCATCCGCTGTTCGAGGCCAGCCATGCGAAGCTCACCTGGCCCAAGCTGCGCGAGCACCATTTCGCGGGCCTGGGCTACCACTCGCCCAACATGGAGCTCAGCCACCGCGCGCAGCTTTCGCGCAAGGCCACGGGCTTCGACCAGGAGGCGATCGCCACGCTGATCCTTTCAGGGCGCTTCCTGGGCTTCCTGCCCGACCACTATGCGCAGGTGTTCGAGCAGCGCGGGCTGATGCGCCCGGTGCTGCCCGAGCGCTTCCATTACGAATGCCGCTTCGTGAGTTTGCTGCGGCGTTCGCCGAAGCCTTCGCGCGCGGTGCTGGCGTTTCAGGCCTGCCTCACGGCGGCGCACCGCGGCAAATAGGAGACGCGCTCAGCGCTGGGCGTTGGGCACCAGCAGATGCTTGGCGCCGATGTGCGCCTCCATCTCGTGCATGTGCTGCTCGGCGTCGACCATGTGCTCGCTCATCAGCCGCTGCACCGTCGCGGCGTCCTCCTTGCGGTAGGCCGCCAGCAGCTGCGTGTGGTAGTCGACGTTGGCCTCGCCGAAGTGATGGTGGTCGAGCGCCTTCTTGTAGACCACGAGGTCGCGCAGCAGGTCGTTGAGGAAGCGGCACATGAAGGACAGCACCGGGTTGGGGCAGGCCTCGGCCAGGATGGTGTGGAAGGCCAGCTCGGCCTCGCGCTGGATGCGCTGCTCGTCCTCGGAGGTCGGCTCCTTCGTGCACAGGCGCACGTTCTCCTCGAGCCGCTCGAACATCTCGGGCGTGAGCCGCCCCACCACGCTGACCGCGAGCTCGGGCTCGAGCGCCTTGCGCAGCTGGTAGATGTGGTGGCCGTCGAGGTGGTGGAAGTGCAGGAAGTTGCGCAGCGGCTCCGACGCATGCTCGACCGACACCTGCTGCAGGTAGGCGCCGCCGCCGGGCCCGGTGCGGATCGAGATCAGGCCGCTGACCTCGAGCGCCTTGAGCGCCTCGCGCACCGTGCTCTTCGAATAGCCGAACAGCTCGATCAGTTCCTTCTCGTTCGGCAGCCGGTCGCCGGGCTGCTTGCGCTCGGCCACGATCCAGCGCTTCACGTCCTCGACGATGACGTCCGAGAGCTTTTGTCGCTTCGGGCGGTGTTGCCCCACTGTCATGCCCACGCTCGATATCCCTCGGGAGATGCGCGGAATGCGCAACAGCGCGCGATCTTACCCAGCGGTACTGGATGCATCGGCGTGGTGCGCGCGGGCGGGGCGAGGGGGCCGCGAAGTCGGTGGTTTTTGGGCACGGGGATTGCTAGCGGGTTTTTACCAGCATATTAATCCTATTTATCCGCTTAAATTCGCCGCGACCGCGGACGCCCATCCCTCTACACCCTCACCACGACGGAGTTCCTCTTGCAACGCAGACACCTTCTCCAACTGGCCGCCCTGTCGGCCGCTCCCGCTTCCCTGCTGGCCGGCCGCTCGGCCTTTGCGCAATCGGCCGAGGCGATCCGCTTCGGCTGCCCGGTGCCGATGTCGGGCGCCTTCGCGGCCAACGGCAAGTTCGCCGACCTCGGCATGAAGCTGGCGACCGAGCAGTACGGCAGCGTGCTCAAGCGCCCGCTGGCCTACACGGTGCTCGACACCGAGGGCAAGCCCGCGACCGCGGTGCGCAAGGTGCAGGAAGCCTCGCAGCAGCAGGGCGCGAAGTTCTTCGCGGGCGGCATCCTGTCGTCGGAAGCGCTGGCCATGGGCAAGGAGGCCGAGAAGGCCGGCGGCCTGTTCATCACCACCGCGGGCGCCGACGAGATCACCGGCAAGGACTGTAACCCCGCCACCTTCCGCTGGTCGGTGCCCACCTTCGGCGCCATCGAGCAGACGGTGCGCCCGCTGGTCGCGCAGATGCCCAAGGCCAAGCGCTGGTACACGATCACGCCGCAGTACGTGTTCGGCGACGGCCTCTTGAGCGCGGCCAAGACCATCTTCCAGGAGAAGGGCATCGAGCACGTGGGCAACAGCTACCACTCGCTCAACGAGAAGGAGTTCAGCGGCTACCTCACCAATGCGATGGCCGCCAAGCCCGACGTGCTGCTGCTGCTGAACTTCGGCGCGCAGTCCTCGGCCGCGCTGCGCCAGGCGGTGAGCTTCGGCATGCACAAGAACATGACGATCCTGATGGCCTGGGCCTCGGGGCTCGAACAGTTCGACGAGCTCGGCGCCGACCTCTGCGATGGCGTGTACTTCGGTGCGCAGTACTGGCACACGGTGGATGCGCCGCTCAACAAGGAGCTGGTCAAGCGCACCGCCGACAAGCTCAAGATCGTGCCCAACTACAGCCTCGCGGGCTCGTACATCTGCACCAAGATCCTGATCGACGGCATCGTGAAGGCCGGCACGGTCGACCAGAAGGCCGTGATCGCCGCGCTCGAGGGCATGAAGTTCGACGGCCTCACGGGCGGCGAGGAGATCCGCAAGGCCGACCACCAGGTGGTGAAGGACTACTACCTGCTCAAGGGCAAGGCCAAGTCGAAGATGAAGGACGCGGCCGACTACGTCGACGTCGTAAGCGCCGGCAAGTCCTTCCTGCCGGTCGACAAGACGGGCTGCAAGCTGGCCTGAGTCACGCCGGTTCCGCGATCTCGTCCGCGCCACCGCGGTGGCGCGGCGGGGCGCGGTCCGCCCGCACGCTCCATTCCCCACACCCATGTCCGTCTACCTGCTCCAGACCATCAACGGCATCGGCATCGGCATGCTGTATTTCCTGCTGGCCGTCGGCCTGTCGATCGTGTTCGGCCTGCTGCGCTTCGTGAACTTCGCGCATGGCGCCTTCTACCTGCTGGGCGCCTACCTGTGCTTCCAGGCGCTGCAGTGGGGCCTGAACTTCTGGGCCGCGCTGGTGCTGGTGCCGCTGGCCGTCGGCGCGCTCGGCTGGCTGGCTGAGAAGCTGCTGCTGCGCCGCGTGTACGCGAAGGCGCATGAATTCCACATCCTCGTCACCGTGGGCCTGGCGCTCGCGGTGCAGGAGATCGTGATCGTCTTCTGGGGCCCGCTGGGCAACAGCGTGCCCACGCCCGACCTGCTGCAGGGCGTGGTGATGTGGGGCAGCTTCATCTATCCGAAGTACCGGCTGTTCGTGATCGGCTTCACCGCCGTGCTCGCGGTGCTGCTGTGGTGGGTGCTCGAGGGCACGCGCCTGGGCAGCGCGGTGCGCGCGGGCAGCGAGTCGACCGAGATGGTCTCGCTGCTCGGCATCAACGTGTTCCGCGTCTTCAGCCTGGTGTTTGCGCTCGGCGCGGCCACGGCGGCGCTGGCCGGCGTGCTGGCCGCGCCGATCCGCGGCGCCGAGCCCTTCATGGGCGTGGAGGCGCTCGGCGTGGCCTTCGTGGTGGTGGTGATCGGCGGGCTCGGCAGCTTCGGCGGCGCGCTGGTCGGCGGCCTGCTGATCGGCATCGTGCAGAGCCTGATGAGCACCCTGTGGCCGCCCGGTGCGAGCCTGATGATCTACATCGCGATGGCGGCCGTGCTGCTGCTGCGCCCGCATGGCCTGCTCGGCCGCAGAGGATGAACGCCATGCCCAGAAAAATCACTTTCCTGCTGGCCCTGGCCGTCACGCTGGCGCTGCCGCTCTTCATGCGCTCGGGTTCGCTCGCGAGCGAGGTGCTGATCTACGCGCTCGCCGCGCTCGGCTGCAACCTGCTCTTGGGCTACACGGGCCTGCTGTCCTTCGGCCAGGGCATCTTCTTCGGCCTCGGCAGCTACACCATCGCGATCCTGCTCACGCGGCTCGCGCTGCCGATGCCGCTGGCCCTGCTCGCGGCCATCGGCATGGGCGCGCTCGGCGCTGCGCTGGTCGGCTGGGTCGCGATCCGCCAGCGCGGCACCTACTTCGTGATGCTCACGCTGGCCTTCGCGCAGATGTTCTATTTCGTGGCCTACACGGCCTCGGGCCTGACCGGTGGCGACAACGGCCTGCTCGACGTGCCGCGCCCGGGCTTCATGGACACGCCGTGGAAGTACTACGCCTTCGTGGCCGTGATGTTCCTGATCGCCTTCGGCCTGCTGCTGCGCGTGACCGACTCGGTGTTCGGCCGCACGCTGCTGGCGATCCGCGACAACGGCGACCGCGCCGCCGCGGTGGGCTACGACCTGCGGCGCTTCAAGCTGCTGGCCTTCGTGATCTCGGGCGCCGTCACCGGCCTCGCGGGCGGGCTGCACGCCATGATGACCGGCATCGCGCCGCTGTCGAACGCCGAGTACCACACGAGCGAGATGATCCTGGTCATCACCGTGATCGGCGGCACCGGCAACCTGTTCGCCTCGGTGCTCGGTTCGGCCTTCTACGTGCTGCTGGCCGACTGGCTCTCCACGCTGTGGCCGCGCTGGCTGCTGCTGCTGGGGCTGCTGCTGATCGGCGTGAGCATCGGCATGCAGCGCGGCCTCTGGGGGCTGGGCGAGAGCGCCTGGCGACGCATCTTCGGGAAGGGCGCGCAAGGCGCCGGCGCCTCCGCCGCGCAGGGAGAAAAAGCATGAGCGACGTCCTCATCGAAGCCGTCGGCGTCACCAAGCACTACGGCAAGTTCGCCGCGCTCGGCGGCGTCGACCTCCGAATCCGCCGCAACACCGTGCACTCGGTGATCGGTCCGAACGGCGCGGGCAAGACCACGCTGTTCCACATGCTCACGGGCACCGGCACCACCACCGGCGGGCGCATCCTGTTCGACGGCCACGACGTGACGCGCGAGCCCGACCACCGCCGCGTGCAGCGCGGCATGGCGCGCTCGTTCCAGGTCACGAGCCTGTTCGGCAGCCTCGCGGTGCGCGAGAACCTGCGCGTGGCGGCGCAGGGCATCGCGCCGCGCCAGGCCATGAACTGCTGGCGCGCGCCGGTCGGCGAGCTGGCCTGCAAGGCGATCGTGGACGAGGTGCTGCAGCGCGTGGGCCTCGAGCGTTTCGCCAACGTGCCGGCGGCCGAGCTCTCGCACGGCCAGCAGCGGCGGCTCGAGGTCGGCATGGCGCTGGCCGCGCGGCCGAAGGCGATCTTCCTCGACGAGCCGACCTCGGGCATGGGCATCGACGACCTCGACGACATGAAGCAGCTGATCCGCGGACTGCGCGAGGAGCACACCGTGGTGCTGATCGAACACAACATGAACATCGTGATGGACATCTCCGACACCGTGACCGTGATGCAGCTGGGCCGTGTGCTGGCCGAGGGGCTGCCGGGCGACATCCGTGCCGATGCGCGCGTGCGCAGCGCCTACCTCGGCAACATGATCACGGGAGGCAAGGCATGAGCGGCGGGAACATCCTCGAGGTCGAGGGCCTGCATGCGCACTACGGCAAGAGCCACGTGCTGCAGGGCGTGTCGCTGCGCGTGGGCGAGGCCGAGCTGGTGACGCTGCTGGGCCGCAACGGCGCGGGCAAGTCGACCACGCTCAAGAGCATCGCGGGCGCGGTCACGCCCACGGCCGGGCGCGTGCGCTTCCAGGGCGCCGACATCGCGGGCCAGCCCGCGCACCGCATCGCCGCGCGCGGCGTCTGCCTGGTGCCCGAACATCGCGGCATCTTCAAGCTGCTGACGGTCGAGGAGAACCTGCTGCTCGGTCAGCGGCGCGAGTCGCCGTGGCAGCTCGACGACATCTACCGCATCTTTCCGCGCCTGAAGGAGCGGCGCCGCAATGGCGGCGGCCAGCTCTCGGGCGGCGAGCAGCAGATGCTGGCGATCGGCCGCGCGCTGATGAACCACCCGCGCCTGCTGATCCTCGACGAGCCCGTCGAAGGCCTGGCGCCGGTGATCGTGGAGGAGATCGTCGCGCAGCTGAAAACCATCAAGGCCGCGGGTGTCGCCATCCTGCTGGTCGAGCAGAACCTCGAGGTGTGCGTGCAGCTCGCGGATCGCCACTACATTGTGGAGCAGGGCGTGATCGTGCATGAGGCCGGCAACGCCGCCTTCATGGCCGACCACGACGTGAAGGACCGCTACCTCGGCGTCGGCCTCGCCTGAAGCCTCCCGTCTTCCAGACCTCATTCGCAGAACCATGACGACAACCATCGAAACTTCTTCCGCACCCGATGTGCGCGCCCTCCGCATCGACGGCCAGCGCCTCTGGGATTCGCTGATGCAGCTGGCCCAGGTCGGCGCCACCGAGAAGGGCGGCGTGTGCCGCCTCGCCCTGACCGACCTCGATCGCCAGGGCCGCGACCTGTTCGTGCGCTGGGCGCGCGAGGCGGGCTGCGAGGTGCGGGTGGATGCCATCGGCAACATCTTTGCGCGCCGTGCCGGCCGCAACAACGCGCTGCCGCCCGTCACCACCGGCAGCCACATCGACACGCAGCCCACGGGCGGCAAGTTCGACGGCAACTACGGCGTGCTCGCGGGGCTGGAGGTGATCCGCGCGCTCAACGACGCGAAGGTGCTGACCGAAGCGCCGCTCGAAGTGGCGGTGTGGACCAATGAAGAAGGCTCGCGCTTCGTGCCGGTGATGATGGGCTCGGGTGTGTTCGTCGATGCCTTCACGCTGGAACACGCGCTCGCGCAGCGCGACACCGAGGGCGTGAGCGTGGCGCAGGCGCTCGATGCGATCGGCTATGCGGGCACGGTGCCCGCCTCGGCGGCCGCATCGCCCGTGGGCGCGTACTTCGAAGCGCATATCGAGCAGGGCCCGGTGCTCGAGGCCAATGCGCGCGTGATCGGCGTGGTCGAAGGTGCCCTCGGCCAGCGCTGGTACGACGTCGTGGTGCAGGGCATGGAAGCGCATGCCGGCCCCACCCCGATGGAACTGCGCAAGGACGCGCTGCTCGCCGCCGCCGAACTCGTGATCGAGGTCAACCGCATCGCGCTCGCGCACGCACCGCATGCGCGCGGCACGGTCGGCTGGATCGACAACTACCCGAACTCGCGCAACGTGATTCCGGGCCGGGTCAAGCTCAGCGTGGATCTGCGCGCGGCGGACGACACGGTGCTGTCGGCCATGGACGCGGCACTGAAGGACGCCGTGCTGCGCCTCGCCTCCGCCGGCAAGGTGGAGGCGACGGTGGAGCAGGTCGTGTACTTCCCGCCCCAGCCTTTCACGCCCGGGCTCGTGTCCGCGGTGCGCGACGCCGCGCAGGCGCAGGGCCTGACGTGGATGAACGTGATCAGCGGCGCGGGCCACGATGCGGTGTACCTCGCCCGCGTGTGCCCCACGGCGATGATCTTCGTGCCGTGCCTCGACGGCATCAGCCACAACGAGATCGAGGACGCCGAACCCGAGCACCTCGAAGCCGGCTGCAACGTGCTGCTGCAGGCGATGGTGCAGAGCGCGGGAGTGGCGGCGTGAATGCGCTCTTGCGCCGCATCGGCCTGCGCGTCGTCGCGATGGGCATGGTCGCGGCATCGACGGCCGCCCTGGCGGCCGGGGAGCCGATCCTGGTCGGCCAATCCGCCGTGCTCACCGGCCCGTTCACGCCCAACAGCCTCGCGTTCATGGAGGGGCAGACGCTGTTCTTCGACCAGTTGAACAAGGCGGGCGGCATCGGTGGCCGGCCCGTCAGGATGATCACCTACGACGACGCCTACATCGGCGAGAAGGCCGCGGCCAATGCCGAGAAACTGCTCGGCACCGAACGCGTCGTCTGCCTGTTCGGCACCATGGGCACGGGCATCGGTGCGGCCATGGTTCCAGTGGCCGCGAAGTACGACAGCTTCATCTTCGGCGGATTGACCGGCGCGGCGGTGCTGCGCGGGCCGAAGGTGCCGATCTATCACGTGCGGGAGTCGTATGCCGACGAAGTCGCGCGCGTGATGAACCACCTGAACACCATCGGCGTGACGCGCATCGCGATCGTCTCCAGCGACGACGCCTATGGCAAGGGCATCGAGAAAGACGCGCTGGCCGCGCTCGAGAAGAACAAGCTGCCGGCCTTGCTGTCGTTGCGTTTCGACCCGAAGGAAAAGGACCATCCCGCCATCGCGCAGCAGGTGATCGCGAGCGGGGCGCAGGCGGTGTACGTCATCGCGGCCGGCATGCCGGCGATCAACATCATCCGCTCGCTGGTGGCGGCGCCCGTTCATCCGCAGATCTACACGAACTCGGTGGCGAGCTCGTTCCTCCTCTACAAGGAGCTGGGCGAGAAGAGCCGCGGCATCGTGCTGTCGCAAGTGGTGCCGCCGTTCTGGAAGACGCGCTTCCCCATCGTCGACGAGTACCAGCGCGCGCGCAAGGCCGCCAGCAGCGAAGGCGAGGGCTCCTACCTCGGGCTGGAGGGCTACATCACGGCCAAGGCCTTTGCCGAAGCGCTGCAGCGCGTGAAGGGGCCGATCACCACCGAATCGCTGCGACGCAGCATCGAGAACTCGCTGCCCATGAACCTGAACGGCTTCCAGCTCGCGTTCCGGCCCGACAACCGCAACGGCTCCAGCTTCGGCGACATCACGATGCTGGGAAGCGCCGGAAAGTTTGCCCAATGAAAGTACTGATCGCACGTCTCAACCACGAGACCAACACCTTCTCGCCCGTGCCCACGCCGCTCGCGGCCTTCGGGCCCGACGGCCCGACCTTCGGCGCGCAGGCGTACCGCGACAACAAGGGCATGCGCACCGCGATGTCGGCCTTCATCGACCTGGCCGAGGCGGCCGGCGCGGAGCTGGTCACGCCGGTGTCGGCCTCGGCCAACCCGAGCGGGCCGGTCGATGCGAGCGCCTACGACGCGCTCACGCAACGCATCGTCGACGCGGCGCCGGGCTGCGACGCGATCCTGCTCGACCTGCATGGCGCGATGGTGGCCCACAACAGCGCGGACGGCGAGGGCGACCTGCTGCTGCGGCTGCGCGCGGCCGCACCCGGCGTGCCGATCGGCGTGGCGCTCGACCTGCATGCCAACGTCACGCCCGCGATGGTGGAGAACGCCGACGTGATCGTGGGCTTCAAGACCTATCCGCACGTCGACATGTACGAGACCGGCGAACACGCGGGCCGGCTGCTGTTCGACCTGCTCGCGGGGCGCGGGCGGCCCGCGATGCGCTGGCATTCGCTGCCGCTGATGGCCCACACGCTGCGCAGCGCCTCCTACACCGGCGCGATGCAGCGCGCGATCGATGCCGCGCGCGCGGCCGAGGCCTCGGGCGAGTCGCTCGCGGTGTCGATCCTCGCGGGCTTCTCGCTGTCGGACATCGAGGCGCCGTGCATGAGCGTGATCGTGGTCGACGCGCAGTCGGGCGAGCGCGCGCAGGCCACGGCCGATCGCATCGCGGCGCAGATGTGGCGCGAGCGCGAGGCCTTCGTCTACGACAGCGAGCCGCTGGCCGACTCGATCGCGCGCGCGAAGCAGCTGGCCGCAGGCGCCGAACGGCCGGTGCTGCTGCTCGACCACGGCGACAACTGCATGTCGGGCGGCAGCTGCGACACCATGGACGTGCTGCAGGAAGCGTTGGCCCAGGGGCTCGAGGGCATCGGCGTCGGGCCGCTGTGCGATCCCGAGGCGGTGGCCGAACTGATCGCGGCGGGCGAGGGCGCGCGCGTGACGGTGGCGCTGGGCAACAAGGTCTCGCTGGCCGGCATCGGCCGCGAGAACGCTCCGGTGCGGCTCACGGGCACGGTGCGCAGCATCTGCGATGGCGAGTACGTCATCACCGGCCCGACCTACACCGGCCAGCGCGCCAGCATGGGCCGCACCGTGCTGTTCGACATCGGCGCCGCGCGCATCGTGGTCACCGAGCGCACGCAGGAGCCGTGGGACATCGGCGTGTTCGCATGCACGGGACTCGATCCGCGCCAGGAGCGCTTCCTGCTGCTGAAGTCGCGCATGTACTGCCGGCCGGTGTTCGAGCCGCTCGCGGCCGCGCTGGTGGAGTGCGACAGCCGTGGCGTGACCAGTTCGGACTACGGGCTGTTCCCGTTCGGCAAGGTGCGGCGGCCGGTGTTTCCGCTCGACCCGATCTGAAGGCTTTCATGACCTCCCGCGTCATGGACCCGAAGCGCCGCTGAAACGACCATTCCTTCACCCCGCAACGTCGCGGGCATCCACCGAAGGAATCGTCACCATGAACACCGCCGCCCACGACCCCGTTGCCATCGCCCAAGGCTATATCGCCGTCTGGAACGAGACCGATCCCGCGCGCCGCGCCGCGCTGCTCGAAGCCGGCTGGTCGGCCGACGCGCAGTACGTCGACCCGATCATGCAGGGCAGCGGCCATGCGCAGATCAGCGCGCTGGTCGGCGCCGTGCACCAGCGCTACCCGGGCTTCCGCTTCAACCTGCTGGGCAAGGCCGACGCGCACGGCGACCACGTGCGCTTCTCTTGGACGCTCGGGCCGAGCGGCGCCGAGGACCTGATCCAGGGTACCGACTTCGTGCGGCTGGACGCGGGCAAGCTGCGCTCGGTGACCGGCTTTCTCGACAAGGTGCCGGTCGGCGCCTGAGTCAGTCCGTGGTGCCGGTGCCGCGGCCGCGCCAGAGCTTGCGGTAGACCGTGGCGCGGCTGATGCCCAGCGCGCGTGCCGCCTCGGCCACGTTGCCGCGGGCATCGGCCACGGCCTTGCGGATCAGCGCGGTTTCCACGTCGCGCAGCCGCGGGCGGGCCTCGGGCGCGGCGGCACTGGCACGGCTGCCGTCGCCGCGCTGGGGCCGCACCTGCACCCGCAGGCCCGACCACAGCGGCACCTCGAGCACCGCATCGCCGCGCCGCGCGGCATCGAACAGCATGTCGAGCGGCAGCGCGAACAGGTCGTTGCAATGCAGGCTGCCCTGGCTGCGCGCCAGCGGCTGGTGCAGCATTTGCCGCGCCGCAGCATTGGCGCCCGTGACGTTGCCGCCGCCGTCGATGCACAGCAGGCCCTCGGCCGCCTCGCTGGTGGGGCAGCCGGGCCAGGCCAGGCGCAGCAGCATCTCGCAGGGCGAGCGCAGCACCAGCGCGTTCTCGATGCTGCGCGCCGACAGGGTCGCGAGGTGGCGCAGCTCGGGCCGCTCGGCCACCTGCACGCCGGTCAGGTCGAGCATGCCGATGCAGTCGCCCTGGGGACCGAACAGCGGCGCGCCGGCGCAGCTGTAGACGCTGGTGTCGTCGAAGAAATGCTCGCCGCCGTGCAGCCAGACCGATTCCTGCTCGGCCAGCGCGGTGCCGATCGCGCTGGTGCCGATCGCGCGTTCCGACAGGTCGACGCCGATGCGCGCGATGTTGCGCGCATAGCGGCTGGCGTCGTCGGTGCCGTCGGGCAGCAGGCCCACGTCGACCACGATGCCCTCGGCATCGGTCAGCACGGCGAAATAGCGGGTGTCGGCGATGGCGCGCGACAAGCGTTCGATCACCGGACGCGCGGCCGACACCAGGGCGCGGTTGCGTTCCGCCACCGCGCGCTGGGCGCTGCGGCCCACCGGCTCGAAGCTCACGCGCTGCTGCGGCTGCTGGCCGGCCTCGATGCAGCGCTGCCAGGAGCGGGCGATCCAGGGTTCGATGCGGCTGCCGGGCGGGGCGCGCAGATCGACGGCATCGCCATGGATCAGGGCCTGCCGGGCCTGGGCGATGGCCAGCGAGCGCTCGGGTGTCGGCAGGGCGTTGGAAGCGAGCATCTGTTTGCGGGGGCGCGTGGGGCGCCCGTTTTGTGGACCTGCCGAACGGCAAGCTGTTTCATTTTGAGAATTTCAGGCCCCCGGCGCAAGCGTCGAGGGTTTTGCCTAGGATAGTGCAGGGGGTCGGCATCCAAGATGCCCTCGGGGCCCGCCCATGCCGCTGCGAGGTGCGGGCCTGTCAGCCATCACCCTTCACGGAGACAGCCACATGCAGGTAGCCCTCAAGGTCAACGGCCGCTCGGTCACCGTCGACGCGCCACCCAACACCCTCCTCGTGCACGCGATCCGCGAGCACCTCCACCTCACCGGCACCCACGTCGGCTGCGACACCGCCCAGTGCGGCGCCTGCACCGTCCACGTCGACGGCCGGGCCGTCAAGTCGTGCAACATCCTGGCGGCCCAGGTGGCCGGCGCCGAAATCACCACCATCGAAGGCGTGGCCCAGCCCGACGGCACCATGCACCCGATGCAGGCCGCGTTCAAGGAATGCCACGGCCTGCAATGCGGCTTCTGTACGCCGGGGATGGTCATGAGTGCCATCGACCTTTGCACCCACCACCCGAAGTCGAGCGAATCCGAGATCCGCGAGCTGCTCGACGGCAACCTGTGCCGCTGCACCGGCTACCAGAACATCGTCAAGGCCGTGGTGATGGGCGGCGAGGCCATGGCCTCGGGCAACCCGGTTCCGGTCCAGGCCACGGCCGCGGCCTGAGGAGCACGACATGGGTGCCTCCGACTTCGCGAATCTGCCGCACATCGGCGACGCGCTCCGGCGCAAGGAAGACTACCGGTTCCTGACCGGTGCGGGCAACTACACCGACGACATCACGCTGGCCAACCAGTCGCACGCGGTGTTCGTCCGTTCTCCGCACGCGCATGCGCGTGTCGTCTCGGTCGACATCGCCGACGCGCTCACGATGCCCGGCGTGGTCGGCATCTTCAGCGGCAAGGACATCGAGGGCAAGATGGGCGGGCTGCCCTGCGGCTGGCTGATCAACAACCCCGACGGCACGCCGATGAAGGAGCCGATGCACCCGATCCTCGCGATCAACAAGGTGCGCTATGTCGGCGACCACGTCGCGATGGTGGTGGCCGAGACGGTCGAGCAGGCGAAGAACGCCGCCGAGGCCGTGGTGGTCGAGTACGAGGTGCTGCCCGCGCTGGTCGGCGTGGCCGACGCGGCGAAGAAGGCCGGCGGCGTCACGATCCACGACGAGGCGCCCGACAACCAGTGCTACAAGTGGGCGCTGGGCGACAAGGCGGCGGTCGATGCCGCCTTCGCGGGCGCCGCGCACGTCACCAAGCTCGACCTGGTCAACAACCGGCTGATCCCCAACCCGATCGAGCCGCGCGTGGCCATCGGCAGCTACAGCCGCGGCACCGACGACTACACGCTCTACGTCTCGAACCAGAACCCGCACGTCGAGCGGCTGCTGATGACGGCCTTCGTGCTGGGCCTGCCCGAGCACAAGGTGCGCGTGATCGCGCCCGACGTGGGCGGCGGCTTCGGCTCGAAGATCTTCCTCTACGCCGAGGACGTGTGCCTGACCTGGGCCGCCAAGCAGCTCAACCGCAACATCAAGTGGACTGCCGAGCGCTCGGAATGCTTCCTGTCGGACGCGCACGGCCGCGACCACGTGAGCCATGCCGAGATGGCGATGGACAGTCAAGGCAAGTTCCTCGCGATGCGCGTGCACACCGACGCCAACCTCGGCGCCTACCTGTCGACCTTCTCGACCGCGGTGCCGACCATCCTCTACGCCACCTTGCTCGCGGGCCAGTACACCACGCCGCAGATCTACGTCGAGGTCGATGCCTGGTTCACCAACACGGCACCGGTCGACGCCTACCGCGGTGCCGGCCGGCCCGAGGCCACCTACCTGCTCGAGCGGCTGGTCTCGCGTTGCGCCTGGGAGATGAACCTGGGTCAGGACGAGATCCGCCAGCGCAACTTCATCACCGCCTTCCCGTACCAGACGCCGGTGGCGCTGCAGTACGACACCGGCGACTTCCATGCCTGCATGGACAAGGCGCGCAAGCTGGCCGAGGTCGAGGGCTATGCCCAGCGCAAGTCGGCCAGCGAGGCGGCCGGCAAGCTGCGCGGCATCGGCTACTCGAGCTACATCGAGGCCTGCGGCATCGCGCCGTCGAACATCGCGGGCGCGCTCGGCGCGCGCGCGGGCCTGTTCGAGTGCGGCGAGATCCGCGTCCATCCGACCGGCAGCGTGACCGTGTTCACCGGCTCGCACAGCCATGGCCAGGGCCACGAGACCACCTTCGCGCAGGTGGTGGCGGCGCGCCTGGGCATCGCGGTCGAGGCGGTCGACGTGGTGCACGGCGACACCGGCCGCGTGCCCTTCGGCATGGGCACCTACGGCTCGCGCTCGATCTCGGTCGGCGGCGCGGCCATCATGAAGGCACTCGACAAGATCGAGGCCAAGGCCAAGAAGATCGCGGCCCACCTGATGGAGGCGAGCGACGCCGACATCGAGTTCGCCAACGGCGAGTTCACGGTCAAGGGCACCGACAAGAAGATCCCGTTCGGCCAGGTGGCGCTGACGGCCTACGTGCCGCACAACTATCCGCTCGACAAGCTCGAGCCGGGTCTCAACGAAACCGCCTTCTACGACCCGACCAACTTCACCTTCCCGGGCGGCACCTACATCTGCGAGGTCGAGATCGACCGGCAGACCGGCGAGGTGCGCGTGGACCGCTTCACCGCGGTCGACGACTTCGGCACCATCATCAATCCGATGATCGTCGAGGGCCAGGTGCACGGCGGGCTGGTGCAGGGCATCGGCCAGGCGCTGCTCGAGAACTGCGTCTACGACAACGAGACCGGCCAGCTGCTCACCGGCAGCTTCATGGACTACGCCATGCCGCGCGCCGCCGAGTTCCCGCAGTTCAAGCTCGACACCGTCTGCACGCCCTGCACCCACAACCCGCTGGGCACCAAGGGCTGCGGCGAGGCGGGCGCGATCGGCTCGCCGCCGGCGGTCATCAACGCCGTGCTCGATGCGCTGGCGCCGCTGGGCGTGAAGGACTTCGACATGCCGGCCTCGTCGAGCCGCGTCTGGGAAGCGATGCAGAAGGGCAGCGGCAGCGCCGCCAGCGACCCGGTGGCGCAGCAGCCCGCGCTGGCCGCCAGCACGCAGGGCCGTCCGGCCGTTTGACCAACCCCACATACAAATAAAGAAGGAACCACCCCATGTACGCCTTCACGTTCGAACGGCCCGCGGCCCTGGCCGACGCCGTCAAGCTGGCAGAAGCCGGCGGCAAGCCCCTGGCGGGCGGCCAGACCCTGCTGGCCTCGATGAAGCTGCGCCTGTCGGCGCCCGAACAGCTCGTCGACCTCGGCGGCATCAAGGAACTCACCGGCATCAGGAAGGATGGCGATGCCATCGTCATCGGTGCCATGTCGCGCCACCTCGACGTGGCCAACAACGCCGAGGTGAAGGCCGCTTTCCCGGCGCTGGCCGACCTGGCCTCGCGCATCGGCGACCGGCAGGTGCGGGCGATGGGCACCATCGGCGGCTCGGTGGCCAACAACGATCCGGCCGCCTGCTATCCGAGCGCGGTGCTGGCAACGGGCGCGACCGTGGTCACCACGAAGCGCGAGATCGCGGCCGACGACTTCTTCCAGGGCCTGTTCACCACCGCGCTCGAGGACGGAGAGCTGATCACCGCGATCCGCTTCCCGATCCCGAAGCGCGCGGTCTACGAGAAGCTGCGCCAGAAGGCCTCGCATTTCCCGCTGGTCGGCGTGTTCCTCGCGCAGTACGACAGCGGCGTGCGCGTGGCCATCACCGGCGCGGGCAACGGCGTGTTCCGGCACGCGGGGCTCGAGGATGCGCTCAACAAGAGCTTCACCGCCGCCGCCGCGGCCGGCGTGAAGATCGACGCCAGCGAGCTCAACACCGACCTGCACGCCACGGCGGCCTACCGCGCCAACCTGATCAACGTGCTGACGCAGCGCGCGGTGACGAAGGCGCTGGGCTGACGCGGACGGGTTGACCGATCGCGAGAGCGGCGCGAAGCACGCCTTCGCGCGGCTTTCGCGTCCTTCTTGCGTTGCGATGTCCGCGGCGCCGGCCGTGCATTACCCTAGGCCATGACCTTCGAGACCATCGACTCCCTCACCGACGGCCTGCTGCGCGCCGGCTACTACGCCGACCGCCGGCTCGCGACCGCCGTGTTCCTCGCGCTGAAGCTGCAGCGCCCGCTGCTGCTCGAGGGCGAGCCCGGCGTGGGCAAGACCGAGCTCGCGAAGGCGCTGGCCAAGGCGCTGCAGCGCGAGCTGCTGCGGCTGCAGTGCTACGACGGCCTCGAGCAGCGCGAGGCGCTCTACGAGTGGAACTACGCGGCGCAGCTGCTGCACATGCGCGCGGTCGAGGCCTCGGGCGCGGTGCGCGACGTCGAGGCCGAGGTCTACCAGCCGCACTACCTGATCCGTCGCCCGCTGCTGCAGGCGCTGCAGGCGCCGGCCCCGGGCGCGGTGCTGCTGATCGACGAGGTCGATCGCGCCGACGAGCCCTTCGAGGCCTTCCTGCTCGAGTACCTCGGCGAGTACCAGGTCAGCATTCCCGAGCTCGGCACCATCCGCGCCGAGGTGGCACCGGTCACCATCCTCACGAGCAACCGCACGCGCGAACTCAACGACGCCGTGAAGCGGCGCTGCCTCTACCACTGGCTCGACTATCCCGAGCGCGAACGCGAACTGGCCATCGTGCGTGCCCAGGTGCCGGGCGTGGGCGAGAAGCTGTCGGCGCAGGTGGCCAACTTCGCGGCCCGCCTGCGCAGCGCGCCCTTCGTCAACGCCTTCCAGCGCGCGCCCGGCATTGCCGAGAGCGTGGAGTGGGCGCGCGCGCTGATCGCGCTCGACACGATCGAGCTCGATCCCGAGGTGGTCTCCGACACCGCCGGCATCCTGTTCAAGCAGCGCGACGACGTGGCGGCGCTGACGCGCGAGCTGGCGAGCGAGCTGCTGAAGCCGGAACCGGAGCAGGCCGGCGCGTGAGATGAGGGCGCGATGCAGCAACTAGGCGACGCCCGCACCGGCAAGCTGGCCGGCAACATCGCCGCCTTCGGCCGGGCGCTGCGCCGCGCGGGCGTGCGCACCGACGCCGCGCGCATCGCGCTGGCCGAGGAGGCCGCCACGCTGGTCGGCGTGGAGCGCAGGCTCGACCTGAGCGCCGCGCTCGAGGCCGTGATGGTCAGCCGCGAGCAGGACCGGCTGGTGTTCCGCGAGCTGTTCGACGCCTGGTTCCGCGACCCCGAGCTCGCCAACAAGCTGCTCGCGCAGATGCTGCCGAGCGCCGAGGGCAAGGCCGAGCCGTCGAAGCGCCGGCCGCGCGTGCGCGAGGCGCTGGCCGCGCCGCGCGATCCGCACAAGCCGGCGTTGGCCGCGCTGCCCGACAAGGAGGTCGAGTTCGACGCCGCCATGACCGCGAGCGATCGCCAGCGGCTGCACCATGCCGACTTCAACGCGCTGGGCGCGGCCGAGTACCGGCTGGTCGAGCGGCTCGCGCGCGACATCTCGCTGCCGGTGCCGCGGCTGCCGACGCGGCGCCTGCGCCCGGCCGGCGAGAGCGGCCGCCATGCGCGCATGCACTGGCCCGGCGTGCTGCACGAGGCGGCGCGCACCGGCGGCGAGATGCTGCGGCTGCCGCGGCTGGCGCGGCGCGAACAGCCGCTGCCGCTCTTGGTGCTGGTCGACGTCTCGGGCTCGATGGAGCGCTATGCGCGGCTGCTGCTGGCCTTCCTGCACGCGGCCACGCGGCGCGCGGGTCGGCGCGACGTGTTCGCCTTCGGTACCGGGCTGACCGACCTCACGCCGGCCTTCCGGCTGGCCGACACCGACGACATGCTTGGCGCGGCCAGCCTCGCGATCGACGATTTCGCGGGTGGCACGCGGCTCGGCAGCTCGCTGGCCGAGCTGCGCCAGCGCCACGCGCGCCGGCTGACCGGCCGCCGCACGCTGGTGCTGGTGATCAGCGACGGGCTCGACACCGGCGAGCCGGCCCAGCTCGCGCAGGAGTTGCAGTGGCTGAAACGCCATTCGCGCCGGCTGCTGTGGCTCAACCCGCTGCTGCGCTTCGAGGGCTACGCCCCTTTGGCGCGTGGGGCCGGCGTCCTGCACCGCCATGCGGACGCGATGCTCGCGGTTCACAATCTCAGCGCACTCGAACAGCTGGCCGCGAGTCTCGCGGCGCTGATGCGGTCGGGACGCTAGCGTTCTCCCGGCCGCGACGGGACAGGATCACAAGAAGGAAAGACCACCATGGAAATGCTCGGTAACCGCCGGCTCGCCATCACCCAGCAGCAGGCCTGGGAGGCGCTCAACGACCCGGAAACGCTCAAGAAGTGCATTCCCGGCTGCGACAAGTTCGAGCTGACCGGCGAGAACACCTACAGCGTGGGCCTCGCGGTCAAGATCGGCCCGGTGTCGGCCAAGTTCAGCGGCAAGGTGATGCTCTCGGACATCGTCGCGCCCGACGGCTACAAGCTCACCTTCGAAGGGCAGGGCGGCGTGGCCGGCTTCGCCAAGGGCGCGTCGAGCGTGACCTTGCGGCCGCTGGCCGATGCCGCGCCGGCGGCGGCGCCCGTGGACGCCCCCGTGGCCGAGGGCGCGGAAAGCGCGCCCGCCGCCGCCCCGGTCGGCTGCGAGCTCGACTACACCGTGCAGGCCCAGGTCGGCGGCAAGATCGCCCAGCTCGGCCAGCGCCTGATCGACGGCGCGGCCAAGTCCACGGCCGACGATTTCTTCAAGCGCTTCGAAGCCGAAATGCAAAGCCGCTACGGCCCGCCGCCGGCCGCCGCGTCCGAGAATGCGGAAGCGCCGGCCGAGAAGACCGGCGCGGTGGCCGGCTTCATGAAGAAGATCGGCCTCGGCAAGAAATCGGACAAGGACGCCGAGCCCGGCACGGGCGGCGACTCCAGCGGCGGCTGAGACCGCCGCCAGGCTCCGGCTCCCACGAAAGAAGACGCGATGGAAAACCTCGACGTGATGGTGCTGCGCACGCTGCGCGACTGGCGGCGCGCCGGCAAGCGCGCGCTGCTGACCACGGTGGTGCGCACCTGGGGCTCGTCGCCGCGGCCCGTGGGCTCGATCATGGCGCTGGCCGAGGACGGCGCGGTGGTCGGCTCGGTCTCGGGCGGCTGCATCGAGGACGACCTGATCGCGCGCTACAGCCACGCCCACGGCCAAGCCGAGGAGGTGCCGCTGGGCGCGCCGCCCGCGCTGGTGAAGTACGGCATCACGGCCGACGAGGCGCACCGCTTCGGCCTGCCCTGCGGCGGCACGCTCGAGCTGCTGCTCGAGTACGCGCCCGACGCGGGGGCGCTCGACACGCTGGTGTCGCAGCTCGAGCAGGGCCGGCTGATGCGGCGCACCGTCGAGCTGGCCACGGGCGTGGTGCGGCTCGAGGAGGCCAAGGCGCCCGACGAACTCACGGTGAACGACACCGAGCTCGCCAACACCTTCGGCCCCGAGTACCGCATGCTGCTGATCGGCGCCGGCCAGCTCGCCGAATACCTCGCGACCATGGCCAAGTTCAGCGGCTTCGCGGTCACGCTGTGCGATCCGCGCGCCGAGTACCGCACCGCCTGGTCGCTGCCGGGCGTGCAGATCACCACCGAGATGCCCGACGACGCGGTGCTGGCCTTCCGGCCCGACCGCCGCAGCTGCGTGGTGGCGCTCACGCACGACCCCAAGCTCGACGACCTCGCGCTGCTCGAGGCGCTGCAGAGCGACGCCTTCTACGTCGGCGCCATCGGTTCGCGCCGCAATGCCGACGCGCGGCGCGACCGCATGATCGAGCACTTCGACCAGACCACCGAATCGCTGGCGCGGCTGCGCGGGCCGATCGGCATCTACATCGGCAGCAAGACGCCGCCCGAGATCGCGGTCAGCGTGATGGCGGAAATTCTCGCGGTGAAGAACGCCGTGCCGCTGCCGCGCGAAATGGAAGTGGCGCGCGCCAAGGAACGGCTGCTGCCGGCCTGAGCCGCAGGGGTCTATTCGACGCCGAGCAGGTCGTAGATGCGCCGCACGTAGAGGCCGAACTCGGCGCTGGTCTTGATGTGCAGCGTGCGCGGCGCGGGCAGCTCGATCGGAAAGAAGTCGGCCATGCGCGCCGGCCCCGCGGTGAGCACCGCGCAGTGCGAGCCGAGGAACACCGCCTCCTGGATGCTGTGCGTGACCACCACGAAGGTGGTGCGGCTGCGCTCCCAGATCCGCAGCATCTCGAGGTTCATCTTCTCGCGCGTGAGCGCATCGAGCGCGCCGAAGGGCTCGTCCATCAGCACCAGCTTGGGTTCGTGGATCAGCGCGCGCGCGATCGCGGCGCGCTGCTGCATGCCGCCCGAGAGTTCGTAGGGCCGCTTGTCGGCGAAGCCCGCGAGGCCGACCATCTCGAGCAGCTCGTGCGCGCGTTGCGTGGCGGCCTTGCGGTCGAGGCCGAGGATGTCGGCCGGCAGCAGCACGTTCTCGAGGATGGTGCGCCACTTCAGCAGCAGCGGCTGCTGGAACACCATGCCCACGTCGCGGCCCGGCTCGAAGGCCTGGCCGCCGCCGATCTCCAGCGTGCCGCCGTCGTGGCCGTGCAGGCCCGCGAGGATCTTCAGCAGCGTCGACTTGCCGCAGCCCGAGGGGCCGACCAGCGACACCATGTCGCCCGCATGGATGTCCATCGTGACGTCGGAGACCGCGAGGAATTCCTGGTCGCGGCGGCGATAGACCTTGCGCAGGCCGCGCATGCGGATCAGCGGCAGCTCTGCCTCAGTGCGGGCCTGCGCGCGAACGGGGGCCTGGGTCATGCGAGCCACCGTGCGAGGTTGTCGCGCACGAAGGCATCGTCGGCGAGGTCGCCGTGCGCGGCGTACACGCGGTCGATCTCGGCCGACTGGCCCGCGCCCAGGCCCTCGGCCGGGTCGAGGCACCAGATGCCCTCGAGCAGGCCCTGGCGCCGCAGCACCTCGTGGCAGCCCGCGATGCAGCCGTGGAAATTGTTCGCCACGTCGAAGAAGGCGGCGTTGCAGTCGGTCACGCGCGCATCGAGCGCGAGCAGCTCGGGGCCCAGCGTGCCGTGGCCGGCCGCCAGCTCGGCCTGGATGCGCGCGAGCAGCTGCACCGCGCCCGCGGTCCACACCGACCAGTGGCCCAGCAGCCCGCCGCGAAAGCGCACCTGCACCGGCGCGCCGTCGCGCATGGCCGCGAAGGGCAGGGCGAGGTCGAGCACGATGTGGTCGTCGTTGCCGGTGTAGAGGAACACGCGCTCCTCGGCGCGCGCCTCGACCACGCCGCGCACCACGTCGATGGTGCGGTAGCGGTTGAAGGGCGCGACCTTGATCGCGAGCACGTTCGGGATCGAGGCGAAGCGGCGCCAGAAGTCGCTCGACAGCACCGGGCCGCCGACCACGGTCTGCAGGTAGAAGCCGATCAGCGGGATCTCTTGCGCGACCGCCTCGCAGTGGGCGATCAGCGCGTCTTCCGAGGCGCCGGCCAGCGCGGCCAGGCTCAGCAGGCCCGCGTGGTAGCCGAGCGAGACGGCGGTGCGGGCCTCGGCGCTCGCTTGCGCGGTCGGGCCGCAGAGGCCGGCGATCATCGCCATCGGCCGGTCGCTCCAGGCCAGGCGGTCGGTCATTGCGGCCTCGAGCACCTCGGCATAGAGGCCGCGCTCGCGGATCGCGAACTGCGTGGTGTGCACGCCGACCGCGAGCCCGCCCGCGCCGGCATCGACGTAGTAGCGCGTGAGCGCGCGCTGGCGCCGGCGGTCGAAGCGGCGTTCGGCGTCGAGCGCGAGCGGATGGGCAGGGATCACGGTGCCCTTGGCGAGCAGCGCGAGCACGTCGGCGGGCAGGTCGGAGCGGTTCAGTGGCATGTGCGAAGTCCTCAGCCGAACTCGGGGCCGGCAATGGCGTGGATGAACGAGGGATGACCGGCTGGCGCCGCCACGCCCGCGGGCGGCAGCGCCATGCGCGCGAAGCCGCGCTGGGGTTCGAAGCCGGCCGCGCGCAGTGCCTGCGCGAGCTGTGCGCGGCCGTCGGGCACGTCGATCAGCACCGGGCCGGCGATACCGGCGAGCGCGCGCGGCAGCAGCGCGCGGGCATGGGCTTCGTCGGCCGCGAGCAGCGGGCCGATGTGATGGGCGACGCGGCCCTCGCGCACGACGGCGAAGGCCAGGCCATCGCGCACGCAGCGGCTGCCCGGGCGCGCGAGCAGGTCGGCGAGCACCTGGGGGCGGGCGAGGCCCAGGGCCTCGGTGTCGAGCGCGGCAAGCGGTGCGGCATCGGGCCGGTCGACCGGCGCGGGATCGGCCGCATGCGCGAGCGCCTCGCGGCGCCAGCGCGTGAGCCGCCACAGCGGCGCGAAACCGAAGCTCGCATAGAGCGGTTCGCCCTGCGGCGTGGCATCGAGCATCGCGACGAGGCCCTGCGCGCGCACGCGCTCGAGGCAGTGCGCGAACACCGCGCGGCCCAGGCCCTGTCCGCGCGCGGCGGGGGTCACGAGGATCATGCTGATCCAGGCGGCACCGGGCTGGCCGCGCGGCGCGTCGGCCGCGCGCTCGAGCGGCAGCACCGCGCCGCTCGCGACGATCGCTCCTTCACCGTCGCGTATCGCGTGCACGCTGCCGAGCCGCTCGAACAGCCGCCAGTCCGCCGCGAGCTGGTTCCAGCCGCTGGCCGCGACCAGCGCGTCCAGCTGCGGCAGGTCGCGCGGCGAGAGCGCGTCCAGCGTTTCGACGAGGGTGGTGGCGGGCACGGTGTCTTCCTTCAGTACTTGCCGTCGCGCGATTCGAACTTGGTCGGCTTGCCGTACTGGCGCTGCTCGCGCGCGATCCAGTCGGCGACCCAGCCCACGAGCTGCGACAGCGGCACGCGCGGATAGCCGAACAGGCGCTCGGCCTCGCCGGTGTTCATGAGCCAGGCGGTGGGCGCCTCGCTGCCCGCGATCTGCACCGGCTTGCCGAAGCGGCGGCCGAACTCCTCGGCCAGCCAGCGGATCGAGGTGGTCTCGGGGCCGCTCACGTTGAGCGGCGAGGTCGGCACCGTCGCGGCCGCGAGGCAGCGCAGCGCCTGCGCGTTGGCGTCGCCCTGCCAGATCACGTTGACGTGGCCCATGGTCACGTCCACCGGCTCGCCGCGCCAGACCTTGCCGGCCACGTCGGCCAGCACGCCGTAGCGCAGGTCGATGGCGTAGCTTAGGCGGAACAGCCGGCCCGGCGTGCCGTGGCGCTGCGAGAAGTACTCGAACATGCGCTCGCGGCCCACGCAGGAGTTGGCGTATTCGCCGGGCGGATTGGGCGCCTCGCGCTCGTGCGCGCCCTGGCCGATCACCGGCACGAAGGGATAGACGCAGGCGGTGGAGAAGGCCACGATGCGCGAGCCGCGGAAGTGCTGCGCCACGAGCGCCGGCACGTGCGCGTTCATGGCCCAGGTCAGCGGGTTGTCGGCATCGGCGCCGAACTTGCGCCCGGCCATGAAGACCACGTTGGGCGTGCGCGGCAGCTTCGCGATCGCCTCGGCGTCGAGCAGGTCGCAGGCCAGGGTCTCGATGCCGTGCGCCTCGAGCGCCTCGCGCACGCCGGCCTCGCTGAAGCGTGCCACCGCGATCACGCGCCGGCCCGGCATCGCGTTCTTCGCCAGCCGCGCGAGCGTCGGGCCCATCTTGCCGCCGACGCCGAGCACCATCAGGTCGCCGTCGATGCGCGCCATGTCGCGCAGCAGGTCGCGCGAGGGCGTGGCGAGGTAGTCCTCGAGCGCGGCCTCGGTGTCGAAGCGTTCGGGGAAGGGGAGGTCGTCGAGCACGGGCGTGGTGTTGTTCATTGGATTCGGGCGTCCTGGGTGATGAAGAGGCGCTCCAGCAGCAGCACCAGCAGGTAGAGCAGCACGCCTAGGCCGGTGATGAGGAGCACGGCCATGAAGACCGCGGGGGTGTCGAGCGAGGCCTGCACCTGGATCATCAGGTAGCCCAGGCCGCGCTCCGACGCGATGAACTCGCCCACCACCGCACCCGCGACCGCGAGGATGGTGGCGACCTTCATGCCCGAGAACACGTAGGGCAGCGAGCCCGGCAGCTGGATGTAGCGGAACAGCTGCCAGCGCGAGCCCTTGAGCGCGCGCACCAGGTCGAGCAGTTCGGGCTCGGTCTCGTTGAGGCCGCGGATCGTGGTCAGCAGGATCGGGAAGAAGCACAGGCTGAAGGTGATCAGGATGTTCGGCCCGATGCCGTAGCTGAACCACACGATCACCAGCGGGCCCATCGCCACCTTCGGGATCATGTTGAGCGTGACCAGCAGCGGGAAGGCCACCAGCATCAGCCGCCGGCTGGTGACGAACAGCAGCGCGCAGAGGATGCCGAGCACCAGGCCCAGCACGTAGCCGCCGAACACCTCGAGCGCGGTCACGCCGGTGTTCATGAGCCAGGCGTGCTGCGGATTGGCCAGGGTGGCGAGCACCTTCGACGGCGCCGGCAGCACGAAAGGCTGGATCTGGAAGGCGCGCACCGCGAACTCCCACAGCAGCACGGCCGCGACGTGCACCGCGACCACCACGGCCCAGCGCTGCCAGGCGGGGCGTTCGCCGGACAGCGGCGCGGAGCTTGCGGTGGGCGGGGAGGCGCCGTCGGATGCCGTCATCTCAATTCCTGTGGAAGGAAACAATGCGGCGGATCATAGGCAGGCTGGCCGAGCGAGTCAACCAACTAGTTGATAAAAAGCGGCGCGAGGGCCGCGGGCGCTCAGGGCCGCAGCGCGTTGAGCGCGAACTCGATCACGTGGCGGCGGCGCTTGAGCAGCGCGCCGCGCGCGTCGAGCGGCGTGCCGAAGATGGCCGACAGCGTGTGGTTGTTCGAGAAGAAGAAGTAGGAGATGCCGGCGATCGAGATGTAGAGATTGATCGCGTCGAAGTCGGCGCGGAACACGCCCGCGGCCACGCCGCGCTCGAGCGTGGCCTCGAGCATCTCGATGAAGGGCGAGTGCATCTTCTGCAGCCGTTCCGACTCGTGCAGGTGCTCGCCGCGGTTGCGGTTCTCGTCGGCCAGCATGGCGATGAACTCGGGGTGCTCGGCCAGGTAGTCGAAGGAGAAGGCCACCAGCTGGGCCATCGCCTCGCGCGGCTCGAGCGCGCCGAGCTCCAGCTTCTGTTCCTTCTCGCGGATCTCGGCATAGACCGATTCGAGCGCCACCAGGTACAGCCCCTGCTTGCTCTCGAAGTAGTGGTAGACGAGCTGCTTGTTCACGCCCGCGGCGGAGGCGATCTCGTCGACGCGCGCGCCCGCGAAGCCCTTGGTCGCGAACTCGGCGACCGCGGCGGCGATCAGCGCCTGCTTGGCGGCGACGGGGTCGCGCTCGCGGCGCGTGGCGACGGGGGCTGCGGCCGCCGGTGTGGCGGCGGGTGCGGTGGCGGATTTGCGGGAGGTGGCGGAAGGCATGGTCGGATTCTGTCTCCAGGGCGGGAAGGCTTCGATTGCCTGTCAACCAAACAGTTGGTAATATGAATTTCAGGATCTGTTTGTACCTTCTTTTGGAGTGAGCTGCATGAAAAAGCTGTTGTCGGTGGCTGGCGCCGCCGCCGTTCTCGCGCTGCAGGGCCCCGCGGCATTCGCCGCCGATTCCATGAGCCTGATGCTCAACTGGACGCCCACGGCGGACCATGCGCCGCTCTACTACGCGAAGTCCAAGGGCTGGTATTCGGAGGCCGGCATCGACCTCAACATCGAGGCCGGCAAGGGCTCGGCCGTGTCGGCGCAGCGCGTGGGCACGGGCGGCAGCGAGCTCGGCATCTCCGACCTGCCGACCACCATTCAGGCGCGCGGCAAGGGCGCCGACGTGAAGGCGCTGATGGTGATCTACGCCAACAGCCCGCAGGGCTTCTACTGGCTCAAGTCCTCGGGCATCCAGGGGCCGAAGGACTTCGCGGGCCGCAAGATCGGCAACCCGCCGGGCGATGCGGCGCGCCTGATGTGGCCGGCCTTCGCCAAGAAGACCGGGCTCGATCCGGCCAGCGTGAGCTTCGTCAACGTGAGCCCGCAGGCCAAGGTGGCGGCGCTCAAGAGCAAGTCGGTCGACATCATCAGCGACTTCTACAACGAGCACGACCTCAAGGTGCGCGAGTTCGGCGACGACCTCGGCTTCCAGCCCTGGCGCGGCGCGGGCGTGAACGTCTACGGCAACTCGCTGATCGTCAACGGCGCCTACCTCGCGAAGAAGCCCGAGCAGGTGAAGAAGTTCGTCGCCGTCACGCAGCGCGCCTACGAGGCCTGCGTGAAGGACTTCGCGCCCTGCCTGCAGGCGCTGACCGCGAGCGTGAGCGGCCTGTCGCCCGACAACCAGCGCGACCAGTGGGAACGCATCAAGCAGCTGATGCGCGACGACACCACCACCAAGGTGGCGCTCGGCGCCTTCGACGGCGCGCGCGTGAAGGCCGACTACGAGCTGGTCTCGTCGCTGATCGGCATCGAGAAGCCCTACGACCCCGCGCTGCTGTTCAGCAACGACTTCCTCGACAAGAGCGTGCGCATGGCGCCCTGAGCGCCGCGGGCCTTCAGCCTTGGTAGGGCGGGATCGGCCCCTGATCCGAGGGCGCGGGCGGTGGCACGTCGCCGTGCTTCTGCCGTTCGCGGAACAGCGCGGCGCGCATCAGGAAGATGGTGGTGACGGGCGTGGTGAGCGCCACGAACAGCGCGATCAGGGTCGCGTGCAGGAACAGGCTGTGGCTCTGCACCGAGAAGTAGACGATGGTCGCGACCATCATCGACCACACGCCGCCGGTGGCGCCCAGGGTGGGCGCGTGGATGCGGCGGAAGAAGCTTGGCAGCCGCACCAGGCCGAAGGAGCCGATGGCCGCGAAGGCCGCGCCCAGCACCGCGAACACGCCGGTGGCGATCTCGGCCCACAGCGGCAGCGGGCCCACGACGAAGTCGCTCATTCGATCACCTCCCCGCGCAGCAGGAATTTGGCCATCGCCGTCGAACTGACGAAGCCGAACAGCGCGATCAGCATCGCGGCGCCGAAGTACACGTCGCTCGCGTAGACGATGCCCAGCACCAGCATCATCAACATGCCGTTGATGTAGAGGCAGTCGAGCGCCATCACGCGGTCCTGCGCGGTGGGGCCGATCAGCAGGCGCGCGACGGCGCACAGCATCGCCACCGCGAGCAGGAACAGCGCGAACTTGAGCGACCAGAAGAGGATGGGCGTCATGATTCGAAGATCTCCATCAGCGGACGTTCGTAGCGGCTCTTGATCTGGGCGATGAAGGACGCCTCGTCGTCGAGGTCGAAGACGTGGATCAGCAGGGTGCTGCGGTCGAAGGCCACCTCGCCCCAGGCGGTGCCGGGCGTGAGGCACATGATCATCGCGAGCACCGCGAGGCCGTTGGGGTCGCGCAGGTCCAGCGGTATGCGCAGGAAGTTCGAATGGATCTGGTCGCTGCGGCGCGTGAGCAGCGCGCGCGCCACCGCGAACACCGACAGCGACATGTCGTAGAGCACGACGCCGGCCAGCCGCAGCGCCACGCCGGGCCGGCGCATGCGCACGGTGGCGGGCCGCAGGCCCTTGGTCAGCAGCGGCACGGCGACGGCCAGCAGCAGGCCCGACACCAGGGTGCTGGCCTCGAGCGACTGGTTGAGCAGCAGCCAGACGACGAGCAGCGCGACCGACAGCGGCGGGGAGGGGATCAGGCGCTTCATGGCGTGCCGGCCTTCGTATCGCCCTTGGCAGCAGCGGGCACCGGGTTCGGCACCTGCCGCGCGCCCATCACCGCTTCGCGGTAGGCGCTCGGCGTGCGCAGGCCCTCGGCGGTGGCCATCGCGTGGCGCAGCACCGGCTCGGACCAGACGGTGAGCGCGATGCAGGCCGCGATCAGCCCGGCCACCGGCAGTACCTCGAGCGCGGGCAGCGAGGGCAGGTTGGCATGCGGCTGGGTCCAGAAATGGCGGATGCCGGTGCGCGTCAGCGCGATCAGCGCGAGGAAGCCCGAGGCGATCAGCAGCACGAGGAAGGTCCAGTCGGCGGCGGTGAGCGCGCTGGCGCTGCCCATCAGCCCCGAGAGCATCGCGAACTTGCCGACGAAGCCCGACAGCGGCGGCAGGCCCGTGAGCAGCAGCGTGCAGATCATGAAGCTCAGGCCGAGGAAGGCCACGCCGGCCGGGATGGCGCGGCCGTAGAGTGCCTGCGCGTTGTCGTCGAGGTTCACGTCGTCGAGCGCGCGCAGGTCCTCGGCCAGGAAGGGCGCATTGCCCGCGGCCTCGTGCGGCGCCACGCTCATGCCGGCGTTGCGCCAGCGCTCGATCATGTCGATCAAGAGGAAGAAGGCGGCCACCGCGAGCGTGGAGCTCAGCAGGTAGAACAGCGCGCCGGCCCAGACATCGGGCTGGCCCAGCCCGACCGCGGTGAGCAAGGTGCCGGCCGAGATCAGTACGCTGAAGCCCGCGAGGTTCGACAGCCGCTGCGTGCCGACGATGCCGATGGCCGCGACGAACAGGGTGGCGAGGCCGGCGCCGATCAGCACCACCTGGCCGAACTCGGCCGAGGCGCCGGTGTCGGGTGCGAACAGCACGGTCCACAGCCGCAGCACGGTGTAGACGCCGAGCTTGGTGAGCAGCGCGAACACCGCGCCCACCGGCGACACCGCCGCGCTGTAGGCCGGCACCAGCCAGAAGTTGAGCGGCCAGGCCCCGGCCTTGGCGAAGAAGGCGGTGAACAGAATGGCCGCGGCCGCATGCACCAGGCCGCGGTCGCCGGGCGCGAGCTGGGCGATGCGCAGCCCCAGGTCGGCCATGTTGAGCGTGCCGGTGGCGCCATACAGCATGGCCGCGCCGATCAGGAACAGCGAGGAAGCGGCGAGGTTGATCGCGATGTAGTGCAGCCCGGCCTGCACCCGCAGCCGGCCCGAGCCGTGCAGCAGCAGGCCGTAGGAGGCGGCCAGCATGACCTCGAAGAACACGAACAGGTTGAACAGGTCGCCGGTGAGGAAGGCGCCGTTCAGGCCCATGAGCTGCAGCTGCAGCAGCGGATGGAAGTGCACGCCCGCGCGGTCCCAGCGCGAGGTGGAGTAGATCGAGGCGGCGAAGGCGATCACGCCGGTCAGCGCCACCATCATGGTCGAGAGCCGGTCGGCCACCAGCACGATGCCGAAGGGCGCGCGCCAGTTGCCGGGCAGGTAGACGCCGATCGAGCCCGGGCCGCCGCCGGTGTCGGCCGCGTTGACCCAGCGCAGCAGCGCGAGCGCGGCCATGAGGCCCACCAGGCCCGAGACCACGCTGAGGAAGGACTTGGTGCGGCGGCGCTGCTCGCCCAAGAGCAGCATCAGTGCGGCCGTGAGCATCGGCACCAGGATCGGCACCGCCACCAGGTGCGGCATGCTGATCTCGAGCAACTGGTCGAGCAGGCGGAAGAGCTCGGTCATTCGCGCGCCTCTTCCTGTTCTTGGCGTTCCTCGCCGTCCACGTGGTCGGTGCCGGTCAGGCCGCGCGAGGCCAGCAGCACCACCAGGAACAGCGCGGTCATCGCGAAGCCGATCACGATCGCGGTGAGCACCAGCGCCTGCGGCATCGGGTCGGCCGTGTTGGCCAGCGTGGCCGCGAAGCCGGGGATCAGCACCGGCTCGCTGTCGACCTTGAGCCGGCCCATGCTGAAGATGAAGAGGTTGACCGCGTACGAGATCAGGGTCAGGCCCATGATGACCTGGAAGGTGCGCGGACGCAGCAGCAGGTAGACACCCGAGCCGGTCAGCACGCCGATCGCGAGGGCAAGCACGATTTCCATCAGCGCGCTCCCTCCGGCGTGGCGCCGGCCGCCAGCGCATCTGCTTCGGCCTGCGCCTCCTTCTCGGCCTGCTCGTCGGCCCAGCGATGGCTGCGCACCGACTGGTGCGCTAGCGCGGTGAGGATCAGCATGGTGGCGCCGAGCACCAGCGCGAACACGCCGATGTCGAAGAACAGGGCGCTGGGCACGTGGATGTCGCCGAGCACCGGCAGGTGCAGGTGGGCGGTGTGCGTGGTCAGGAAGGGGTAGCCGAAGAAGACCGCGCCGCTGCCGGTACCGAGCGCGAACAGCAGGCCGATGGCGATCCAGCGGCGCGGGTAGATGCGCAGGTGTTCCTCCACCCACTCGGTGCCCGAGACGATGAACTGCAGCACCAGCGCCACCGACATCACCAGCCCCGCGACGAAGCCGCCGCCGGGCGCGTTGTGGCCGCGCATGAAGAGATAGACCGCCACCAGCACCGACAGCGGCAGCAGCAGGCGCACCAGCACCGCGGGCACCATCAGGTAGCCGACGGCGGTGTCCTTGGCGCGGCGCGGGTTCAGCAGGTCGCTGCTGCCGTCGTCGGCCTGGGCGCGCTGCTGCGGCGGCAGCGCCATCGATTCGACCGCGGGCCGGAAGCGGCGCAGCAGCGCATAGACGGTGAGCGCCACCACGCCGAGCACGGTGATCTCGCCGAAGGTGTCGAAGCCGCGGAAGTCGACCAGCATCACGTTGACCACGTTGGTGCCGCCGCCCTCGCTGAGCGCGCGCTCGAGGAAGAAGGGCGAGATGCTTTGCGGGAAGGTGCGCGTCATCATGGCCCAGGCCAGCGCCGCCATGCCGCAGCCCGCGACGGTGGCCACCAGCAGGTCGCGGCCGCGCCGGCCCCAGGGACGCAGGCGCGCGCTCGCGGTCTGCACCGCGTCCTTGCTGCGCATCGGCAGCCAGCGCAGGCCCAGCAGGATCAGCACCGTGGTCACGGCCTCGACCACCAGTTGCGTGAGCGCGAGGTCGGGCGCCGAGAACCAGATGTAGGTGACGCACGAGACCAGGCCCGCGCCCGCGGCCAGCATCAGCGCCGCGAGCCGGTGGAACTTGGCCTGCCAGGCGGCGGCCAGCGCGCAGACGCCGCCGATCAACCAGGTCATGGCGAACATCGGCGAGAAGGGCAGCAACTCGCGCGTGCCGGCGGCCGCGGGCGTCTGCTTGAGCGCCGCGAAGGCGCCGGCCACGGCCACCACCACAAGCAGCAGCAACTGGGTCTGCATGCGGCGCGTGCCGAACAGGCGGCGGCTGCGGCGGCCGGCCTCGCTCAGCAGCGCGATCAGGTGCTCGAAGATCACCTGGCCGTCGAAGCGGTGCAGCAGTGGCGTGTGCTCGAGGCCGCCGGCCGCGCGCTGGCGGCGCTGCAGCAGGTAGAGCCCCGCGCCGCCCGCCAGGGCAACGAAGCTCATCAGGAGCGGCAGGTTGAAGCCGTGCCACACGGCGAGGCTGTACTCGGGCAGGATGCCGCCGACCACGGGCGCGGCCGCGGCGGCCAGCATCGGGCCGACCGACCAGGCCGGCGCCACGCCCACCACCAGGCAGATCAGCACCAGCAGCTCGACCGGCACGCGCATCCAGTGCGGCGGTTCGTGCGGGGGCTTGGGCACCTCGTTGCCGCAGGGCGCGCCGAAGAACACGTCGAACACGAAGCGCGCCGAATAGGCCACGCTGAAGATGCCGGCCAGCGTGGCGATCAGCGGCAGGCTGAAGTCGACCCAGGGCGTGGCCTGGATGAACACTGTCTCGGCGAAGAACATCTCCTTCGAGAGGAAGCCGTTGAGCAGCGGCACGCCGGCCATCGAGGCGCTGGCGATGATGGCCAGCGTGCCCGTGATCGGCATCAGCTTCATCAGGCCGCTGAGCTTGCGGATGTCGCGCGTGCCGGTCTCGTGGTCGATGATGCCGGCGGCCATGAACAGCGAGGCCTTGAAGGTCGCGTGGTTCATGACGTGGAACACCGCCGCCACCGCCGCGAGCGGGCTGTTGAGGCCCAGCAGCAAGGTGATGAGGCCGAGGTGCGAGATGGTCGAGTAGGCCAGCAGCGCCTTCAGGTCGCGCTGGAACATCGCGATGAAGCCGCCGAGCAGCAGCGTGATCGCGCCCGCGCCGCCCACCAGCCAGAACCACTGCTCGGTGCCCGAGAGCACGGGCCACAGCCGCGCCATCAGGAACACACCGAGCTTCACCATGGTGGCCGAGTGCAGGTAGGCCGACACCGGCGTGGGCGCGGCCATGGCCCGCGGCAGCCAGAAGTGGAACGGGAACTGCGCGCTCTTGGTGAAGGCGCCCAGCAGGATCAGCACCAGCGCCACCGGGTAGAGCGCGTGGGCGCGGATCACGTCACCCGAGGCCAGCACCACGTCGAGCTCGTAGCTGCCGACGATGCGGCCCAGCACCAGCACACCGGCCAGCAGGCACAGCCCGCCCGCGCCGGTGACCGTGAGCGCCATGCGCGCGCCGCGCCGGGCGTCGCGCCGGTGGTGCCAGTAGCCGATGAGGAGGAAAGAGAACAGGCTGGTGAGCTCCCAGAACAGCACCATCTGGATCAGGTTGCCCGAGAGCACCACGCCCATCATCGCGCCCATGAACGCGAGGAAGAACGAGAAGAAGCGCGGCACCGGATCGGAGGCCGACATGTAGTAGCGCGCATACAGCACCACCAGCGTGCCGATGCCCAGCACCAGCATGCAGAACAGCCAGGCGAAGCCGTCCATGCGGAACACGAGGTTCAGGCCCAGCGCGGGCAGCCATTCGATCTCGTGGCGCAGCACGTTGCCGTTGGCGAGCCGGGGGAACAGCCACGCCGTCTGCACCGCGCAGCCCAGCGCGACCAGCCCTGCGAGCGTGGACTCCCGATTGCGCGCGTTCGACGGCATCAAGGCCGCCAGCACGCTGGCAAGGAACGGGAGTGCGACGAGCAGGACGAGGGGCATTGCGGTCGATTCTATCGGCCGCCTCTATGGCGGACCCTATCTATAACCGCAGGACATAAGGCGGTTTTTTCGTGGTCGATCAGGCCGACAAGGCCCGCACGGTGCGGATGCCCAGCCAGGTCAGGCACAGCGATCCGCCCAGGTGCGCGGCGGCCGTGACCAGGGCCACGCCGAGCCGGCCTTCGAGCAGCATGGTCGTGACTTCGGCCGAGAAGCTCGAGAAGGTGGTGAGGCCGCCGAGGAAGCCGGTCACCAGCGCGAGCCGCCAGACCGGATCGAGGTTGGGCAGCAACTGGAAGGTGGCGATGGCGAGGCCGATGAGGTAGCCACCGATCAGGTTGGCGGCCAGCGTGCCCCAGGGCATGAGGCCGCCGGCGCCGAACCAGAGCGCGAGGCCCCAGCGGGACAGGGCGCCGATGGAGGCGCCGATGCAGATCGCGAGAATCGGAACGAGCATGCGGCGATTGTCGGGCCGGCGGGAGGCAGCTCAGGGCGCCATCTGTTGCGGCAGCCAGGTCACGAGCTGCGGCACGAAGTAGATGAGCAGCACCGCGGCCACCATCAGGAAGAACATCGGCAGCGTCACGCGCGCGATGTACAGCAGGTCCCTGCCGGTCATGCCCTGCAGCACGAACAGGTTGAAGCCCACCGGCGGCGTGATCTGCGCCATCTCGACCACCAGCACGATGAAGATGCCGAACCAGATCGGATCGATGCCCGCCGCGGTCACGGTCGGCATGATCACGCCCATGGTCAGCACCACCATCGAGATGCCGTCGAGGAAGCAGCCCAGCACGATGTAGAACAGCGCGAGCATCACCACCAGCTGGAACTTCGACAGGCCCAGCGAGCCGATCCACTCGGCCAGGTGGCGCGGCAGGCCGATGTAGCCCATGGCCAGCGTGAGGAAGGCCGCGCCCGCGAGGATCAGCGCCATCATGCAGTACAGGCGCGTGGCGCCCAGCAGCGCTTCCTTGAAGCTGTGCCAGTTCAGCGAACCCTGCGCGGCGGAGATCACGATCGCGCCGACCACGCCGACGGCCGCCGCCTCGGTGGCCGTGGCGATGCCGGCGTAGATCGAGCCCAGCACGCTGAGGATCAGCAGCGCCACCGGGATCAGCGACATCGAGGCCTTGAGCTTGTCGACGAAGGGCAGCTTCGCGTCCGCGGGCGGCACGCGCTCGGGATGGCGCAGGGCCCAGAACGCGATGTAGCCCGAGAACAGCAGCGCCAGCAGGATGCCCGGCACGACGCCCGCGATGAACAGCCGCGCGATCGACACGTCGGCGCTGACGCCGTAGACGATCATGATGATCGACGGCGGGATCAGCAGCCCCAGCGTGCCCGCGCCGGCCAGCGTGCCGATCACCATGTCGTCGGGATAGCCGCGGCGCTTGAGCTCGGGCAGGCTCATCTTGCCGATGGTGGCGCAGGTCGCCGCGCTCGAGCCCGAGACGGCCGCGAAGATCGCGCAGCCCACCACGTTGGTGTGCAGCAGCCGGCCCGGCAGCGCCTGCATCCAGGGCGCGAGGCCCTTGAACATGTCCTGCGACAGCCGCGTGCGGAACAGGATCTCGCCCATCCACACGAACAGCGGCAGCGCGGTGAGCGTCCAGCTCGAGGCCGAGCCCCAGATGGTGACGGCCATCGCGTCGCCCGCGGGGCGCGAGGAGAAGACCTGCATCGCGATCCATGCGACGCCCGAGAGCGTAAGGCCGATCCACACGCCGCTGCCCAGGATCAGGAACAGCGAGAGGATCAGCAAGCCGGCGATGGCGATGTCACTCATGGCGCAGCGCCTCCGTGCCCGCCACCTTGGCCGGGCGGCCGCGCCACTCGATCACGAACTCGTCGATCGCGGCGATCGCGAAGACGATGACGCCGAGCGCCATCGACAGCTGCGGAATCCACAGCGGGGTGGCGTCGTTGCTCGTGGAGATGTCGTGGTAGTCGAACGACTGCCAGGCCAGGCGCACGCTGTACCAGGCGAACAGCAGCGCCAGCAGCGCCGCCGCGCCCATGGCCCAGCGTTCAAGCCAGCGCTGCGCGGCGGGCGGCAGGTTCTGCAGCACCAGCGTCACGCGGATGTGCTCGGCGCGCTTGAGCGTATGGGCCAGCGCGAGGAAGCCCGCGCCGGCCATCAGGTAGCCGGCGTAGGCGTCGATGCCGGGGATGTTGAAGTGGAGCTGGCGGCCGATGATGGACAGGAGCACCGCCACCAGCAGGCCCACCATGAAAAGCGCCGCCAGGGCGGCGGCGCTCATGTAGAGAAAGTCGAGCGTCTTGCGCATCGGGTGCCGTCAGGACGTCCGCTCACATCTTCTTGTAGGCCTCGACCACGGCCTGTCCTTCGGCGCCGGCCTTCTCGGTCCATTCCTTGATCATGGTGTCGCCGACCTTCTTCATGTCGGACTTGAGCTGGGCCGAGGGCACGTGCACCGTCATGCCGTTCTTCTTGAGCAGGTCGAGGTACTCGAGGTTCTTCTTCTTCGACAGGTCCCAGCCGCGCTTCTCGGCATCGGCCGCGGCCTTGAGCACGGCGTCCTGCGTGGGCTTGTCGAGCGCGTCGAAGGCCTTCTTGTTCATCAGCACCGCGTTCTTCGGCAGCCAGGCCTGGGTGTCGTAGAAGTTCTTGATGTACTCGTAGGTCTTGGTGTCGTAGCCGGTCGAGCCCGAGGACATGTACGACTCGATCACGCCGGTGGCCATGGCCTGCGAGAGTTCGGCCTGCTGCACGGTGACGGGCTGGGCGCCGACCAGTTCGCCGATGCGCGCGGTGGCGGGGCTGTAGGCGCGCCACTTCACGCCCTTGAGGTCGGCGGCCGAGGCGATCTCCTTCTTGACGAAGATGCCCTGCGGCGGCCAGGCCACCGTGTAGAGCAGCTGGATGCCCTGTTCGGCGAGCTTCTTCTCGAGCGCGGGCTTCTGCGCCTGGTAGAGCTTCCAGGCCGCGTCGTAGCTGTCGGCCAGGAAGGGGATGCCGTCGGCACCGAAGAGCTGCCACTCGTTCTGGTAGTTCACCAGCAGGATCTCGCCGAGCTGCGCTTGGCCGCCCTGTACCGCGCGCTTGATCTCGGGCGCCTTGAACAGCGAGGCGTTCGAATGCACCGTGATCTTGAGCTTGCCCGCGCTGCCCTTGTCCACGTCGCTCGCGAACTGCGTGATGTTCTCGGTGTGGAAGTTGCTGGCCGGATAGGCGGTGGGCAGGTCCCACTTGGTCTGGGCGAAGGCCGCGGCGCCGAGGGTGAGGCCCGCGAGGGCAATGCCGAACTTGTGATTCATGAGCGCTCCGGTACGTGTGAAAGTGAAAACGAAAGCGAGCATACGTGCAAATTCCGGGCCACTTGCTGAGGCATTTCCCTGTCATGGCGCGCGCGGGCGTCGCGTGCGCGGGATGGCTTCGGGATGAAAAAAGCCGCCGCGCGGAAGCTCCGCGGGCGGCCCTGGCGAGGCCCGCCGCGCGGCCTCTCGAACCCGTCATGGACCTGCCGATGCGGGTCTCGATCGGCCTCGTTCCTTACGGCTTGGCCGCGCTCTTGGTCGCCTTGCCGCTCTTGGCGGCCACGGGCGCCTCGCCACCCGCGTAGGCCTTGCCGTTGACCGTGAGGCCTTCGGCCGAGAGCTTGGCCGCGGCCTTCTCCTTCACGCCCTTCACGCGCTGCATGAGATCGGCCCAGTCCTTGAACTCGCCCTGTTTGCGCGCATCGAGGATGCGCTTGGAGAGCGCGGGTCCCACGCCTTTGAGGCCATCGAGATCGGCTTCGCTGCCCTTGTTGACATCGACCGCCGCGAACGATGCGGCAGCGAACAGCAGGGCGGCCGTGGCCACGATTTTCTTGAACATGTTTGAACTCCCTCGTTGATGCTTTTGATGCGCCGACAAGACGTCGGCTTCGGCTCAACGAGGGCTCGGAACAGGGCGTTGACGGCCGCGCGCCAGCGGCCACCATTGTTCAGCAAGGTGATCGAAGGTCTCGCCTGCGAGGTCGATCAGAGCTCTTCGACGCGGCGCGGCGGATAGCTGTCCCAGGCCTGGCAGCCGGGGCAGTGCCAGAAGTACTGGTGCGCCTCGAAGCCGCAGGCCGCGCAGCGGTAGCGCATCAGCGGCCGCGTGGCTTGGTCGAGCGCGCGCTGCACCTGCGGATGGAACTGCTCGTGCTCGAAGCGTTCGCCCGCGAGCCAGCGCGAGGCCGCGACCAGCGAGGGCTGGTGCGCGAGGTGCGCGATGTAGCCGTCGCGTGGCACGGGTGCTTCGCCCTCGGCCTCGGGCGTGGTGCCGGCGGGCGCGCCGCCGAGCGCGATCAGTGCTTCGAGCACGTCGATCGACGGCGATTCGGCATAGCGGCGCTGCAGCAGCGCGAGCGCCTCGGGTTCGCGGTGGGCGGCCACGGCCGCCTGCTGCAGCGCGGCGGCATACAGCGGCAGCGCGAGCGGCGCGGTGTCGCTCAGCGTCACCAGGGTGTCGAAGGCCGCGCCGGCCTCGCCGCTGCGCAGCTGCAGGGTCGCGGTGTCGATCGCCGGGCGCGGCGCCTGCGGTGCCTGGGCCACGGCCTGTTCGAGCAGGCGGCGCGCGGCCGCGAGGTCGCCCATGCCGACCTGTTCGGCGGCCTGTTCGCACAGGTGGTGCGCGCGGCGCGTGCCGTAGCTGGCCTGGTCGGACTCGTCGAGCTTGCGTGCCACGTCGGCGGCCTGGCTCCATTCGCGCGAGCGTTCGTAGATGGCCAGCAGCGCGAGCCGCGCCTCGTTCTCGTAGCGCGTGCCCTCGAGCTTCTGCAGCGCGGCTTCGGCGCGGTCGAGCAGGCCGGCGCGCAGGAAGTCCTGCGCCAGCGCATGCTGGGCGCGCTCGCGGTCGCTGCGGCTCAGGTCGCCGCGGCCGAGCAGGTGCTCGTGCACGCGCACCGCGCGCTGGTATTCGCCGCGGCGGCGGAACAGGTTGCCGAGCGCGAAGTGCAGCTCCTGCGTGTCGGGGTCGTTCTGCACCGCCTCGATGAAGGCGTCGATGGCCTGGTCCTGCTGCTCGTTGAGCAGGAAGTTGAGGCCGCGGAAGTAGGCCTTGGGGGCCTGGCGGTTCTCGAGCTTGAGCTGGCGGATGTCGAAGCGGGAGGCCAGCCAGCCCAGGACGAAGGCGACGGGCAGGCTGATCAGCAACCAGCTGGGATCAAAGTCCATGTTGGCGTACGGCGGGAAGGTCGGTGGCGGCGATGGTCGGCGCCGGGGTTGCCGCCGGCACGGCGGCCGGGGCAGAGGAGGCGGCGGCGCTGCCCGCGGTCGTGGCCGGCAGTTGCGCGGCGGCGCTGCGGTGCTTCCACCAGCCCGGCAGCATGCCGAGCGCGCCCACCACGAGGCCGCCCGCGAAGGCGGCCAGCACGACCAGCACCAGCGGCGCGCGCCAGTAGGTGCCGAAGAAGAAATAGACGGTCGCGTCGTGCTGGTTGTTCAGCGCGAAGGCGAAGAGCGTAAAAAAAATGGCTGCCTTGAGCAGCCACAGGAGGTATTTCATGCGCGGTCCCGTTGGCGGGACGATTCTACGTTTGCACCTGCGCCGGACGGTCCGCGCCGATGGAGGGGGCCGTTGGCGGCTGGACTCAGGCCTTCGGCGTCGTCTTGATGCCGAGTTCGGCGCTGCGGGCGTCGACCGCCTCGCGCAAGGCCTTGCCGGGCTTGAAGTGCGGCACGCGCTTCTCGGGAATCTGCACGCTCTCGCCCGAGCGCGGGTTGCGGCCGATGCGCGGCGGACGCCGGTTGACCGAGAAGCTGCCGAAGCCGCGGATCTCGATCCGGTGCCCGCGCACCAGGGCATCGCTCATCGCGTCGAGGATGGTCTTGACGGCGTATTCGGCATCCCGGTGGGTGAGTTGCGCAAAGCGCGCTGCGAGTTCTTCGACGAGGTCAGAGCGGGTCATAGGTCAAAGCAAAAAGCAGGGGCGAAAAAAAAGACAGAGAGGCCACCAGGGCCTGCTCTGTCTTCCGGCGACGGCTTACTTGTTGTCGCTGTTGTCGAGCTTGGCGCGCAGCAGGGCGCCCAGGCTCGTCGTGCCCGCGTTTTCGCGTGCCGATTGCTGGCTCAGGTTGGCCATGGCGCCTTGCTCGTCGACCATGTCCTTCTGCTTGATCGACAGCTGGATGTTGCGGGTCTTGCGATCCACGTTCACGACGATGGCGGTGACTTCGTCGCCTTCCTTCAGCACGTTGCGGGCATCTTCGACGCGGTCGCGCGAGATTTCCGAAGCACGGAGGTAGCCGATGATGTCCTCACCCAGGTCGATCTCGGCGCCGCGGGCGTCGACCGTCTTGACCTTGCCGGTCACGATCTGGCCCTTGTCGTTGACCGTGGTGAAGGTGGTGAACGGGTCGCTGTCGAGCTGCTTGATGCCCAGCGAGATGCGCTCGCGGTCGACGTCGACGGCCAGCACGATCGCTTCGACTTCCTGGCCCTTCTTGTAGTTGCGAACCGCGGTTTCGCCGGCTTCGTTCCACGAGAGGTCCGAGAGGTGAACCAGGCCGTCGATGCCGGCAGCCAGACCCACGAACACGCCGAAGTCGGTGATCGACTTGATCGGGCCCTTGACGCGGTCACCACGCTTCGTGTTCTGAGCGAACTCTTGCCACGGGTTGGCCTTGCACTGCTTCATGCCCAGGCTGATGCGGCGCTTGTCTTCGTCGATTTCCAGGACCATGACTTCGACTTCGTCGCCCAGCGAGACGATCTTGTTCGGAGCGATGTTCTTGTTGGTCCAGTCCATTTCGGAGACGTGCACCAGGCCTTCGATGCCGGGTTCGAGCTCGACGAACGCGCCGTAGTCGGCGATGTTCGTGACCTTGCCGAACAGGCGGGTCGATTGCGGGTAGCGGCGCGAAACGCCCATCCACGGGTCATCGCCCATTTGCTTCAGACCCAGCGAGACACGGTTCTTCTCGGTGTCGAACTTGAGGATCTTGGCGGTGATTTCCTGGCCGGCCTGAACGACTTCGCTCGGGTGGCGGACGCGGCGCCATGCCATGTCGGTGATGTGCAGCAGGCCGTCGATGCCGCCGAGGTCCACGAACGCACCGTACTCGGTGATGTTCTTGACCACGCCGCGGACAACAGCGCCTTCCTTCAGGGTTTCCATCAGCTTGGCGCGTTCTTCGCCCATGCTGGCTTCGACCACGGCACGGCGCGACAGCACGACGTTGTTGCGCTTGCGGTCGAGCTTGATGACCTTGAATTCGAGGGTCTTGTTCTCGTACGGGGTCAGGTCCTTGATCGGACGCGTGTCGATCAGCGAGCCGGGCAGGAACGCGCGGATGCCGTTGACGAGCACCGTGAGGCCGCCCTTGACCTTGCCGCTGGTGGTGCCGGTGACGAAGTCGCCCGATTCCAGCGCCTTCTCGAGGGCCAGCCACGAAGCGAGACGCTTGGCGGTGTCGCGCGAGAGGATGGTGTCGCCGTAGCCGTTTTCAACGCTGCCGATGGCAACGGAAACGAAATCGCCGGCCTGGACTTCGAGCTCGCCCTTGTCGTTCTTGAACTCTTCGATCGGCACATACGCTTCGGACTTCAGACCGGCGTTGACGACGACGTGGTTGTGTTCGACACGCACGACTTCGGCCGTGATGACCTCGCCGGTGCGCATTTCGGAACGCTTCAGGGACTCTTCGAATAGGTCGGCAAAAGATTCAGACATTTATGGTTCCTTCCGTCAGGCAGGGTTGGCAGGCGCTCTTGCGACATTGCATGCGACTGCGCTGGATCTGGAGACGGCGGTTGGTTGTGGGCGAAAGCCCGGTTGGTTGAACAACCAGAAGGCCGGTGCGCTGTCGCGCGAAGGGAGCCTTCTGGAGCGGTAGGCGCCCCCCGGAACACCCGGTGAGCGCGAGCCTTTCAAGCGGACTCGAAAGGCTGCACTTGTCGCCACCAGTCCAACACCGTGTCGATCGATTGCTCGATCGAGAGCTGGGAGTTGTCGAGGTGGCGCGCGTCCTGCGCCGGCTTCAAAGGGGCGACGCTGCGGGACGAGTCCCGGGCGTCACGCGCCTCCAGATCGGAGCGAAGACTGTCGAGTGTAGTCGAAATACCCTTTGAAATCAACTGCTTATGGCGCCGCTCGGCGCGCTGGGCGGCGCTCGCGGTCAGGAACACCTTGAGCGCGGCGTCGGGGAAGATCACCGTGCCCATGTCGCGGCCGTCGGCCACCAGGCCCGGCAGCTGGCGAAAGCGCTGCTGCAGGCCCAGCAGCGCCTCGCGCACGGCCGGCAGCGTGGAGACGCGCGAGGCGTCCATGCCGGCGGCCTCGGAGCGGATCAGCTCGCTGACGTCCTCGCCGTCCAGCAGCACCTTGCCCTCGGTGAACTGCAGCGGCAGGGCGGCGGCCAGCGCGGCGATCTGCGCTTCGTGCGCGGCGTCGGCGCTCAGGCCGGCGCGGCGCATGGCCAGCCCGGTCACGCGGTAGAGCGAGCCCGAATCGAGGTAGTGGTAGCCCAGCAGGCGCGCGACTTCGGAGGCCAGCGTGCCCTTGCCCGAGGCGGTCGGGCCGTCGATGCTGATCACCGGAATGCCAGCGGCCGTGGAGACCGAGAACAGGGTCTCGAAGTAGTCGGGGAAGGTCTTGGCGACGCAGTGCGGCTCGAGGATGCGCACCGGCACCCGTGCCGGGTTGAAGGCGGCGAGCGAGAAGCACATGGCGACCCGGTGGTCGTCGTAGGTGCGGATGCTCGCGGGCCGCCAGCCGGCCGGCGCCAGCGGGTGCACGCGGATGAAGTCGGGCCCGGCCTCGACCGTGGCGCCGAGCTTGCGCAGCTCGTTGGCCATGGCGTCGATGCGGTCGGTTTCCTTGACGCGCCAGCTCGCGATGTTGCGCAGGGTGCTGGGGCCGTCGGCGTAGAGCGCCATCACGGCCAGCGTCATCGCCGCGTCGGGGATGTGGTTGGCGTCGAGGTCGATGGCCTTGAGCGGCCAGGCGCCGCGGCGCACCGCGAGCCAGTTCGGGCCGCTGTCGATCTCGGCGCCCATCTGGCGCGCGGCGTCGACGAAACGGATGTCGCCCTGGATCGAATCGGCGCCCACGCCCTCGATCCGGATGCCGTCGGGCCCGGACGCGGCCGTCGCGATGGCGCCCAGCGCGATGAAATAGCTGGCGGACGAGGCGTCGGCCTCGACATGGATGTCGCCTGGCGAGCGGTAGCTGCTGCCGGCGGGGATCGTGAAGCGCTCCCAGCCGTCGCGCCGCACCGCGATGCCGAAGCGCGCCAGCAGGTTCAGCGTGATCTCGATGTAGGGCTTGGAGATCAGCTCGCCGACGACTTCGATCGTGATGTCGCTTGCCGCTGCGAGGGGCAGCGCGAGCAGCAGGGCGGTCAGGAACTGGCTCGAGACGTCGCCGCGCACGCGGATCGGGGCGTCGAGCACCAGCTCGCCATGCGGCACGGGATGGATGCGCAGCGGCGGATAGCCGGGGTTGCCGAGGTAGTCGATGCGGCAGCCCAGCTGGGTGAGGGCGTCGACCAGGTCGCCGATCGGGCGCTCGTGCATGCGCGGCACGCCGCGCAGTTCGAATTCGCCGCCCAGCAGCGACAGCGCCGCGGTCAGCGGCCGCATCGCCGTGCCGGCATTGCCGAGGAACAGCGACAGCAGCTCGGTGTTGCCGATTTCCCGGCCGCCGATGCCGGTGATGCGCACCAGCGTGCCCGCGGGTTCGACGCCGCAGCCCAGCGCGCGCAGCGCATCGAGCATGACGCGGGTGTCGTCCGAGTCGAGCACGTCGTGCAGGGTGGTGGTGCCGCTCGCGAGCGCGGCCAGCAGCAGCACGCGGTTCGAGATGCTCTTGGAGCCGGGCAACTGCACCGTGCCCGAGGCACCGGTCAGCGCGGGGAGATCGAGGAAGGCCGAGGCGTACATCTCAGGCGTCCTGCTGCGAATCGTGCGACGACGAGGCGCCGGGCTGCCAGGCGGCCCGCACGCGGCGGGCGCGTTCGATCGACTGCTCCAAGGCCTGCGATTCGCCCTCGGCCATGGCGTTCTCCATCTCGAGCAGCGCGGCGCGGAAGGCGCGCGACTGCGCCAGCACCTGCTCGCGGTTGGCCAGCAGCACGTCGCGCCACATCACGGGGTCGCTCGCGGCGATGCGCGAGAAGTCGCGAAAGCCCGGGCCCGCCAGGCTCAGGAAGCGCTCGCCCTGCGGCTGGCCGGCGAGGCCGTTGACATAGGCGAAGGCCAGCAGGTGCGGCAGGTGGCTCACGGCGGCGAAGGTGCTGTCGTGCTCCTCGTGGGTCATGGTGAGCACGTTGGCGCCGATGCCGCTCCAGACCTGCGAGGCACGCTGCACGTTGGAGCGCAGCGTGGACTTGATCGGCGTGAGCACCACGTGGCGGCCGGTGAACAGCGAGGCCTCGGCATGCTCGATGCCCGAGACTTCCTTGCCCGCGATCGGGTGTGCCGGCACGAAGTTGCCGAGCTGGCCCTGCAGGCCGCGGCGCGCGGCCTCGATGACGTCGCCCTTGGTGGAGCCGACGTCCATCACCAGCGCGTCGCTGCCGATGCCGTGGCGGATCGCCTTGAAGGTGGCTTCCGAGGCCGCCACCGGCACGGCCAGCAGCACGATGTCGGCGCCCGACACCGCCAACAGCGCCGAGGGCGCGGCGACGTCGATCACGCCGAGCTGCCGGGCTCGTTCCGTGGTGGAGGGCGACTTGCTGTAGCCCACCACCCGTTTCACCAGCTTGGCGCGCTTCAGCGCCAGCGCGAAGGAGCCGCCTATCAGGCCGCAGCCGATCAATCCCAGTTGCTCGAACATGTGCTTGCTTGCGACGGACTCAGGCCTTGACGGGGTAGGCGCCGAGCACCTTGTAGAACGCGCAGAGACCGCGCAGTTCGGCCAGCGCCGCGGCCACGTTGGGCTGCGAGGGATGGCCGTCGAGGTCGATGTAGAAGTAGTACTCCCACTGCCCGGTGCGCGCGGGGCGCGACTCGAAGCGGGTCATCGACACGTTGTTGACCTTCAGCGGCACCAGCAGGTCGTGCACCGCGCCCGGCCGGTTGGGCACCGACACGATCAGGCTGGTGCAGTCGCGGCCCGAGGCGGGCGGCATCGCGAGCGTCTGCGGCAGGCAGATCACCGAGAAGCGGGTGCGGTTGTAGGAGTCGTCCTGGATCGCGTGGGCCACGATGTGCAGCCCGAAGCGCGTGGCGGCGCGCTCACCGGCCAGCCCCGCGAACGCCGGGTTGGCGGCCGCGAGGCGCGCGCCCTCGGCATTGCTCGACACGGCGCGGCGCTCGGCATGCGGCAGGTGCTTGGTCAGCCAGCCCTGGCACTGGGCCAGCGCCTGCGGATGGGCCAGCACGGCCTCGATGCCCTCGAGGGAATTGCTGCTGCGCAACAGGTGGTGGCGCACCAGCAGGCTGACCTCGCCGACCACGTGGGTGGGCGAGTGCAGGAAGAGGTCGAGCGAGCGCGTGACCACGCCCTCGGTCGAGTTCTCGACGCCGACCACGCCGTACTGGGCGCTGCCGGCGGCGGTGGCGTGGAAGACCTCGTCGAAGCTGGCGCAGTAGATCAGGTCGGCGGCGCCGCCGAAGTACTCGATGGCCGCCTGCTCGCAGAAAGTGCCTTCGGGGCCGAGCACCGCCACTCGCTGCGGCGACTCGAGCGCCAGGCAGGCCGACATGATCTCGCGCCAGATGGCGGCCACGTGCAGGTCCTTGAGCGGACCGCCGTTGCCCTTCTGCATCTTGTCGATGACCTGGGCCACCCGGTCGGGGCGGAAGAAGGGCGTGCCTTCGCGCTTCTTCACTTCGCCGACCAGCTCCGCCACGTGGGCCCGCTCGTTGAGCAGGCGCAGCAGTTGCTGGTCGAGCGAATCGATCTGCACGCGCAGATCGGCGAGGCTTTCGGAATGGTCGGGGGAGGAGGGCTGGGTAGGAGCTGGGGCGGTCATCGGTGAGGTTCGCGCGCGTCTAGGCGTGCGACCGCTCGAATTCTCGCATGTAGCTCACCAGGGCCTGCACGCCTTCCAGGGGCATGGCGTTGTAGAGGCTGGCACGCATGCCGCCCACCGACTTGTGGCCCTTGAGCTGCAGCAGCCCCGCCGCGCGGGCGCCCGACAGGAAGGCCTCGTTGCGGGCCTCGTCGCGCAGGAAGAACGGAATGTTCATGCGCGAGCGGCAGCCCGGGTCGATCTTGTTCAGGTAGAAGGACGATGCATCGATGAAGTCGTACAGCAGCTTCGCCTTGGCGATGTTGCGCTGCTCCATCGCGGCCACGCCGGTCGCCGTGCCTTCGGTCTGCTCGCGCAGCCACTGGAACGTGAGCCCCGCCATGTAGATGCCCCAGGTCGGCGGGGTGTTGTACATCGACTGGTTGTCGGCCACGGTCTTGTAGTTGAACGCGCTCGGGCAGATCTCGAGGGCATGGCCCAGCAGGTCGTCGCGCACGACGACGATCGTGAGCCCGGCCGGGCCGAGGTTCTTCTGCGCACCGCCGAAGACCAGGCCGACGCGGCTCCAGTCGACGCCGCGCGAGGCGACGTGCGAGGAGAAGTCGATCACCAGCGGCGCCTTGCTGCCGAGGGCGGCGAGGTCGGGCAGCTCGTGGAATTCGATGCCGTTGATGGTCTCGTTGCTGCACAGGTGCACGTACGAGGCATCGCCGGACAGCTGCCAGCTCGCGGGATCGGGCAGGCGCGTGTGCTGGTCGTCGGCGTTGCTCGCGGCCACGCGCGCGCTGCAGTAGCGCTGCGCTTCCTTGTGCGACTTGATGCTCCAGCTGCCGGTGATCACGAAGTCGACCGTGCCGCCGCGCGACAGGTTCAGCGGCACGATCGCGTTCTCGCCGAGGCCGCCGCCCTGCATGAACAGGATCCGGAAGTTGGCGGGCACCGCCAGCAGCGCGCGCAGGTCGGCTTCGGCCTGCGCGTAGATCTCGCCGAACTCCTTGCCGCGATGGCTCATCTCCATCACGCTCATGCCGCTGCCGTGCCAGTCGAGCATTTCGGCGGCGGCGCGTTGCAGCACCGCCTCGGGCATGGCGGCGGGGCCCGCGGAGAAGTTGTAGGGGCGCGGGCCGGCCGGCTTCTGCGGGGCGTTCACGTCACTTCTTGGCGGGAGCCTTGGCCGGTGCCTTGGCGGGCGCGGACGGCGCTTCGGTCGGGGCACCCAGCGCCTTGGCGACGTTGGTGTCGAGCGCCTGCATCTTCGGCTCGATGGAGCTGCGGGTCTCGGCCACCAGCTTTTCCGTCAGCGCGGTCTGCATCTTGGGGTTCAGGTCCTGGTACTTCTTGCTCAGCGGCGAGTTGATCCAGGCCAGCAGCTGCTTGAGCTCGTCTTCGGTGAAGGACTGCTCGAGCAGCGGCGTCAGCGTGGTCGGGGCCAGTTGCACGGCCTTGTCGCGCACGATCGGGTAGGCCTCGTCGTAGTACTTCTTGAGCTCGGCATCGGCGGCCTTGGCGGCGGCTTCGCGCTTGGCTTCGGGCACCTGGGTCTGCAGGTACTGCGAACCGGCCTGCGCGATCGGGGCGCTCGACTGCTCGACCAGACCGCGGGCCAGGGCTTCGATGCCGGGGCGCTGCAGGTCGAGGAACTGCTTGATGAGCGTGGCCTTGTCCTGGGCCAGGGCGCCCATCGAACTGCCAGCCAGGGCGATGGTCAGGAGTGCGAGCTTGATTTGTTTTTTCACTGAGGATTCTCCGTTGAAGATGTGGAAGTGTCGTCTGCGCCGGGCTCGGGTTCGCCATTGGCATCGTTTTCGACGATACGTTGCAGCCCGCTGAGTTTGGCACCTTCGTCGAGCCCGATCAGCGTAACGCCTTGCGTCGCGCGACCCAGTTCACGAATCTCGGCGACTCGGGTGCGCACCAGCACGCCCTTGTCGGTGATGAGCATGATCTCATCGTCCGAATGCACGAGTGTGGCGGCAACGACCTTGCCGTTTCGCTCACTCTGTTGAATCGCGATCATGCCTTTGGTTCCACGGCCGTGGCGCGTGTATTCCGTAATGCTTGTTCGCTTTCCGTAACCATTTTCCGTGGCCGTGAGCACGCTCTGCTGCTCGTCCTCGGCCACCAGCATGGCGATCACGCCCTGGCCTTCCTCGAGCATCATGCCGCGCACGCCGCGCGCGTTGCGGCCCATCGGGCGCACGTCGTTCTCGTCGAAGCGCACCGCCTTGCCGCCGTCGCTGAACAGCATCACATCGTGCTTGCCGTCGGTGAGGGCGGCGCCGATCAGGTAGTCGCCCGCATCGAGGTCGACCGCGATGATGCCGGCCTTGCGCGGGTTGTTGAACTCGTCGAGCGTGGTCTTCTTGACCGTGCCCATCGAGGTCGACATGAACACGTACTGGTCGGCCGGGAAGTTGCGCTTCTCGCCCGTGAGCGGCAGCGCGACGTTGATCTTCTCGCCCTCGGCCAGCGGGAACATGTTGACGATCGGGCGGCCGCGCGAGCCGCGCGAGCCCGCCGGCACTTCCCACACCTTGAGCCAGTAGAGCCGGCCGCGGTTCGAGAAGCACAGGATGTAGTCGTGCGTGTTGGCGATGAAGAGCTGGTCGATCCAGTCGTCTTCCTTGGTGGTGGTGGCCTGCTTGCCGCGGCCGCCGCGCTTCTGCGCCCGGTATTCGCCGAGCGGCTGGCTCTTGATGTAGCCGCTGTGCGAGAGCGTCACCACCATGTCGGTGGGGGTGATCAGGTCTTCGGTCGAGAGGTCGAAGGCGCTGTGCTCGACGAGGCTGCGGCGCGCGCCCACCTTCGACTGGCCGAACTCCTGCTTGAGGGCGCCGAGTTCGTCGCCGATGATGGTCGAGACGCGTTCGGGCTTGGCCAGGATGTCGAGCAGGTCGTCGATCTCGGCCATGACTTCCTTGTACTCGGCGACGATCTTGTCCTGCTCCAGGCCGGTCAGGCGCTGCAGGCGCATCTGCAGGATTTCCTGGGCCTGCGTTTCCGAGAGGCGGTAGAGGCCGTCGTTGCCCATGCCGAACTCGCGCTCGAGGCCTTCGGGACGGTAGTCGTCGGCGCTGATCACGCCGCCATCGGCGCGCGTGCGGGTGAGCATCTCGCGCACCAGCTTGCTGTCCCAGCTGCGCGCCATCAGCTCGGCCTTGGCGACCGGCGGGGTCGGGGCGTTGCGGATGATGGCGATGAAGTCGTCGATGTTCGCCAGCGCCACCGCCAGGCCTTCGAGCACGTGGCCGCGGTCGCGGGCCTTGCGCAGGTTGAAGACCGTGCGGCGCGTCACCACTTCGCGGCGGTGCTGCAGGAAGACCTCGATCAGGTCCTTGAGGTTGCACAGCTTCGGCTGGCCGTCGACCAGCGCCACCATGTTGATGCCGAAGGTGTCCTGCAGCTGGGTCTGCTTGTAGAGGTTGTTGAGCACCACCTCGGGCACTTCGCCGCGCTTGAGCTCGATGACCAGGCGCATGCCCGACTTGTCGGACTCGTCCTGGATGTGGCTGATGCCCTCGATCTTCTTCTCGTGGACCAGCTCGGCCATGCGCTCCTGCAGCGTCTTCTTATTGACCTGGTAGGGGAGCTCGTCGACGATGATCGCCTGGCGCTGGCCGCGGTCGATGTCCTCGAAGTGGCACTTGGCGCGCATCACGACCTTGCCGCGGCCGGTGCGGTAGCCGTCCTTCACGCCGTTGATGCCGTAGATGATGCCGGCCGTGGGGAAGTCGGGCGCCGGCACGATCTCCATCAGCTCGTCGATGCTGGCCTGCGGGTTGCGCAGCAGGTGCAGGCAGGCGTCCACCACTTCATTGAGGTTGTGCGGCGGAATATTGGTGGCCATGCCGACCGCAATACCGCCGGAGCCATTGACCAGCAAATTCGGCAGCCGGCTCGGCAGCACGGCCGGTTCCTTTTCGGAGCCGTCGTAATTGTCCTGGAAATCGATCGTTTCCTTGTCGATATCGGCCAGCATTTCATGCGCGATTTTGGCCAGCCGGATTTCCGTATACCGCATTGCGGCCGCGTTGTCGCCATCCACGGACCCGAAGTTGCCCTGGCCGTCGACCAGCATGTGCCGCATCGAGAAGTCCTGGGCCAGCCGCACGATGGTGTCGTAGACCGACTGGTCGCCGTGCGGGTGGTACTTGCCGATCACGTCGCCGACGATACGGGCCGACTTCTTGTACGGCCGGTTCCAGTCGTTGTTGAGCTCGTGCATCGCGTAGAGCACGCGGCGATGCACCGGCTTGAGGCCGTCCCTCGCGTCGGGAAGGGCGCGGCCCACGATCACGCTCATGGCGTAATCGAGATAACTGCGGCGCATTTCCTCTTCGAGACTGATGGGCAGGGTTTCTTTGGCGAAGGACGTCATTGAGCGAGAGGCTGGCGGCAGGAAGGCGAAATTTTACGCTGTGAGGGGTGTCGCACCGCCGCAACACAAGGGCTCTATTCCGCCTCCGTCCTACGCTTCGTGGCCGCCGTGCGGCCTGTTTGCCAAAGACCCTATGGCACAATCGCCTCAACGTTTTGGGTGGTGGTCACTTAAAGCGTCCTTGATTCGCAGCGCGGCTGCGGCTTTTTCCCCAAGAGGAGAACCATGAAGAAACTGAATAAAGTGGCGATGATGTTTGCAGTCGCTGCGCTCGCCACTGCCGCCGGCGCGCAGACCCGTGTCACCGCTGCGAATGGCGGTCCTACGATCGACAACTGGCAAAACGGCACCGGCGAACTGGTTTGGAAGAACGGCACGAACGAACTGTGCTGGCGCGATGCCAACTGGACGCCCGCCACGGCTGCTGCCGGTTGCGACGGTGCTCTGGTTCCCCCGGCTGCTGCAGTTCCCGCAGCTCCTGGCGTTGTTCCCCCGCCTGTGGCTCCCACTCAACCCCCGGCTGTTGCCGCTTCGAAGGTGACCTTCGCTGCCGACGCATTCTTCGACTTCGACAAGTCGGTGCTGAAGCCTGAAGGCCGCGCGAAGCTGACCGACCTGGTCGAGAAGATCCGTGGCGTGAACCTCGAAGTGATCATCGCCGTCGGCCACACCGACTCGATCGGTTCGGACGCCTACAACCAGCGTCTGTCGGTGCGTCGCGCCGAAGCCGTCAAGGCCTTCCTGGTCTCGAAGGGCATCGAACGCAACCGCGTCTACACCGAAGGCAAGGGCGAGAAGCAGCCTGTGGCTGACAACCGCACCAAGGAAGGCCGCGCCAAGAACCGTCGCGTGGAAATCGAAGTGGTCGGCACCCGCGCCAACTGATAGCTCGATTCCATCGACCCTAAAACCCCGCCTCGGCGGGGTTTTTTTATGCCTGAATCAATGCAGGCTGAAAGTTTTCAATGAGGCCCATTCGTCATGGGCCGGTCATCGTCCGTTTCATAATCCGTCATATGACAGAAAACGTGAATGCCGATCCCGCCGAACTCGCCAAATTTTCGGAGCTGGCCCACAAGTGGTGGGATATGGAAGGCGAATTTCGCCCTTTGCACGAAATCAATCCTTTGCGCCTGGAATGGATTGAAGGTATTGCGCCGATTTCCCAGCGGCGCGTCGTGGATATAGGCTGCGGCGGCGGAATTCTTTCGGATTCGATGGCCCGCAAGGGCGCGGACGTGCTCGGTGCCGACCTCGCGGGCAAGGCCCTGAAGGTGGCGCAGCTGCACGCGCTCGAGGCCGGCACGCGCGGCGTGAAGTACCGCGAGGTCAGCGCCGAGGCGCTCGCGGCCGAGCAGCCCGGCAGCTTCGACGTCGTCACCTGCATGGAGATGCTCGAGCACGTGCCGGACCCGGCCTCGGTCATCCAGGCCTGCGCCACGCTGGTCAAGCCCGGCGGCTGGGTCTTCTTCTCGACGATCAACCGCAACCTCAAGTCCTTCATGCTCGCGATCGTCGGCGCCGAGTACGTGATGGGCATGCTGCCGCGCGGCACCCACGAGTACGCGAAGCTGATCCGGCCCAGCGAGCTGGCGGCCTACTGCCGCGCGGCGGGCCTCGACGTGCGGCACACGCGCGGCCTCGAGCACAACCCGATCACGCGGCGCTACTGGCTCAGCGCCGATACCAGCGTCAACTACATGTTCGCCACGCAGAAGCCGGCGGAGGCCCGGGCGTGAAGGGCGTGCCGACCCGCGCCGTGCTGTTCGACCTCGACGGCACGCTGATCGACAGCGCCCCCGACCTGGGCGCCGCGGCGGACCAGATGCGCACCGCCCGGGGACTGGCCTCCTACCCGCTCGAGCGCTACCGCCCCATGGCCGGCGCCGGAGCGCGCGGCATGCTCGGCGTGGCCTTCGGCATCACGCCCGATGCGCCCGAGTTCGATGCGCTGCGCGAGGAGTTCTTCGTGACCTACGAGCGCTGCATGTTCAACACGCAGGCCTTCGAAGGCGTTCCGCCGCTGATCGAGGCGCTGGTCGCGCGCGGGCTGCGCTGGGGCGTGGTCACGAACAAGTCGAAGCGCTTCACCGAGCCGCTCACGCAGGCGATGCCGCTGTTCGCGAGCGCGGGCGCGGTGGTGAGCGGCGACACCACGCCGCATGCCAAGCCGCATCCCGAGCCGCTGCACGAGGCGGCCCGGCGGCTGGGCATCCCTTCTGAGCATTGCATCTACGTGGGCGACGACGAGCGCGACATCATCGCGGGCCGCGCGGCGGGCATGCGGACCGTGGCCGCAGCCTACGGCTACATGGGCGCGCAGGCCGATGCGACCCGCTGGGAGGCCGATGCCTTGATAACTTCTCCGGGCGAGCTCTTGAAACTGCTGGATAGCGCCTAAAATACGCCCCCTTGGGGCTGCACTGGTTTCGACGCGGGTTCGGAGTCGCAGCGGGGCATGTCGAGCTGAATGCGCTCGTAAAACAGATTCAAACAAACTAACTGCAAACGACGAACGTTTCGCACTCGCTGCTTAATTGCCAGTGAGCCTTGCAACAGCAGGCCGATGGGCTGGGCAAGGGGGTTCTGAGCAATCAGTGCCTCCCGGCTGCAAGGATAATTACATCGGCTGGCTTCGATCCGGGTACCTTGGGTCGGGGCAAGAAAATAGGGTGCTGGCGTCCGGTGTAGCGTGCGACTGCGCGACTCCGGAAGCGAGACTTAAATCAGATCGCTAAACATGTAGAACTGCGCGATGAAGGCTTGCGGACGGGGGTTCAAATCCCCCCAGCTCCACCACATTCTCAAAGGCTGACTCGGACCGATCCGAGCTTGGCGACCCGGGAGGCATTCCCGGGTCGGCCACGGCCAAACCCTCCCCTTCATGGATCCGGTACGCGTTTCACCTGCGTGAAGCGCGTGTTCGTGCGTCAGAAGAGCTAGAGGGGGAACGGCAAGGCCGCATGCCTGGCCTCGACGATGTCGAGCCCAGGTGGCCGTCGGCCAGGGACGTTATCGCGCCAGTCGGTCGCCGTCGCTGCCCGGCTTGGGCATCGGGCCGTTCGGCCCGCGTTCGGCGCGGATGGCCGACATGACGGCAACCAGCATCGCCCCGACGGCGACACCGGCCAGGAAGACCGACAGAACGAAGGATGGATCGGAGAGCTGCATGGTGTCAGAACGCCGATTTGTACACCCAAAGACCGCACCGAGCGCCGCTGGCGCGGAAGGTCGCGGCATTGTCTTACATGCGGCTGTGCGGCGGGACGGAGGCCCTCCTGGACAACCCGACCTCGGCTCTTTTCGCTGTCACGCAGGGCTATATTCGGCGGGCGCCGGCGCGCTCAGATCGCGCGCGTTCTCTCCCTCGCATCTTCCTAAAAAGGCTGCCCGTGTCCGATTCCCTGACTTCGGTTCTGACGAGCTACTACGACGCGGTGCCCTACGACTCGCACCCGTTCCCGCAGACGGCGGTCGAGCACCTGGAAGCCACGGCATTTCTCTTCGGCCTCGAAACCCCCGCGCCCGCCGGCGCGCGCGTGCTCGAACTGGGCTGCGCGGCGGGCAACAACATCATCCCCTTCGCCGAGCGCCACCCCGGCGCGCGCGCGCTCGGCCTCGACCTGTCGTCGGTGCAGATCGCGCAGGGCGTGAGCGCGATCGAGCGGCTGGGCCTGTCGAACGTCGAGGTGAAGACCTTCAACATCGCCGAGGTCGACGCCTCGCTCGGCCAGTTCGACTACATCGTCTGCCACGGCGTCTACAGCTGGGTGCCGGGGCCGGTGCAGGACGCGATCCTGCGCGTGTGCTCCGAGAACCTCGCGCCGAACGGCGTGGCCTACGTGAGCTACAACGTCTACCCGGGCTGGAAGGCGCGCGAGATCGTGCGCGACGCGATGATCCTGCGCGGCGGCCCGCGCGACACGCCCGAGGAGAAGCTCTCCTATGCCCGCGGGATGATCGAGTTCCTCGCGCAGTCGGCGCGTCCCGACAGCGTGCTCAAGAAGACGCTCGACGAAACCGCGCCGATCGTGCGCGACGGTGCCACCTCGTACCTGCTGCACGAGTTCCTCGAGCCCTGCAACGCGCCGTGCTACTTCAAGGAGTTCGTCGCACGCGCCGAGGGCCACGGCCTGGCCTACCTGGCCGAAGCCGAGCCCTCGACGATGTTCGTGCAGAACTACGGCGCCCAGGTGCGCGATCCGCTGCTGCGCGAATGCGGCGGCAGCCAGGTGCTGATGGAGCAGTACCTCGACTTTCTGGTCAACCGCACCTTCCGCCAGACGCTGCTGGTGAAGCAGGAGCAGGCGCGCAACATCCGCTACCGGCTCGACGCCACTCGCATTCGCGGCCTGCTGTTCGCGGGCGTGTTCCATGGCGAGAACGGCGCGCCGTTCACGCTCGACACGCGCGAGCAGAACTGCACCGCGATCCGCAACGTGACGGTCACCCTGCGCCAGCCGGTGCACAAGGCGGTGGCGCATGTGCTGGACAGCCACTATCCGCTGGCGCTGAGCGCCGACGCACTGATTGCCTGCGTGCTGCCGCTGCTCGGCCAGCCGCGCGAGGCGGTCGAGCCCGCGGTGATGGCGATGCTCGAGGAGATGCTGATCCTCGGCGCGCTGCGCATCCGCCGCACGCCGGTGCCCTCGGTCGCGCAGGTGCCCGCGCGGCCGCAGGCCGCGGCCTCGGTGCGCAACGCGCCGGGCCTGGCACCGGGCCAGGCGCCTTCGGTCACGGTCTGCAACGGCTGGCACGAGACGGTGGCCCTGTCGCTGCTCGAGCGCGCGCTGCTGCCGCTGCTCGACGGCACCCGTTCGCACGAGGCGCTGGTCGAGCACCTCGAGACCGAAGTGCGCGCCGACCGCCTGCGCTTCGTGCGCAACGACGAGCAGATGACCGATCCCGAGGCGCTGAGCGCCTTCGCCCGCGAGCAGGTGGCGCTGGCGCTGCGCGACCTGCGGCGCAAGGCGCTGCTCGCCAGCTGAACCCTCGCCAGACACACCCAAACTCCGCAACCAACGACATCTCAAGAGGAGACATTCAGATGCATCGACTTCCATCCACCCCCCAACTGCGCGCGGCGATCGCCGCCGTGCTCGCACTGGCCGCCGGCGCTTCGCAGGCCGCGTCGCAGGCGCCGGTCGCGGCCGAACACGGCATGGTGGTGAGCGCCCAGCACCTCGCCTCCAAGGTCGGCGTCGACGTGCTCCAGCGCGGCGGCAATGCCGTCGACGCGGCGGTGGCCGTGGGCTACGCGCTCGCGGTGGTCTATCCGGCCGCGGGCAACCTCGGCGGCGGCGGCTTCATGACGGTGCAGCTGGCCGATGGCCGCAAGACCTTCCTCGACTTCCGCGAGAAGGCGCCGCTGGCCGCCACGGCCAACATGTACCTCGACAAGGACGGCAACGTCATCAAGGGCCTGAGCACCAACGGCCACCTGGCCGTGGGCGTGCCCGGCACGGTGTCGGGCATGGAGTACGCACGCGAGAAGTACGGCACGAAGAAGCGCGCCGAGCTGATCGCCCCCTCGATCCAGCTCGCCGAGAAGGGCTTCGCGCTCGAGCAGGGCGACATCGACATGCTCTGGACCTCGACCGCCGACTTCCAGAAGGACCCGGTCTCCGGCGCGATCTTCCTGAATAAGGGCGAGCCGTTCCAGGTCGGCCAGAAGCTGGTGCAGAAGGACCTGGGCAAGACGCTGCGCGCGATCAGCCAGAACGGCACCGACGGCTTCTACAAGGGCTGGGTGGGCCAGGCCATCGTGGCCTCGAGCCAAGCCGGCAAGGGCATCATCACGCAGGCCGACCTCGACCAGTACAAGACGCGCGAACTGGCGCCGGTCGAGTGCGACTACCGCGGCTACCGCGTGGTTTCGGCACCGCCGCCGAGCTCGGGCGGCGTGATCATCTGCGAGATGCTCAACATCCTCGAGGGCTATCCGCTCAAGGACCTGGGCTTCCGTTCGGCCCAGTCCGTGCACTACCAGATCGAGGCCATGCGCCATGCCTACGTCGACCGCAACAGCTATCTGGGCGACCCCGACTTCGTGAAGAACCCGCTCGATCGCCTGCTCGACAAGGGCTATGCCGAGAAGATCCGCGCCGCCATCGATCCGAAGAAGGCCGGCGTCTCCAAGGACATCAAGCCCGGCGTCGCGCCGCACGAGGGCAGCAACACCACCCACTACTCGATCACCGACCAGTGGGGCAATGCGGTCTCGGTCACCTACACGCTCAACGACTGGTTCGGCGCCAAGGTCACGGCCGCCAAGACCGGCGTGCTGCTCAACAACGAGATGGACGACTTCACCTCGAAGGTCGGCGTGCCGAACATGTACGGCCTGGTGCAGGGCGAGGCCAATGCCATCGCCCCGGGCAAGCGCCCGCTGAGCTCGATGAGCCCGACCATCGTGTCCAAGGACGGCAAGCCGGTGTTCGTGGTCGGCACGCCGGGCGGCAGCCGCATCATCACGGCCGTGCTGCACACCATCCTCAACGTGGTCGACTACGGCATGAACGTGCAGGAAGCGGTCGATGCGCCGCGCTTCCACCAGCAGTGGCTGCCCGACGTCACCAACGTCGAGACCTTCGCGCTGAGCCCCGACACCCGCAAGATCCTGACCGACATGGGCCACAACCTCGGCGTGCCGCAACCGGCCAACCACCTGGCCGCGATCATCGTGGGCGCGCCCACCCTGGGCGGCAAGCCGGTGGGCAACAACCGCTTCTACGGCGCCAACGATCCGCGCCGCAACACCGGGCTGGCCGCGGGCTATTGAGCGCCGCGAGGAGGGCGCCGGACCGGTCCGCGCCTTCTGAGACACTTAAGGGCGGCCGCGTGCGAAGCGCGGCCGCCTTTTCTTTTCGCCATGCAACTGCAAGACATCCTCTATTCCCAGGGCTTCGGCACGCGGCGCGTGTGCGCCGGCCTGGTTCAACAAGGCCTCGTGACCATCGCCGGCGCGGTGGTCGACGATCCCGCCACCGATCTGGACGCGGAAGGCCTGCAGTTCACCGTGCAGGGCACCGCCTGGGCCTACCACGAGAAGGCCTACCTGATGCTGCACAAGCCGGCCGGCACCGAGTGCTCGCAGAAGCCCTCGACCTATCCGAGCATCTACACGCTGCTGCCGTCGCCGCTGCGGCTGCGGCCCAACAAGGGCGCCGTGCAGGGGGTGCAGGCCATCGGCCGGCTCGACCAGGACACCACCGGCCTGCTGCTTTTGACCGACGACGGCCAGTTCATCCACAAGATGGGCTCGCCCAAGCACCACGTGCCCAAGGTCTACGAAGTGACGGCCAAGCACCCGATCGACGACAAGCAGATCGCCCGCCTGCTGGCCGGCGTGGTGCTCGACGACGATCCGAAGCCGGTGCGCGCGGCCGCCTGCGAGTCCGACAGCCCGCTGCACCTGCGGCTCACGCTGACCGAGGGCAAGTACCACCAGGTCAAGCGCATGCTGGCCGCGGTGGGCAACCGCGTCGAAGCGCTGCACCGCTCGCGCATCGGCACCGTGGCGCTGCCCGCGGACCTGGCGCCCGGCCAATGGCGCTGGCTGGCGGCCGACGAGGTCGCCGCCCTGCGCGCGCCTGCGAAATAACTGTCAACTGTCCGCCTTTTCGGCGGCTGGCGGTCAGCCAGCCGTCGGTTCGGATCGTTAACATTCGAAGCCCTTTTCCGGAACTTCCCTTGCGCTTTCTTTCCCGTTCGACCGGCCGCGCCGCGGCCCTGCTGTCCGCCTGCCTGTTCGGCGCGATCGCCTTCACGGCGCCGCTCGCCGCCACCGCGGCCCCACCGGAACCCCCGCCGATCTTCGTGCTCAACTCGCTCGACGCCAGCGTCAGCGTGATCAATCCGGTCGATTGGACCGAGAAACAGCGCATTCCGACCGGCAAGGAGCCGCACCACATCTACATGACGCCCGACGAGAAGTCGGTCATCGTGGCGAATTCGGCCGGCGACTCGCTGACCTTCGTGAACCCGCGCACCGCCGAGGTCCAGCGCGTGGTCTACGGGATCATCGACCCCTACCAGCTGCAGTTCTCGCGCGACATGAAGTGGTTCGTGACCGCGGCCAACCGGCTCAACCACGTCGACGTCTACCGCTGGGACGGCAAGGACCTGAAGCTCGCCAAGCGCATCACCACCGGCAAGACGCCCAGCCACATCTGGATCGACAACACCAGCACCATCGCCTACGTGACGATGCAGGACAGCGACGAGATGATCGCCGTCGACCTGCCGACGCAGACCATCCGCTGGCGCGTGGCCACCGGTCCGATGCCGGCCGACATCTACGGCGTGCACAACGACAAGACGCTGCTCGTGGGCCTGACCGGCAGCGACGGCGTGCAGGTGTTCGACGTGGCGGGCGCGCAGCCGAAGCTGGTCGGCAAGATCCCGACCGGCAAGGGCGCCCACGCCTTCCGCTCGGCCGGCGACGGCAAGAGCGTGTTCGTGAGCAACCGCGTGGCCAACTCCATCAGCCGCATCGACCTCGCCACGCTCAAGGTCACCGACACCTATCCGGTGCCCGGCGGCCCCGACTGCATGGACGTGTCGGCCGACGGCAAGACCCTCTACGTGACCTCGCGCTGGGCCAAGAAGCTCAGCGTGGTCGACCTGGCCAGCGGCAAGGTGGTGCGGCAGGTGAATGTCGGCCGTTCGCCGCACGGCGTCTGGACGCTCGACCATGCGAAGCGCATCTAGCTCGCGCCGGCGTGCGGCCGCGGGGCTCGCCGCGCTGCTGGCCGTCGCGGTGGCGATTCCCGCTGGCGCCCAGAGTGCCGCGGCGAGCTGCGAGAAACCCGTCTACCTGACCTTCGACACCGGCCACATGGGCATCGCGCCGCTGGTGGCCGAGGTGCTCAAGCGCCAGCAGGTGCACGTCACCTTCTTTGCCGCCGCCGAGCGCACCCAGACCGACGGCGACAGCCTCGACAACCACTGGGCCGCCTGGTGGAAGGCGAGGGCGGCCGAGGGCCACGAGTTCGGCTCGCATACTTACGACCACGTCTACTGGCGCGCCGACCTCAAGGGCGTGACGCCGAGCTTCCGCGTCAAGCCTTCGGCGGGCGCGCTGGCCGGGCGCGAGTTCACCTGGAGCGCGGCCGAGTACTGCGCCAACATCCGCAAGTCCTCCGAGCGGCTCGAGCTGATCACCGGCAAGAAACCGCTGCCGCTGTACCGCGCGCCCGGCGGCAAGACCTCGCCCAAGCTGCTGGCCGCCGCGCGCGACTGCGGCTATGCGCACGTGGGCTGGGCGCCCGCGGGCTTCCTGGGCGACGAGTTGCCGAGCGAGAAGTTCAGCAACGAGAAGCTGCTCACGCAGGCGCTCGACACCATCCGCCCCGGCGACATCCTGCTCGCGCACCTGGGCATCTGGTCGCGCAAGGATCCATGGGCGCCGGCCAACCTCGAGCCGCTGATCGTCGGGCTGAAGGCCAAGGGCTTCTGCTTCCAGACGCTGCGCCAGCATCCCGACTACCGCGCCTGGATCGCATCGCATCCCTGAGGCGGCTTCCGTGATCGACTGGCTGACGGATCTCTTCTCCTCGCTGCAGGGCTGGTTCTTCGAAACCGTCGTGCAGCCCTTCGTCTATGCGATCGGCCTCGGCGGCTGGACCGAGGACGCCTTCGACGCCACGGGCTGGCTGCTGGTCGGCCTGATCCAGATCGTGGTGCTGGTCGCGCTGATCGGCCCGCTGCAACGCTGGCGCGCCGTCGAGCCGGTGACCGACCGGCGCGCGATCCGCATCGACGTGCTCTACACGCTGATCCACCGGCTGGGCCTGTTCCGGCTCGCGATGTTCTTCACGCTGCAGCCGGTGTTCGACGACCTCATGGGCAGCCTGCGCGCGGCCGGCTGGGGCACCTTGCACCTCGACGAACTCTGGCCCGGCGTGACCGACGTGCCGGTGGTCGCGTTCGCGATCTACCTCGTGGTGCTCGACTTCGTCGGCTACTGGATCCACCGCGGCCAGCACCAGTTCAACTGGTGGTGGGGGCTGCATTCGCTGCACCACTCGCAGCGCCAGATGACCATGTGGAGCGACGACCGCAACCACCTGCTCGACGACATCCTGCACGACACCCTGATCGTGATCGTGGCGCAGCTGATCGGCGTGGCGCCGGGCCAGTTCATCGCCTTCGTTGCCTTCACCCAGCTCAGCGAGAGCCTGCAGCACGCCAACCTGCGCCTGAGCTTCGGCGCCCTCGGCGAACGGCTGTGGATCAGCCCGCGCTTCCACCGGCTGCACCACAGCATCGGGCTGGGCCACGAGTCGAACGGCAAGAGCACGCTCGGCGGCCACAACTTCGGCGTGCTGCTGCCCTGGTGGGACATGATGTTCGGGACCGCCAACTTCGAGAACCGCTACGACCCGACCGGCGTGCGCGACCAGGTCGAGCCCGATGCCGCGGGCAAGGTGCGCGACTACGGCCAGGGTTTCTGGGCCCAGCAGTGGCTGGGGCTCAAGCGCATGGTCGGCCGCGGTTGAGCGCCGCGGCTCCGCTCCAGCTGCCTCAGCTGCGCGCGGCGTGCGCGCGAACCGGCGAATCGCCTGGCCGCCGGCTCTGGCTTCACGGCCGCGCGGGGCGCGCCGGGTTATCCTCCGGCCCGATGCGCCTGCTCCTCGACTCCTTCTGGCGCGCGGTGGCCTATTGCATGCTGCCGCGCGTGATCGTGCTGTCGTTGGTGCCGCTGGGCCTGATGGTGGTGCTGGCCGCCGTCTTCGGCTACTTCTACTGGGATGCCGCGGTCGCCTGGACGCGCGGCGCGCTCGAATCCTGGCCGCTGCTGGCCAGCTTCTGGGAATGGATCGGGCGGCTGTTCTCGGGCGACGTCACCTCGGTGCTGGCGCCGCTCGCCGTGGTGTTCGCAGCCACGCCGTTGATCGTGGTGCTGTCGCTCCTGATCGTGGCGGGCTTCATGGCGCCGGCGCTCACGCGGCTGGTGGCCGAGCGCCGCTTTCCCTCGCTCGAGCGCAAGAAGGGCGCCTCCTTCTTCGGCAGCGTCGCGCGCTCCATCGGCCTGACCGTGCTGGCGCTGCTCGCGCTGGTGGTCTCGATGCCGCTGTGGCTGATTCCCCCGCTGGTGCTGATCCTGCCGCCGCTGATCTGGGGCTGGCTCACCTACCGCGTGATGAGCTTCGACGCGCTGGCCGAGCACGCCAGCGCCGAGGAGCGCGCCACCTTGCTGCGCGCGCACCGGCTGCCGCTGTTGTGCATCGGCGTGCTCTGCGGCTACCTCGGCGCGGCGCCGAGCATCGTCTGGGCCTCGGGCCTGCTGTTCGCGGCCGCTTTCTTCGTGCTGGTGCCGCTCGCGATCTGGATCTACACCCTGGTCTTCGCCTTCTCGGCCCTGTGGTTCGGCCACTACTGCCTCGATGCGCTGGCGCAGCTGCGTGGCCAGCGCGCGGCCGCCGCGGCGGCCGCCATTCCGGGCGACGCCGCCGCCATCGAGGCCGACCAGGCCGTTCTCTCCCAATGGAAATCCCCATGACCCGTGAATTCGGCCTGATCGTCGTCGGCGACGAGATCCTTTCGGGCAAGCGCCTCGACAAGCACATGCCCAAGGTGATCGAACTGCTCGCGGCGCGCGGCCTGCAGCTGGGCTGGGCCGAATACGTGGGCGACGTGCCCGAGCGCATCACCGCCGCGCTGGCGCGCGCCTTCGCCTCGGGCGACGTCGTCTTCTCGACCGGCGGCATCGGCGCCACGCCCGACGACCACACCCGCCAGTGCGCCGCCAAGGCGCTGGGCGTGCCGCTGGCGCTGCATCCCGAGGCCGAGCTGCTGATCCGCGAGCGCATGCAGGACACGGCGCGCGAGCAGGGCGTCGCCTACGAGCCCGACCGGCCCGACAACATCCACCGGCTCAACATGGGCGTGTTTCCCGAGGGCGCCCGGATCATCGCCAACCCCTACAACAAGATCCCGGGCTTCAGCGTGGGCGACGTCCATTTCGTGCCCGGTTTTCCGGTCATGGCCTGGCCGATGATCGAGTCGGTGCTCGACGCCCGTTATGCCGATCTTTTCGTCCGGACCCGGGTCCTGGAGAAGTCCGTGATCGTTTTCGGTGCCATGGAAGCCACCCTCACGCCCCTGATGCAGGCGATCGAGGAACGGCATGCGCGCATCAAGGTTTTCAGCCTGCCGAGCGTCGATCACCCCCAGTACGGCCGTCATATCGAGCTCGGCGTCAAGGGCGACCCGGAATTGCTCGATGCGGCCTACGGCCAGCTCATCGAAGGCCTGCACACTTTTAATGCGCAACTTGGCCCAGAATTGGTGCGTTGATTTTGATCGCACCAATTTGGTGAATTCGGCCGTGTTTCAGGCCGCCAAAGTGCGCGTCGCCGGCCGTTCATCGCAGGCGACAATGGCACAGAAACTGCATCCCGCATCCCTGTATTCCCAACCACCCATCCAACTCAGGAGAAATTGATGGCAAAGACCGTCGCCGACGTCATGAAGCTCGTGAAGGAAAACGAGGTCAAGTTCGTCGACTTCCGTTTCACCGACACCCGCGGTAAAGAACAACACGTGACCGTGCCCGTGTCGCACTTCGACGAAGACAAGTTCAGCTCGGGCCACGCGTTCGACGGCTCGTCCATCGCCGGCTGGAAGGGGATCGAGGCGTCGGACATGCAGCTGATGCCCGACCCGAACACCGCGAACATCGATCCCTTCTTCGAAGAGACCACGATGATCCTGACCTGCGACGTGATCGACCCGACCGACGGCAAGCCGTACGAGCGCGATCCCCGTTCGCTGGCCAAGCGCGCCGAAGCCTACATGAAGGCCTCGGGCCTGGGCGACACGGCCTACTTCGGTCCGGAACCCGAATTCTTCGTGTTCGACGGCGTGCGCTGGAAGAACGACATGTCGGGCTGCTTCGTGAAGATCGATTCCGAAGAAGCCTCGTGGAACACCGACAAGGAATACGAGCACGGCAACAGCGGCCACCGTCCCGCCGTCAAGGGCGGCTACTTCCCGGTTCCCCCGGTCGACAGCTTCCAGGACATGCGTTCGGAAATGTGCCTGGTGCTCGAATCGCTGGGCATCCCGGTCGAAGTGCATCACCATGAAGTGGCCAACGCCGGCCAGATGGAACTCGGCACCAAGTTCAGCACGCTGATCCAGCGCGCCGACTGGGTCCAGCTGCAGAAGTACGTGATCCACAACGTGGCCCACGCCTACGGCAAGACCGCCACCTTCATGCCCAAGCCCATCGTCGGCGACAATGGCTCGGGCATGCACGTGCACCAGTCGGTCTGGAAGGACGGCAAGAACCTGTTCGCCGGCGACGGCTACGCAGGCCTGTCGGACTTCGCGCTGCACTACATCGGCGGCATCATCAAGCACGCCCGTGCCCTGAACGCCATCACGAACCCCGGCACCAACAGCTACAAGCGCCTGGTCCCCGGCTTCGAAGCCCCGGTGAAGCTGGCCTACTCGGCCAAGAACCGCTCGGCCTCGATCCGCATCCCGTTCGTGGCGAACCCGAAGGGCCGTCGCGTCGAAGCGCGCTTCCCCGATCCGCTGATGAACCCGTACCTCGGTTTCGCCGCGCTGCTGATGGCCGGTCTCGACGGCGTGGAAAACAAGATCCACCCGGGCGAAGCCGCGAGCAAGGACCTCTACCATCTGCCGCCGGAAGAAGACGCGCTGATCCCGACCGTCTGCCACAGCCTCGACCAGGCCCTCGAGTACCTCGACAAGGACCGTGCCTTCCTGACCAAGGGCGGCGTGTTCACCGATGCGTACATCGATGCCTACATCGACCTGAAGATGCAGGAAGTCACGCGCTTCCGCATGGCCACGCACCCGGTCGAATTCGACATGTACTACTCGCTCTGATCGCGGTTTCCCGCTCGGAGTAACACGAAAGGACGGCCTCGGCCGTCCTTTTCATTGGGGCCGGAACATCCCGTCATCGAGGGCGTCGAATTGCATGAAAATGCGCCTTTTCGCGCTCTCCCGGGCCCTCGAGGTCCCCAAGATCCCATGAAGACTGCCGCACCACTTCTCCTACTGGCCGCTTCCCTGTTCGCCCTGCCGGCGCTTGCCCAGGAGCGCGTCTGGCGTTGCGGGAACGAATACACCAACAACGCCACCGTCGCGCAGCAGCGCGGCTGCAAGGTGATGGAGGGCGGCAACGTCACCGTCGTGCAGGGCGCCTCGCGTGCCGCGCTCGGCGGTGCCGCCGCTTCGACCTCCGCGGCGCGCTCGCCGGCCGGCAGCCCGCGCGTCGAGGGTTCCGACCAGCGCGCGCGCGACGGCGAGGCGCGCTCGGTGCTCGAGTCCGAGCTGCGCAAGGCCGAGTCCCGCCAGGCCGAGCTGCAGAAGGAATACAACAACGGCGAGCCCGAGAAGCAGGGCAGCGAAGGCCGCAACTACCAGAAGTACCTCGACCGCGTGGCCGAGATGAAGGCCGAGCTGGCCCGCAACGAAAGCGACATCGCCGGCATCCGCCGCGAGATCAGCCGCCTGCCGGCCCCCAAGAACTAACCCGTTCCTGCATCGGCAGGACGAACACCACAGGATTTCCATGGCTTTCGGAAAGAAGGCGGCAAGCGCCAGTCCGCGCTTTCAGGCCTTCGACCTGCTGTCGACCCTGATCGCGGTCGTCAACAGCAAGGGCTCGGTGCTGTTCGCCAATGCCGGCCTCGAAGATGCGCTCGGCACCTCGCGCCGCACGCTCGAGGGCTCGCAGTTCGGCGCCTGCTTCCACGAACCCCAGGTGCTGCGCACCGCCATCGACGGCGCGAGCGCCAACGACTTCGCCACCCTGCGCTACGAGGCCTTCCTGCGCCGCGTCAACCACGAGTTGATGCCGGTGCAGGTCACGCTGGCCAAGGGCGAGAAGGCCGGCGAACTGATCGTCGAGATGCTGCCGCTCGAGCACCAGGTGCGGCAGGACCGCGAGGAGCGGCTGCTCGACCAGGCGCAGGCCAACAAGGAACTGATCCGCAACCTCGCGCACGAGATCAAGAACCCGCTCGGCGGCATCCGCGGCGCCGCGCAGCTGCTGCAGATGGAGGTCGAGTCGCGCGACCTCATCGAGTACACCCAGGTCATCATCCACGAGGCCGACCGGCTGCAGACGCTGGTCGACCGCCTGCTGGCGCCGCACCGCCGGCCGCACGTGGTGGGCGACGTCAACATCCACGAGGTCTGCGAGCGCGTGCGCTCGGTGATCCTCGCGGAGTTCCCGCGCGACCTGCACATCGAGCGCGACTTCGACGTCTCGATCCCCGAGTTCCGCGGCGACCGCGAGCAGCTGATCCAGGCCACGCTCAACATCGTCCACAACGCCGCGCAGGCCCTGGCCGAGCGCCGCGCGGCCGGCGATGCGTGCATCACTTTCAAGACCCGGGTCGCGCGCCAGGTGATCTTCAACAAGCAGTGGTATCGATTGGCACTGGAATTGCATGTCATCGACAATGGACCGGGCGTGCCGGACGCGATCAAGGACCGAATCTTCTATCCGCTGGTGTCGGGTAGAGAGGGTGGTACAGGGCTGGGTTTGACGCTCGCACAGACTTTTGTGCAACAGCATCACGGCGTGATCGAGTGCGACAGTGTCCCGGGCCGAACCGATTTCAAGATATTGATTCCGCTGCCCTAGCAGCCACCGGCAACAAGGAGATGCATGAAGCCGATCTGGATAGTTGATGACGACCAATCGATCCGCTTCGTGCTGGAGAAGGCCTTGCTGCGGGAGGACCTTCCGACCCGCAGTTTCACCAACACGCGCGAAGTGCTGGCGGCCCTCGAACAGGCCGCCGAGGACGAGCAGCAGGGCCCGCAGGTCCTGGTGAGCGACATCCGCATGCCCGGCGGTTCCGGGCTCGAGCTGCTCGACAAGATCAAGGCCAAGCATCCGGGCCTGCCGGTCATCATCATGACGGCCTTCTCCGACCTCGACAGCGCCGTCTCGGCGTTCCAGGGCGGCGCCTTCGAATACCTGCCCAAGCCCTTCGACCTGCCGCGCGCGGTCGAGCTGATCCGCCGCGCCGTCGACGAGAGCCAGCGCGAGGAAGTGGCCGAGGAGCGCATGGTCGCCGCGCCCGAGATGCTCGGCCAGGCGCCCGCGATGCAGGACGTGTTCCGCGCCATCGGCCGGCTCTCGCAGAGCAACGTCACGGTGCTGATCACGGGCGAATCGGGTTCGGGCAAGGAGCTCGTGGCGCGCGCGCTGCACAAGCACTCGCCGCGCGCCAACGGCCCCTTCGTCGCCATCAACACAGCGGCCATTCCCAAGGACCTGCTCGAGAGCGAACTCTTCGGCCACGAGCGCGGTGCCTTCACGGGCGCGCAGACCATGCGGCGCGGGCGCTTCGAGCAGGCCGAGGGTGGCACGCTGTTCCTCGACGAAATCGGCGACATGCCCTTCGACCTGCAGACGCGCCTGTTGCGCGTGCTCAGCGACGGCCACTTCTACCGCGTGGGCGGCCACAACTCGGTCAAGGCCAACGTGCGCGTCATCGCGGCCACCCACCAGGACCTCGAGCAGCGCGTGAAGCTCGGCGGCTTCCGTGAAGACCTGTTCCACCGCCTCAACGTCATCCGCCTGCGGCTGCCCGCGCTGCGCGAGCGTGGCGAGGACGTGCCCGCGCTCACGCGCCACTTCCTGCAACAGAGCGCGCGGCAGCTCGGTGTCGAGCCCAAACGCATCTCCGATGCGGCGCTGGCCAAGCTCGCGGGCTTCAACTTCCCCGGCAACGTCCGCCAGCTCGAGAACATCTGCCACTGGCTGACCGTGATGGCGCCGGCGCAACTGATCGAGGCCAAGGACCTGCCGCCCGAGGTGCTGGCCTCGGGTGCCGCTCCGCTGCTGGCGCCTGACAGCCATGCGGGCGAGCCCGTGGCGTATGCAACGGCTGCCGTGCCCGTGACGCCGCATGCGTCCACGCCTTTCGCGGGCGCGGTGGCCGACAGTGCCGTGTCGGCGCCTGCCGTCGCAGCGCCCGCACCCGCGGACTCCGCCGGCAACTGGGAAAGCGGTCTCGAGGCCGAAGCCCAGGCGCTGCTCGCGGCCGGTCGCACCGACGTGTGGGACGTGTTGTCGCGCCGCTTCGAATCGCGCCTGATCCTCACGGCGCTGTCGAGCACGCGCGGCCGGCGCATCGAGGCCGCGCAGAAGCTCGGCATCGGCCGCAACACCATCACGCGCAAGATCCAGGAACTCGGCATCGAGTGATGCCAGGCGAGCCCGCGGCCTCGGCGCCGCGCGGCTCGTCGTCCTGCCGGAAAGCTCAGCGGCTGCGCTGTCCCTGCGTCAGCGAATCGAGCTGGAACTTCCCGCTCTTGTCCCAGAGCCAGGTGTCGATGTAGGTGTGGCCACCCAGCTTGCCCGGGTTGGGCAGCGGCGAGGCCGCCTTGATCAGCTCCTCGATCATCGGCGGCACCTCGGGCGCATGGCTCGGGATGCGGCTGAACGTGACGCCCGTGACCTTGCCGTTCGCGTCGATGTCCGTCTCGACCACCACTACCGCATACACCAGCGGCGGGATCTTGCCCTTGTAGATGCGCTGCGCGTACTTCGTGTAGATGTGGCGCGCGCCGATCTTGCGGTAGGCCCGCACCACGGGCGTCTGCGTCGTGATGAGGCGCACCGTGGGCACGTCGGACTTCGCGGGCGGGCCGTCGTCGGGCGCGGTGGCGGTGGTGCCGGGGCTCGCGGGACTCTCGCCGCCGCCCGCGGGCTTCTTGTCGAACATGCCGCAGGCCGCGAGCGACAGTGCCAGCGCGGCCGTGGCCACGGCCTTGGCGATCGCCGCGGCGCGGCGCTTTCCGGCCTCAGCCACCGAGGTCCACGTCGAGCACCACCGGCGCATGGTCGCTGGGCTTTTCCCATTTGCGCGGCACGCGGTCGATCACGCAGCCCTTGACCTGCGGCTTGAGCGCGTCGCTCACCAGCACGTGGTCGATGCGCAGCCCGCGGTTCTTCTGGTAGCCGAGCATGCGGTAGTCCCACCACGAGTAGCTCTTCTCGGGCTGCTCGAACATCCGGAAGCTGTCGGTCAGGCCCAGGCCGAGCAACTGCTTGAAGTGGTCGCGCTCCTCGGTCGTGTGGTGGATGGTTTCCTTCAGGCCCACCGGGTCGAAGCTGTCGCGGTCCTCGGGCGTGATGTTGAAGTCGCCCAGCAGCACCAGGTTCGGATTCGCGGCGAGTTCCGCACGCAGCCACTCGCGCAGCGCGTCCAGCCATTTCATCTTGTAGGCGAACTTGTCGGAGCCCGGCGCCTGGCCGTTCACGAAGTAGCCGTTGACCACGCGCACCGGCCCGCGCGGCGTGTCGATGGTGGCGGCGATCACGCGCGACTGGTCGTCGGTGAAGCCGCCGATGTTCTTCACCACGTCGCGCACCGGCGCGAGGCTCAGGATCGCGACCCCGTTATAGGTCTTCTGTCCGAACACCGCCGCGTCATAGCCGGCCGACTTGAGGATCTCGAGCGGGAACTTGTCGTCGCTCATCTTGAGTTCCTGCAGGCACAGCACGTCGACCGGGTTGGCGATCAGCCAGTCGAGCACGTGCTGCAGGCGGGCGGTGAGGGAGTTGACGTTCCAGGTGGCGATCTTCATGGGGTGGGTGAGCTGTCGTTGATCGACAACTGCTGAAGTGTGGGGTGGGCCTTGCGGCTGGCGTGTCCGTGGTTATACCGAAACGCGCGGGCGCCATCGCTCGATCGACTAAGATGAGAACCATTCGTATTCATGAGGCCGCGATCCCCGCACGCCGTTCGGAAGAATGAACGCCGATTCCGCCCTTCACCCGCAGCCCCATGCACATGTCCATGCCCTCTACCGTGGCCACCACGGTTGGCTGCTGGGCTGGCTGCGCGGCAGGCTGGGCAATTCCTTCGACGCCGCGGACCTGGCGCAGGACACCTTCCTGCGCATCCTCACGGCGCCCGATCACACGCCCGAGAAGCAGGGCGACTGGCAGCTGCGCGAGCCGCGTGCCTATCTGACGGTCGTCGCCAAGCGCCTGCTCGCGAACCTCTACCGGCGGCGCTCGCTCGAGCAGGCCTACCTCGATGCGCTGGGCGCGATGCCCGAGCCGCTGGCGCCGTCGCCCGAGCAGCAGGCGATCATTCTCGAAACGCTGCAGGAGATCGACGCGATGCTCGACGGCCTCGCGCCGCCGGTGCGTCAGGCCTTCCTGATGGCGCAGCTCGAAGGGCTCGGCTATGCCGAGATCGCGACCCGGCTGGGCGTGAGCGAGCGCACGGTGAAGCGCTACATGGCCGAGGCGATGGCGCACTGCATCCTGCTGGCCGCATGAGCGCTGCGCCGGGCCGCCCCAAGCAAGCTCGCACCGCAGTGCGAAGCACGAAGGTATTTCAATGAGCGCCGCGAGCGTGCCGCGCGTGGTGGTCGACAAGGCCGTCGCCACGCAGGCCGCCCAGGGCTTCCTGCTGCTGCAGTCGGGCGAGGCCACGGCCGCCGACCGCATGCGCTGGACGCAATGGCGCGCGGCCGATCCGGCCCATGAGGACGCCTGGCAACGCGCCGAGCAGGTGAGCCGCAAGTTCGGCCTGCTGCCGGGCGCGCTGGCGATGCCCGCGCTGGGGCGCACGGTGCGGGCCGACCGCCGCGCCGCGGTCAAGGCGCTCGCGCTGCTGCTGGCCGCGGTGCCCGCCGGCTGGGTCGCATGGCGCGCCTCGCCGGCGCGCGAATGGCTGGCCGACCACCGCACCGCCACCGGCGAGCGGCGCGAAGTGCGGCTGCCCGACGGCACGCGCATCCAGCTCAACACCGCGACGGCCATCGACGTGGCCTACGACACCACGCTGCGACGGGTGCGCCTGCGCGCGGGCGAGATCCTGATCGACACCGCGCCCGACCGCGTGTCCGCCGGCGACCCCGCCTACCGCCCCTTCGTGGTCGAGACCGCGCAGGGCCGGCTGCGCGCGCTGGGCACGCGCTTCGTGGTGCGGCAGCGCGAGGACCGCCGCAGCCACGTGGGCGTGCTCGAGGGCGCGGTCGAGGTCCGGCCCGACGATGCGCAGGGTCTCGCGGTGGTGGTGCGCGCCGGCGAGCAGGCCGGCTTCTCCGCGTCGGCGGTCGATGCGCCGGGCGCGCTGGACCCGGGGGCCGACGACTGGTCGCGCGGCGTGCTGCGCGTGAAGAACATGCGCCTGCACGACTTCCTCGCCGAGCTCGGCCGCTACCGGCCCGGGGTGCTGCATTGCGATCCCGCGGTGGCCGAGCTGCGTGTCTCGGGCATCTTCCAGTTGCGCGACACCACGCCCGTGCTCGACAGCCTGCCGCAGGCCTTGCCGGTGCGGGTGCTGTCGCGCACGCGCTATTGGGTGACGGTGGCACCGGCCGGCGGCTGAGGGCGCGCGAGCGCGCCGGGCCGGCCGGCGAAAAAAATCGGCCGCGCCGTGTCCCTTTTCTTCTTCTCGCGTGTGAAGCCTTGAGGAACAGCCACTTCACACCTTCTTGCGAGAGATCTCCCCATGGCCCGTCGCCCTCCGTTTTTCTTCGATTCCCGCATCGCGCGCGCGGTGCATGGCGCCTTGCTCGCCATGGCCTGCGCCGCCGGCGGCACCGCGGCCCAGGCGCAAGGCGTCGACGCCACGGCCCAGGCCGAGCAACCCAGGAGCTACAGCATCGCCGCGGGCCCGCTCGACGACGCGCTCGCCAGCTTCGCCGCCGCCGCGGGCCTGAGCCTCACGATGCCGCCGGCCCTGGTGCAGAACAAGCGATCGCCGGGGCTGCAGGGCAGCCATGGCGTGCGCGAAGCCTTCGCGCGCCTGCTCGCGGGCTCGGGGCTCGAGGCCGCCGGCGGCGCGGGCGGTGCCTATGTGCTGCGCCCGGCCGCGGCCGGCACCGAAAGCGATGCCGCGGGCGCCACGCTCGCGCCGATCACCGTCACGGCGGCCCCGGTGCGCAGCGCCACCAGCGAGGGCACGCGCTCCTATGCCGCGCCGCTGCTGACGATCGGCAAGGGCGAGCAGGCGGCGAAGGACATCCCGCAGTCGGTCAGCGTGCTCACGCGCCAGCGGCTCGACGACCAGGGCCTCGTCGACCTGCGCGACGCGGCCAATGCCGTCACCGGCGTGGTCGGCGTGAAGGGCGTGGGGCCGGGCATGGTGCTGTCGTCGCGCGGCTTCCAGATCGATGCCTGGCAGTACGACGGCGTGCCGGTGCCGCGCAACTGGTATTCGCTGGGCAACTGGGCCACCGAGGCGCTGGTGTTCCACGACCGTCTCGAGGTGCTGCGCGGCGCCGCGGGCCTGCTGCAGGGCACGGGCAGCCCGGGCGGCGCCGTCAACCTGGTGCGCAATCGCGGCCAGTCCGAGAAGACGCTGGTGCTGACCGGCAAGGCGGGCAGCTGGAACCACTACGGCGCGCAGCTCGACGCGGGCGGGCCGCTCAATGCCGAGGGCACGCTGCGCGGGCGCGTGGTGATCGACGAGGACCGCAGCCACTCGTTCACCGATTTCGTCTGGAGCCGCACGCGCTCGCTCTATGGCGCGATCGACTACGACCTGTCGCCGGACACCACCCTCGGCCTGGGCATCAGCCAGATGAAGGGCAGCGGCCGCCCCATGCTGCGCGGCTTTCCGCGCTATCCCGACGGCAGCGACATCGGGCTGCCGCGTTCGGTGTACACGGGCGCCTGGTGGAACCACCACGACAGCGAGCAGACCACCCTCTATGCCGACCTGGAGCATCGCTTCAACGCGAACTGGAAGCTCAAGGCCTCGACGCTGCGCATGAACGAGCGCAATGCCTCGCAGCACCAGCGCATGCACGGCAACGTGCAGCCCGACGGCAGCGGGCTGAGCTTCGCCGACTGGGACAACCTGTTCGATTCGAAGAAGGCCGGGCTCGACGTCTATGTGCGCGGCCGCTTCGAGGCGCTGTCGCTGGAGCACGACCTGACGGTCGGCGCGAACTACGCCAAGTACACCTCGAAGGACCGCTTCGGCCGCCGCTTCACGAGCGGCGGCAACATCTTCGCGCCCGACCACTACCGGCCGGCGCAGAACTACGAGACCATCCTCGCGGCGGGCGGCACCAAGAGCCACACCGAGTACGACATCAGCCAGTCGGGCCTGTACGGCAGCTGGCGCGTGAAGCTCGCGGAGCCGCTGACGGCGATCCTCGGCGCGCGCGCGAGCTGGTACGACTACCTCTATGCCGACCGCACCCGCGACACCCGCAGCACCGTGAGCACCAACACAAAGATCACGCCCTACGTCGGCCTGGTGTTCGCGCTCGACCGGCAGTGGTCGGCCTACGGCAGCGTCACCGAGGTGTTCGAGCCGCAGTCCGAGCGCGCGCTGAACAACGAGCCGCTCAAACCGATCACCGGCCGCAACTACGAACTGGGCCTGAAGGGCGAGCTGATGGACGGCCGGCTCAATGCCTCGCTGGCCGTGTTCCGCTACGACCACCGCAACCGCGCCGTGACCGACTACGACAATGGCTATGCCTGCGACGACTGGTACTGCTACAAGTCCTCGGGCAAGGTGCGCAGCGAAGGCTTCGAGGCCGAGCTCAGCGGCGAGATCGCGCCGCGGCTGCAGCTCACGGCCGGCTACACCTACAACACGACCCAGTTCCTCGAGGACCCCGACAACCAGGGCCAGGTCTTCAGCCAGTGGACGCCGCGGCACATGCTGCGCGTGTGGAGCGACTACCGGCTGCCGGGCGCATGGAGCCGGCTCAGCGTGGGCGGCGGCTTCACGGTGCAGAGCAGCACGCTGGGCTACGACCGCTCGTTCAAGGTGCCGGGCTTCATGGTGTGGAGCGCGCGCGTGGCCTACCAGGCGACGCCCGAGCTGAGCCTGGCGCTCAACGTCTACAACGTGTTCGACAAGCGCTACTACATCCCGGCCTTCAACGAGACCAACGGCAACAACAACTACGGCGACCCGCGCAACGTGATGTTCACGGTGAAGTACACGCCCAGGCTCTGAACCGGCGGCGGAGGGCGAGGGCGCGGGCATCCGTCTAAAATGAGAACAATTCTTATTCGTGTGCGGCAGCCAGGCCGCCAACGCCGTTCGCCGTGTCCGCCATTCCCGCCGCCGAAGCCGACTTCCAGCAAGTCCACACCCTCTACAGCGACCACCACGGCTGGCTCCAGTCGTGGCTGCGCAGGAAGCTCGGCAATTCCTTCGACGCGGCCGACCTGGCGCAGGACACCTTCGCGCGGCTGCTGACCGCGCGCAACCCGGAGGCGATCGCGCAGCCGCGCGCCTACCTCACGAGCGTGGCCAAGAACATCCTGGTGAACTGGTACCAGCGCCAGGCGCTCGAGCGCGCCTACCTCGAGGCGCTGGCCGTGATGCCCGAGCCCGAGGCGCCATCGCCCGAGCAGCGGCTGATCATCCTGCAGACCCTGCACGAGATCGACGCCATGCTCGACAGCCTCAAGCCGGCCGCGCGGCGCGCCTTCCTGCTGTCGCAGATCGAGGGCCTGAAGTACGAGGACATCGCGCGCGAGCTCGGCGTGTCGCTGGTCACGGTCAAGCGCTACATGCAGCAGGGCTTCCGCGGCTGCCTTGCGCTGATGGCGTGAGCGCGCTGCCGTCCTCCACCGCCGACGCGCCATCGGCGGCGCTGCCGCCGCGCGTGCTCGACGAGGCCGCCGAGTGGCTGATGCGCCTGCACGACAGCGCCGCGACCGATGCCGACCGCCGCGCCTGCGAGCGCTGGCGCCAGAGCCATCCCGACCATGCCCGTGCCTGGGCGCGCGCCGAGCTGCTGATGAACAAGCTCGGCGGCCTGCCGTCGGCGCTGGCCATGCCGTCGCTCGCGCGCTCCTCGCGCCATGGTGGCCGGCGCGCCGCCATCGGCAGGCTGGCTGCGCTGCTGGCGGCCGTGCCCGCGGGCTGGCTCGGCTGGCGCTTCGCCGGCGAGCGCGGCTGGACCGCCGAGCACCGCACCGCCACCGGCGAACGCCGCGAGCTCCAGCTCGCCGACGGCAGCCGCCTCATGCTCGACACAGCGAGCGCGGTCGACGTGCGCTTCGACGCCGCGCAGCGCCTGCTCGTGCTGCATGCGGGCGCGATCCTGGTCGCGACCGCGCCCGACACCGCCGCGGCGCACCGGCCGTTTCGCGTGCAGGCCGGCGGCGGCACGCTGGAGGCGCTGGGCACGCGCTTCAGCGTGCGCAGGGAGGAAGAGGGCGCGACCGCGGTCGCGGTGTTCAAGGGCGCGGTGCGCGTCACGCCCGAGCGCGGCGCGTCGCGCGTGCTGCCGGCCGGGCAGCAGACCCGCTTCGGCGCCGATGGCATCGAGGCCTTCGCGCCCGCGGACGAGAGCCGCGTGGCGTGGACCCGGGGCATGCTGCTGGCCGACGCGATGCGGCTGGCCGATTTCGCGGCCGAGCTGTCGCGCTACCGGCCCGGCGCGCTGCATTGCGACGCGGCCGTCGCCGGGCTGCGCATCTCGGGCGCCTTCCCGCTGGACGACACCGACCGCGTGCTGCGCATGCTGGTGTCGACCTATCCGGTGGATGCGCTCACGCGGCTGCGCGGCTACTGGGTCACGCTGGTGGCCAGAAATATTTCCGCCCAGGGGTGAGACTTTTTTTCGTTTCGACTGGCAAGGAAGGGAAGAACCCACCGCTGCCAACCGAAAGGCCCGTCTCCATGTCCGCATCCCGTCCGTCCGTTCCGCGCGTCAGCGCGGAGCGCCGCTTCCACGCCGCCCTGCGCCACGCGCTGATGGCCTTCGCCCTCGCCGGGCTGGCCGCGCCGCCGGCCCTGGCGGCCGAACCTTCGCCGCTCGATGCCGCGGTGCCCCGGGCCTACGACATTCCCGCCGGCCCGCTGGGCCGCACGCTCGCCAGCTTCGCGGTCGGCAATGGCATCGCGCTGTCCTTCGATCCCGCGCTGACGCAGGGCCGCAGCAGCCCCGCGGTCTCGGGCCGCTATACCGCGCGCGAGGCCATCGAGCGCCTGCTCGCGGGCAGCGGCCTGCAGGTGGTGGCGCGCAGACCGGCATCGGCACGCTGGCACCGGTCACCGTCACGGCCGAAGCCGACCGCAGCGGCACCACCGAAGGCACCGGCTCGTACACCACGCGCGCCACCGCCGCGGCCACCGGCCTGGCGCTGTCGCCGCGCGAAACGCCGCAGTCGGTCACCGTGCTCACGCGCCAGCAGATCGAGGACCAGAACCTGCTCTCGCTCGGGCAGGCCATGAAGAGCGTCACCGGCGTGTTCGCGGTCAGCTCCGACAGCGACCGCACCGACCTCTACGCGCGCGGCTTCTACATCGACAACTACCAGTACGACGGCGTGCCGACCACGGTCACCACCGACTTCTTCGGCGCCTCCAACAACGACCCGGTGCTGTACGACCGCATCGAGATCGTGCGCGGCTCGACCGGCCTGCTGACCGGCGCCGGCAATCCCTCGGCCTCGGTCAACCTGGTGCGCAAGCATGCCGACAGCAAGGTGTTCACCGGCAGCGCCTCGCTGGCCCTGGGCTCGTGGAACCTGCGCCGCGGCACCGTCGACCTCTCGACCCCGCTGACCGAGGACGGCCGCGTGCGCGCCCGCGTCATCGGCATGACCGAGGACCGCGACTCCTTCCTCGAGCGCTACCACGGCCGCAAGCACGTGCTGTACGGCGTGGTCGATGCCGACCTCACGCCCGCCACCTCGCTGAGCGTGGGCATCGACTCCCAGGCCAGCCGTCCGAACGGATCGACCTGGGGCGGCCTGCCGCTGACCTTCGGCGACGGCGGCCCCGCGAATTGGGCTGCTTCGAAGAGCATCGGCACGCCCTGGACCCACTGGGACGCGACCAACACCACGCTGTTCGCGAACCTCACGCATGCCTTCGGCAACGGCTGGAAGCTCAAGGCCAATGTCTCGCACCGCCAGAGCAAGCAGAACGCCAAGCTGCTCTACCTGTTCGGCGACCTCGACCGCCTCACCGGCACCGGGCTGGGCTCGCTGCCCGGCTACTTCGAGCACGAATTCCGCCAGAACAGCCTCGACCTGCAGGCCACCGGCCCGTTCGAGCTGCTGGGGCGCCGGCACGAGCTGGTGCTGGGCCTGAGCAACACCCAGTCGCGCTACGTGCAGGCCAACCACGTGCGCCTGAGCGCGCTGCCCGAGGTCGGCAATTTCTACCTCTGGAACGGCGGCTATCCCGAGCCGAGCTGGGGCGAGCTCGAGGTGTCGGGCATCGACAAGTTGCGCCAGACCGGCTACTACGGCGCCGCGCGCTTCTCGGTCACCGATTCGCTCAAGTTCATCCTCGGCGCGCGCCAGAACGACTGGCGTGCCACCCGCCTCACGGCCGACGACCGGACCACGCGCCGCCATGAAGTGCTGACGCCCTATGTGGGCCTGATCTACGACCTGGGCGAGCACTACTCGGCCTATGCGAGCTACACCGACATCTTCCAGCCGCAGAACTACCGCGACACCAGCGGCAGGTACCTCGACCCGGTGACCGGCAAGAGCTACGAGATCGGCCTCAAGGGCGAGCACCTGAACGGCAGGCTGAACAGCTCGCTCGCGCTGTTCCGCTCCGAGCAGGAGAACGTGGCGCAGCGCGACGGCACCCGCCTCGTGCCCGGCTCGACCGATGGCGCCTACTACGGCGCGCGCGGCGTCGTCACCAAGGGCATCGAGCTGCAGCTGTCGGGCGAGCTGGCCGAGGGCTGGCAGGTCAACGCGGGCATCGCGCGCACGCTCGGGCGCGAGGGCAGCGGCGACCGCATCAACCCCTCGATGCCGACCACGCTGGCCACGCTGTTCACCACCTACCGGCTGCCGGGCCGCTGGCACCAGCTCACGGTCGGCGGCGGCGTCAACTGGCAGAACCGCGTGTACTACCCGTTCAGCGTGGGCGACGTCGACATGCGCTACACGCAGGGCTCGCGCGCCGTCTTCAGCCTGATGGCGCGCTACGCGGTCTCGCCGCAGCTGTCGCTGCAGCTCAATATCGAGAACCTGTTCGACAAGCGCTACAACGTCAACATCGACGGGCAGGCCTTCGCGGGCACGCCGCGCAATGCGGTGGCGACGCTGAACTACAAGTTCTGAGGGGGCGGGGAGGGGGCGATCGGACATTCGTCCAATGGCGCGAAAAGGCGCCGCGGCCGACAGTAGCGGCTCCCGTCACTCCCTTGCCAAGACCCTCTCATGAAGCACTTCCAACGCCTCCAACTCGCCGCCGCCGCCCTGGCCGTCGGCCTCTCGTTCTCCGTCACGGCCGCCAGCGCGGCGGGCCCGGCCGCGGCCGCCGCCGCCAACGCATCGCCCAGCGTGGTGCTGGTGCACGGCGCCTTCGCCGATGGTTCCGACTGGGCCAAGGTGATCCCGCTGCTGCAGGCCAAGGGCGTCAACGTCGTCTCGGTGCAGAACCCGCTGACCTCGCTGGAGGACGACGTGGCCGCCGCCAAGCGCGCCATCGACGCCCAGCCCGGCAAGGTGGTGCTGGTCGGCCACTCGTGGGGCGGCACCGTGATCACCGAGGCCGGCGGCAACGACAAGGTCGCCTCGCTGGTCTACGTGGCAGCCTTCGCGCCCGACGCGGGCCAGAACTCGGGCGAGCTCGGCAAGGACTATCCCGCGCCGCCCGGCTTTGCCCACATCGCAGCCGATGCCTCGGGCTTCCTGCGCCTCACGCCCGAGGGCATGAGCAAGCATTTCGCGCAGGACCTGCCGGCCGCGACCACGCGCGTGATGGCCGTGACGCAGGGCCCGATCCAGGCCAAGGCCTTCGAGCAGAAGGTGTCGGCCGCCGCCTGGAAGGCCAAGCCCTCGTGGTACATCGTCAGCAGCGCCGACCACATGATCCAGCCCGCGCTGCAGCGCGACATGGCCCAGCGCATCGGCGCGCACGTGACCACGCTGAACACCAGCCACGTGCCGCAGCAGGCGCAGCCCGCGAAGGTGGCCGAGGTGATCCTGGACGCCGTGCGCCAGTCGAAGTAAGGTGCCGGCCGCGTGCCGCGCCGCGTTCGTTCGCGGCCGGCACGCCGTGCCGTCGCCCTCCACCGGATCCTTCGCCTTGCAGCCCACCGCCCACGTTCCGCTCTTCGATGCCATCAAGGCGCTCGCCTTCGTCGGCGACCTCAGCATGGGCCAGCCCATCGACCACTCGGCGCGCGTGGCGTGGATCGCCGCGAGGCTGGCGCAGGCGATGGGCCGGGACGATGCGGCGCAGGGCCACGCGGCCTGCGTCGCGCTGCTGCGCTGGTCGGGCTGCACCGCCAATGCGCCCGAGTTCTCCGACCTGCTTGGCGACGACGTCGGCGGACGCCGCGCGATGCTCGCGACCGCCTCGGCGCGCGAGGCCGCGGCCTTCGCGGGCACGGTCGGCTCGCTGGCCGAGATCCATTGCGAGGTGTCGGGCGAGATCGCGCGCTTCCTCGGCCTGCCCGATGCGGTCGAGCGGCCGCTGCGCCACATGTTCGAGAACTTCGACGGCAGCGGCAAGCCGGCGGGCCTGGCCGCGCCGCATATTCCGGAGGCGGTGTACCTGGCCACGCTCGCGGGCGATCTAGAGATCTTCTCGCGCACGCATGGCCTGCAGAGCGCGCTGCGCCAGATCGCCGAGCGCGCCGACGGGCGTTATCCCGCGGCGCTGGTGCAGGTCGCGCGGCAGCACGCGGTCGACTGGCTGCATGCGCTCGACCAGGGCGCCGCGGCCGACCTGCAGGCGCCCGAGGGCGCGCTGCGCGATGCGCTCGCGCCGCTCGAGCTGATCGCCGACGTGATCGATCTCAAGATGCCGTGGATGACCGGCTTCTCGCGCCGCGTGGCCGAGGCGGCCGCCGCCTGCGCAGCGGGCGTGGGGCTCGATGCCGCGGCCTGCGAGCAGGTGCGGCGCGCGGCGCTGATCCATGGCATCGGCCGCGCCTCGGTGCCGAACGCGGTCTGGGATTCGCTGAAGCTGCGCAGCGAGGCCGACAAGGAGCGGCTGCGCCTCGTGCCCTACTGGACCGAGCGCGCCGCGCGCCGCATCGAGACCTTGCGGGCCGAGGCCGAGATCGCCTCCTTCGTCGACGAGCGGCTCGATGGCTCGGGCTTCTTCCGCGGCGTGAAGGGCGCGGCGATCGGCACGGCCGAGCGCGTGCTGGCCGCGGCGGTGCACTGGGTGCTGCTGCATACGGGCGCGCCGGGCCGGCCCGCGCTGGCGGCCGAGGAGGCGCAGGCGCAACTGCGTTGCGAGGCGGAGCAGGGCCGGCTCGACGCGGCAGCCGTCGCCGCGCTGACCGGCCGCGCATCGGTGGCCGCGAAGGCGCCCGCCGCGGAGGGCGAAGCCAATGCCTTGCTCTCGTCGCGCGAAGTCGAGGTGCTGGGCCGCATCAGCCTCGGCGAGAGCAACAAGGAAGCGGCGCGCACGCTCGGCATCAGCCCGAGCACGGTGCGCGCGCATCTCGAGAACATCTTCCGCAAGCTCGGCTGCACCACGCGCGCGGCCGCGACGCTCAAGGCGATGACGCTCGGGCTGCTCTGAGCTTTCAGCCCGGCTCGGGGCCGGTCTCGGGCGCGTTGCCCGTCATCATCTGGCTCAGCAGGCCGGCGAGCAACTCGCGCTGGCCCGTATCGAACATGCGCAGCAGATGCAGCTCGGCGGCGGCATGCTTGGGCATCGCCTCGTCGGCCAGCCGCATGCCCTTGGCCGTGAGCTTCACCAGCACGCCTCGGCCGTCGTCGGGATGGATCGAGCGCTTGACCAGCCCTTCCTGCTCGAGCCGCTTGAGCAGGTTCGACAGCCCGCCCGAGGTGAACAGCAGCGTGCTCTGCAGCCGCGAGGGCGACAGCCGGTAGGGCGCGCCGGCCACGCGCAGGGTGGCGAGCACCGCGTACTCCTGGTACTTGATGCCGAAGGGCTGCAGCACTGCGTTGATGGTGCGCAGCACCACTTCCTCGAGCCGCAGCAGCCGGCCGACCACCGCCTTGCCGCTGCTGTCGATGTCGGGCCGCTCGGTGCGCCATTGCCGGATGCCGCGCTCGACCAGGTCGCCGCCGGTCGCGGGTTGCAAGGCCTCGGGCGCGGGAACCTCGAGCGCTTCGCGCGCCTTGGCACCGCGGGGTCGCGGGGGGCTCTTCGATGCATCGTCCTTGTGCTGCATGGCGTCCTTTCGATGGCGATTTGCGTGCGTTCGCGATGCGTCTTGGTGCATCGCCGGGCAGCGGGTTGCTACCTATCTTAAATGCCTTGCGTTTATCTTTTGCAAAAGATAAAGTGAATCGCATCGCGCTTCGATCCCCTCCAGCCTTCGCTCTCACAGGAGTCGCTTCCATGAAAACCGCGCTCGCACGTTGCCTGTCCCTGGGCTTTGCCTCCTTGCTGATGTCGGGTGCGCTGCACGCCGAGGAGCTGGTGGTCGGCATCTTCGGCGGCTCCTTCGCCGACGACTCGAAGACCTGCCACATCGCCTCGTTCGAGAAGAAGACCGGCGCCAAGGTGGCGCTCAAGCTCGGCAGCTCCTCGCAGTTCGCCGCGGCCATCCGCGCGACCGGCGGCAAGTCCGATTTCGACGTGGTCTACATCGACAACTCGCTCGCCGCGCAGCTCAAGAACGAGAAGCTGCTCGAGATCATCGACAAGTCCAAACTCGCGAACGCCGCCGACATCTCGCCGCGCGCGCTCGACAAGGATGGCCAGTACATCGTGTTCATGACGGGCGCCACCGTCATCGTCTACGACACCAAGCAGATCAAGACCCCGCCCACCTCCTGGGCCGATCTCGCCAAGCCCGAGTACGACGGCCGCCTCGCCATCGGCGACATCAGCGGCACCTCGGGCTCGCAGTTCCTGATGGCGCTCAACCGCATGAAGGGCGGCGAGCTGAGCAACATGGATGCCGGCTTCGCGGCCGTGAAGCCGATCGCCAAGGCCTCGGTCACGCTCTATACGCAGGCCGACCAGATCGTCTCGCTGTTCGAGCGCCAGGAGATCGCCGCCGCCGTCTGGTACCCCGACCGCGCGGGCTCGGCCATCGACAAGGGCCTGCCGCTCGCGATCGTCTATCCGAAGGAAGGCGCGGTCGGCATCCTGCCCGCGCTGGTGATTCCCAAGGGCGCGAAGTCGCCGGCGCTCGCGCTCAAGTACATCGACGAGGTGCTGTCGAAGGAAGGCCAGGCCTGCTTCGCCGAGCGCAAGTACGCGGGCCCGGTCAACACGCAGGTCAAGCTCAGCGACAAGGCCGCGAAGATCGTTCCGTACAAGGAGACCTTCGACAAGCTCTGGCTGCCCGATCCCGAGCAGGTCGCGAAGTCCATGCCCGAGTGGACCCGCCGCTGGCAGCGCGAAGTCGCGCGCTGAGCGCCGCCGCCGTCCTCACGATTCCGTAAGCAGAATGCCCGCACTCACGCTGGAGCGCCTCGAGAAGCGCTACCCCGGACACGTCGCCGCCTCCTCGGTCTCGCTGTCGGTCCACGACGGCGAATTCATCTCGCTGCTCGGCCCCTCGGGCTGCGGCAAGACCACGGTGCTGCGCATGGTGGCGGGCCTGATCGAGCCCACGGGCGGCCGCATCCTGATCGACGGCCGCGACGTCACCGCGCTGCCCACCAACAAGCGCAACATCGGCCTGGTGTTCCAGTCCTATGCGCTGTTCCCGCACATGAGCGTGTTCGAGAACGTCGCCTTCGGCCTGCGTCGCCAGGGCGTGCAGGGCGCGGAGCTCACGCGCCGCGTCGAGCAGGCGCTGGCCAGCGTGCGCCTCTCGGCGCTGGGCGACCGGCTGCCGCGCCAGCTCTCGGGCGGCCAGCAGCAGCGCGTGGCGGTGGCGCGCTCGATCGCGCCGCGCCCGAGCATCCTGCTGTTCGACGAGCCGCTGTCCAACCTCGATGCCGCGCTGCGCGACGAGATGCAGATCGAGCTCAAGCGGCTGCAGCGCGAGGTCGGCATCACCACGCTGTTCGTCACGCACGACCAGGGCGAGGCCATGTCGATGTCCGACCGGGTCTGCGTGCTGGCCCATGGCGTGGTGCAGCAGTTCGACACGCCCGAGGCCATCTACCACCGGCCGGCCACCGGCTTCGTCGCGAGCTTCATGGGCCGGCCCAACCGGCTCGGCGGCAAGCTCGCGCGGGCGGGCGGCGCCGCGGCTACGGTGCAACTGCGCGACGGCCCGGTGCTCGCCGTGGCCCAGGCCGAGGGCATCGCCGATGGCGCCGCGGTCGACGTGGTCGTGCGCCAGGAGGACATCCGCTTCCTCGGCGCGCAAGACGTCTCCGACGCCGCGAGCCTGCCGCGCTACGAAGCCCGCGTCGCGATGCGCTCCTTCGTCGGCTCGCGCGTGCAGTACCTGCTGGCCCTCGGCGGCATCGAGCTGATCGCCGAAGCCGCCACCAACGGCCCGCATGCCGGCCTCGAGGTCGGCGCACCGGTCGGCGTGGCGATCGATCCGCGCCATGTCTACGTGAACGCCGCGGCATGAGATCGCGCCACACCGCCGGCGCCTTGCTGGCCTCGCCCCTGCTGCTGGTGCTGCTGCTGGCCTTCGTCGCGCCGGTGCTGCTGATGGTGCCGCTGAGCCTGCATCCCTACGTGCCCGGCAGCGGCATCGCGAGCGGCTGGACACTGGCCAACTACACCAGCATCCTCACCGACGAGTACTACCGCGAGGTCGTGCTGCGCACGCTGGTGCTGGGCTTCGGCGTCACCGCGATCTGCCTCGTGCTCGGCTATCCGCTGGCCTACTACATCGCCAACGCGGGCCCGCGCATGCGGCTCGCGCTGACCATGCTCGTGATCTTCCCGATGCTGCTCAACCTCGTGGTGCGCTCCTTCGGCTGGATCGCGCTCTTGGCCAACCGCGGCCTCATCAACAACCTGCTGATCGACATCGGCCTGATCGAGCGCCCGATCCGCATGATGTTCAACCTGTTCGGCTTGCTGGTCGGCATGTCGCACATCTTCCTGCCGTTCATGGTGCTGATGCTGGTGCCCGCGATCCAGGCGATCCCGAAGGACGTGCAGTCGGCCGCCTACACCCTGGCCGCGAGCCGGCTGCGCGTGTTCTGGTCGATCACGCTGCCGATGAGCGCGCCCGGCATCCTCTCGGGCTCGATCCTGGTGTTCGTGCTGACCATCAGCGCGCTGGTCACGCCGCGCATGCTCGGCGGCGCCACCTACAAGGTGATGGCCACGCTGATCTACGACGACTTCCTGCAGACGCTCGACTGGCCGGCCGGTGCCGCCATGTCTTTCGTGCTGACCGCGCTCACGCTGGCCGTGATCGCGCTGTCGAGCCGGCTGCTCAAGCGCTGGGGAGGCCAGGCATGAGCACGTCGACCGAAACGCAGCGCCAGGGCTTCGGCCTCGCCGCCACCGCCATCGCGGTGGTCGTGTTCCTGCAGATCCCGGTGCTGGTGGTGGTGCTCGCGGCCTTCAGCAAGACCGCCTACCTCACGATCCCGCCCAAGGGCCTGACCTTGCACTGGTTCGAAGTGGTGCTGCGCGATCCCGAATACCTCTCGGCCGCCTGGACCAGCCTCTGGCTCGCCGCCGCCTCGACCGCCGCTGCGCTGGTGCTCGGCCTGATCGCCGCCTATGCGATCCACCGCCGCATGGTGCCGGGCGCGGCCGCGCTGACCTCGCTGTTCATGGCGCCGCTGGTGCTGCCCTCGGTGGTGCTCGGCGTGGCGCTGTTGCAGTACTACACGATGACCGGCCTGCGCGGCAACTCGCTGGGCCTGTGGCTCGCGCACGTGGTCATCACCGTGCCCTACGTGGTGCGCGCCAGCCTCGGCAGCCTGGCGGCGGTCGACGAGTCGCTCGAAGACGCGGCGCGCGTGCTCGGCGCCGACGGCTTCACGAGCTTCCGGCTCGTCACCCTGCCGCTGGTCAAGCCCGGCCTCGTGGCCGGCGGCCTGTTCGCCTTCATCACCTCGCTCGACAACGTGCCGGTGTCGGTGTTCCTGCTCTCGGCGAGCCAGACCACCCTGCCCGTGAAGATCTTCACCTCGGTGGAGCAGGGCGTCGACCCCAGCGTCGCCGCGGTCTCCACCCTGCTGATCGTGGCCACCGGCATCGTGCTGCTGCTGGCCGAACGCTGGACCGGCTTCCACAAGCACGTCTAGACCCTTCTTCCTCTTCTTCCCCAGGACTTCGCGATGCCCACCACGAGCAAAGGCTTCCCGCTCATGCTGACCTTCGACCTCGACGCCGAGACCATGTGGACCGGCCGCGATCCCGCGAACGCGCAGCGGCCGATCCTGATGTCGCAGGGCGCCTACGGCTGGAAGGTCGGCATGCCGCGCATCCTCAAGCTGCTGGAGCGCTACGGCATCCACTCGACCTTCTTCGTGCCGGGCGAGGTGGCCGAGAAGCATCCCGAGCTGATGCGCGAGGTGATCGACCGCGGCCACGAGGTGGCGCACCACAGCTACAGCCACCGCTGGATCGTCGGCCTCACGCCCGAGGAGGAGCGCGAGGAGATGGAGAAGGGCCTCGAGGTGCTGACCCGCCTGACCGGCGCCCGCCCGCGCGGCTGGCGTTCGCCCGCGGCCGAGTTCAGCGCCATCACGCTCGACCTGATCAAGGAGTACGGCTTCGACTACTCCTCGAACTTCTTCGACGACGACTCGCCCTACCTGCTCGAGATCGGCGGCCAGCGCACCGACATCGTCGAGCTGCCGTTCCGCTGGGTGCTCGACGACGCGCCCTTCTTCCAGTACTCGATCACGCTGCCGGGCCGCACCTTGCAGGCGCCCTCGGCCGCGCTCGAGGCCTGGAAGAGCGAGTTCGACGTGCTGCATGCCGAGGACCGCATGATGATGGTCGGCATGCACCCGCAGATCATCGGCCAGCCCTCGCGGCTCAAGGTGCTCGAGGGCCTGATCGAGCACGCGCTCGCGCATTCCGACGTGTGGATCGACCGCTGCGACCGCATCTCCGACGACATGCGCCCGCGCCTGCGGGCCGCGGTGGCCGCATGAACGCCGTCGCCACCCCAGCGCCGCGCCGGCTGATCGTGAGCGGCGGTGCCAGCGGCATCGGCCTCGCGGTCGCGCGCATGGCGGTGGCGCGCGGCGCCCGCGTGGTGCTGCTCGACCGCGACACGGCCGCGCTCGCCGAAGCCGTGCGCCTGCTCGGCGAGGCGGCGCTGGCGCTCGAATGCGACGTGAGCGACGCACCGGCCGTGCGCACCGCGGTGGACCGCGCCGCGCAATGGCTGGGCGGCGTCGACGCGCTGGTCAACTCGGCCGGCATCGATGCGCTGACATCGCTCGAGGCCACCAGCGACGAGGAGTGGGCACGCGTGCTGGCCGTCAACCTCACGGGGCCGATGCTGGTGTGCCGCGCCACGCTGCCTCACCTGCGCGCGGCCGGTGGCGGCAGCATCGTCAACATCGCCTCGGGCGCCGGCCTGCGGCCGCTGCCCAACCGCACCGCCTACTGCGCGAGCAAGGCCGCGGTCATCATGTTCGGCAAGTCGCTCGCCATCGAGACCGCGGCCGACGGCATCCGCGTCAACGCGGTCTGCCCGGGCGCGATCGACACGCCGCTGTTCCGCACCAGCTACGAGAACGCCGACGATCCCGAGCGCGCGCTGGCCGAGATCCGCGAGCGCTATGCGCTGGGCCGCATCGCCGCGCCCGAGGAGGTGGCCGAGGCCGTGCTCTACCTCAGCGGCCCGGGCGCCAGCTACATCACCGGCACCGCGCTCGCCGTCGACGGCGGCCGCACCTTCCACTGAAAGGCCCGCGATGACATTCGATCGGCGCGTGGCGGTGGTCACCGGGGGCGGGCAGGGCATCGGTGCCGCCGCGGTGATGGAGTTCCTGGGGCGTGGCGCGCGCGTCGCGGTGCTCGACCTCGACTGCGCGCCGCTCGACGCGCAACTGGCCGGCGACGGCGTCGCGCCCGGCCTGGCCTCGCGCTGCCTGCGCGTGAGCGGCGACTGCACCGATGCGGCAGTGGTCTCGGCCTTCTTCGATCGCGTGGAATCGGCCTTCGGCCCGGTCGACATCCTGTTCAACAACGTCGGCCAGAGCGCGCGCGAACGCGGCGCGCCCTTCGTCGAATCGCGGGAGGAGGTCTGGCGCTTCGTGCTCGAGGTCTCGCTGCTCACGGCCATGCGCGCCTCGCGCCGCGTGGCGCCCGGCATGAAGGCGCGCGGCTTCGGCCGCATCGTCAACATGAGCACCGACGCGGCCTTCGTCGGCGACGTGGGCCTCGCCGACTACGCGGCCGCCAAGATGGGCGTGGTGGGCTTCACGCGCTCGCTGGCACGCGAGCTCGCGCCGCACGGCGTCACGGTCAATGCCGTGTGCCCCGGCGCGATCCGCACCCGCGCGCACGACCAGCTCAACCCCGAGGTGCTCGCGCGCATCGTGGCCGACACGCCCGCGGGCTTCATCGGCACGCCACGCGACGTGGCCACGGCCGTGGCCTTCCTGGCGGGCGACGACGCCCGCTTCATCACCGGCCAGACGCTGCTGATCGACGGCGGCCGCTGGATGCTCTGACTTCCGACTTCGAGGAACGACCATGGATCTGATGGACCACGGCGCCGTGGCGCTGGCCGCGCTGGTGCGGCGCAAGGAGGCCTCGCCGGTGGAGATCGTGCAGGCCGCGCTCGCGCGCATCGAGGCGCGCCGCGAGCTCAACGCCTTCATCACCGTGACCGCCGACCAGGCACTGGCCGCCGCGCGCCGCGCGGAAGCAGCCGTGATGGCCGGCGAGCCGCTGGGCCCGCTGCATGGCATTCCCTATTCGGTCAAGGACCTGACACTGACGGCCGGCGTGCGCACCACCATGGGCTCGGCCATCTACGAGGACTTCGTGCCCAAGGACGACGCGGTGGCCGTGGCGCGCGCCAAGGCCGCGGGCGCGATCCTGATCGGCAAGACCCTCACGCCCGAGTTCGGCCACAAGCAGGTGCCCACGGCGCCGCTGTTCGGCCGCACGCTGAACCCGATCAACCCGGCCTACACACCCGGCGCCTCGAGCAGCGGTGCCGCGGTCGCGGTGGCGGCCGGCATGGGGCCGCTGGCGCTGGGCACCGATGGCGGCGGCTCGATCCGCATTCCCGCGGCCTGCTGCGGCATCGTCGGCCTCAAGGCCACGCTCGGCGTGGTGCCGCACCTGCAGGCGCCCGACCTCTATTCGGCCAACTCCTTCACCGGGCCGATGGCGCGCGACGTGGCCGACACCCGGCTGTTGTTCGAGGCCATCGCGGGCTTCGATGTGCGCGATCCCTGGGGCACGGGCAGCGCGCCGCCGCGCCGTGCCGCGTCCGTTTCGCTGCGCGGCCTGCGCGTGGCCTGGTTGCCGAGCGCGGGCAACCGCGTCGACCCCGAGGTGGAGGCCATCGCCGGTGCCGCCGTGCAGGCGATGGCGCGCGAGGGCGCCATCGTCGAGACCGTGCAGCTCGATTTCGTATCGCTCGAGAAGCACTTCCTGGTCGTGCTGCAGTCGCTGCTGGCCGCGCGCGTGGGCGCCAACCTCGAGCGCTTCGGCAACCGGCTCGATGCCTCGCTGATCGACGCGGTGCAAAAGGGCCGCCGCCACACGGCCGTCGATTTGCACGAGGCCACCTTCGCGAAGACCCGCTGCTTCAATGAGCTGCAGGCGCTGTTCGAACGCTTCGACGTGCTGGTGTCGCCCACGCTGTCGGCGCCGCCGCTGCCCATCGACATGGACGTGAGCGGCGAGATCGAGATCGCCGGCCGGCCCGCGGGCACGGTGCGCGGTGCCTGGTATCCCTACACCTACCCGATGAACCTCACGGGCCATCCTGCGCTGTCGATGCCCTGCGGCCGCAGCGCCATCGGCCTGCCGATCGGCCTGCAGCTCGTGGGCCGCTGGTACGACGACCACTATCTGCTCGATGTCGCAGCGCTGGTCGAGCAGGCGCTCGGTTGAGCGATCCCCTTTCTTTCACCGCGAGGTCTTCCATGCCGTCCTTCATCCGCCGATCCCTTGCCGTCGCGGCCTTCGCGGCCTGTGTCCTTCCGGCCGCTCATGCGCAATTGCCACCGGGCCTCGCGGGAGGCAACCTCAGGATCGTCGTCGGCTATGCGGCCGGCGGCGCGGCCGACACGGTCGCGCGCCTCTATGCCGAGCAGCTCAAGGACGCGGGCTTCGGCAGCATCGTGGTCGACAACAAGCCCGGCGCCTCGGCGCGCCTGGCCTGGGACACGGTGAAGAAGGCCAAGCCCGACGGCCTCACGCTCTACCTCGCGCCGTCGCCGCTGCTCACCATCCTGCCGCTGACCTACAAGACGCCGGGCTACGACGCCGACAAGGACCTGGTGCCGGTCGCGCTGCTGGTCGAGATTCCCACCGCGGTCGTGACCGGCGCCGGTCAGCCCTACAGCTCGATGAAGCAGTACGTCGAATGGGCGAAGAAGAACCCGAGCAAGGCGACGCTGGGCCTCGCGACCATCGGCAGCTCAGGCCACCTCGGCGCCTTCGCGCTCGCCAAGGCGCAGGGCTTCGAGCTCACGCCCGTGGCCTACCGCGGCGCCTCGCCGATGCTGATCGACGTGGTCGGCGGCGAGCTGTCGATGGGCTGGGATGCGGCCGCCAGCATGATGCCGCTCTACAAGGGCGGCAAGATCAAGTTCCTCGGTCTCAGCGGCGACAAGCGGCTGCCGGCCCTGCCCGACGTGCCCACGGCCAAGGAGCAGGGCTTCGGCGAGTTCGTCGCGGCCACGAGCTGGTACGCGGTCTATGCGCCCGCGGGCACGCCGGCCGCCGCGCTGTCGGCGCTGGAGCGTGGCTTTCTCGCGGCCGCGGCCAGGCCCGAGCTCGCGCGCAGCCTCGAGGCGGCCGGGCTGGTCGCCCATGCCGAGGGCCGCGCCGAACTCGCGCAGCGGGCGCAGCGCGAGCGCAGGAACTGGGAGCCGATCGTCAAGGCGGCCGGCATCGTCATCGACGAATAGCACGCACGAAGGCTCGATGTCCATGTCCGACGATTCGCTCTTCTTCACGCCCGCGACCGAGCTGGCCGGCCTGATCCGCGCGCGCAAGCTCTCGCCGGTCGAGCTGGTGACGGCGGTGCTCGCGCGCGCCGAGCGCCTGCAGCCCACGCTCAACTGCTTCATCACCCTGACGCCCGAACGCGCCCTGGCCGAGGCCCGCCGCGCGGAGGACGCCATAGCGGCCGGCCGGCCGCTCGGCGCGCTGCACGGCATTCCGTTCTCGGTCAAGGATCTGGTCAACACCGAGGGCGTGGCCACCACCTTCGGCGCCGTGATCCACCGCGACAACGTGCCTGCCGAAGACGCGGTGAGCGTGGCGCGCCTGCGCGCCCAGGGCGCGATCCTGATCGGCAAGACCACCACGCCCGAGTTCGGCTCGGGCCCGCTGACCAACTCGCCGCTGTTCGGCAGCACGCGCAACCCGTGGAACCTCGCGCGCACCTGCGGCGGCTCGAGCGGCGGCGCCGCGGCCGCGGTCGCCGCGGGCATCGCGCCGCTCGCGGTCGCCACCGACGGTGGCGGTTCCACGCGCATCCCGGCCGCCTGCAACGGCGTGGTCGGCATCAAGCAGTCGGTCGGCGTGATCCCGCACAGCCAGGCGCAGGACCTCTACGGCAACCAGACCTACGTCACGCCGATGACCCGCACCGTGGGCGACACCGCGCTGATGCTGCAGGCGATGGCCGGGCCGTCGCCGGTCGATCCCTGGTCGATCGGCCTGCGTTCGCACGACTACGTGGCGGCCGCCGCCAACCCCGGCGACCTGCGCGGCCGGCGCGTGCTGTGCTGCGCCGCGCCGCCGGGCCGGCCGGTGTCGGCCGACGTGGCGCGCAACTTCGAGGCCGCGCTGCGCACGCTGGCGGACCTGGGCGCGAGCATCGAGCACTTCGACGGCGAAGGCTTCGAGGTCGAGCCGATCTGGCGCGCGATCAACCACACGGTGTGGCGCGCGCGCTTCGGACCGCTGGTCGAGCGGCATCCCGACAGCTTCAGCGAGACCTTCCGGCGCCAGGTCGAGTCGGCGGCCGGCGTGAGCGGCGTGGAGTACCAGGAGGCGATGTTCGCGCGCTCGCAGCTGTTCAAGCGCGTGCAGGCGCTGTTCGAGCACGCCGACCTGCTCGCCATGCCCACGCTCACGCGCTCCGCGGTGGCGCTCGAGCAGGACCTGTTCGCGCCGCTCGACATCGACGGCCAGCCCTACGAGAACGTGCGCGCGCACTGGTATCCATGGACCATGCCCTTCAACATGACCGGGCATCCGGCCATCAGCCTGCCGAGCGGTTTCGGCGGCGACGGCATGCCGCTGGGCCTGCAGCTCGTGGGCCGTTTCCAGGACGACGCGACGCTGCTGGGCGCGTCGGCCGCTTTCGAGACCGCCACGGGATTCATGGCGCGGCGACCCGAACTCGCTTGAGCAGAGCCGTCGATATCATCGGCGCATGAAGCAACACACCCGCTGCAGCTGGGCCGAGGGCGATGCCCTGATGAGCGCCTACCACGACGCCGAATGGGGCGTGCCCGAGCGCGATCCGCGCATGCTCTGGGAGACGCTGATGCTCGAGGGCTTCCAGGCCGGCCTGGCCTGGATCACCGTGCTGCGCAAGCGCGACACTTTCCGCGAGGCCTTCGCGGGCTTCGATCCCAGGAAGGTCGCGCGCTTCGACGAGAAGGATATCGAGCGGCTGATGGGCAACCCCGGCATCATCCGCGCGCGCGCCAAGATCGAGGCCACCATCCGCGGCGCCCAGATCTACAACGAGATGGAAGCGCGCGGCGAGAGCTTCACCGACTTCTGCTGGTCCTTCACCGGCGGCAAGGTGATCGAGAACGACGGCAAGACGCGCACCGTGTCCTCCGAGCTGTCCGAGCGCGTGTCGAAGGAACTCAAGAAGCGCGGCTTCAAGTTCGTCGGCCCGACCATCGTCTATGCCTGGCTGCAGGCGGTGGGCATCGTCAACGACCACGACGCGGCCTGCTTCCGGCGTTCGCAGGTCGCCAAGGCGGGCTGAGCGGCTTTTCTCGTCGCCTCTTTCGTCTCTTCCGACGATGCGGCACCCCCCGGGCCGCGACAAGATCGTTCTCCATACAGACTAGGCCGCCCACGGCCAAGGAGACGGACGATGCCGGGCCCATTGCAAGGATTGCGCGTGATCGAGATGGCGGGCCTCGGCCCCGGCCCCTTCTGCGCGATGCTGTTCGCCGACATGGGCGCCGAGGTGCTGCGCATCGAGCGGCCCGGCACGCCGCGCAACCCCAACGACATCCTCGCGCGCGGCCGCAGCCTGCTGCAGATCGACCTGCGCGCCGAGGGCGCGGCCGCCACCGTGCGCGATGCCATCGCGCGCGCCGACGTGCTGATCGAGGGCTTCCGCCCCGGCGTGATGGAGCGCCTGGGCCTCGGTCCGGCCGATTGCCTCGCGCTCAATCCGCGCCTGGTCTACGGCCGCATGACCGGCTGGGGCCAGCACGGCCCGCTGGCGCAGGCGGCCGGTCACGACATCAACTACATCGCGCTGAGCGGCGCGCTGCACGCGGTCGGCCGCGCGGGCGAGCCGCCGGTGCCGCCGCTCAACTACGTCGGCGACTTCGGCGGCGGCGCCATGTTCCTGGCCTTCGGCATTCTCGCGGCGCTGCACGAGGTCAAGGCCTCGGGCCAGGGCCAGGTGGTCGATGCCGCCATGACCGACGGCGCCGCGCTGATGTCGGCCATGATGTACGGCCTCAAGGCGGGCGGCCGGTGGAGCAACCAGCGCGGCGAGAACCTGATCGACGGCGGCGCCCACTTCTACGACACCTATGCCTGCGCCGACGGCCGCTACGTGGCCATCGGCGCCATCGAGCCGCAGTTCTATGCGCTGCTGCGCGAGCGTTGCGGCATCGCCGACGACCCGGCCTTCGATGCCCAGATGGACGCCGCGCGCTGGCCGCTGCTCAAGCTGCGCCTGGCCGACGTTTTCCGCACCCGCACGCGCGACGAGTGGTGCGCGCTGCTCGAGGGCAGCGACGCCTGCTTCGCGCCGGTGCTCGACTGGGACGAGGCGCCCTCGCATCCGCACAACGTGGCGCGCGGCACTTTCGTCGAGGTCGACGGCGTGGTGCAGCCCGCGCCCGCGCCGCGCTTCAGCCGCAGCGCGCCGCCCGCGCTCTCGGGCGAGCCGCGCGAGGAAGGCGCGGCGCTGCTGCGGCGCTGGGGCGTGGGCGAGGACACCGCGCCATCGCTGCGCGCGGCCTGAGCGCCGCCCCGCGGCCGCGCATCGGCATCGGCAAGACAGAGGAGGCTCCCATGTACCTGACCCAGTCCCTGCACAAGGGCCGCCGCGAGAAGGGCGAGGCCATCGCCATCGTCAGCGGCGCGCACCGCCTCGGCTTCGGCGAATTCACCGACCGCGTCGCGCGGCTCGGTGCCGCGCTGCGGCAGCTCGGCATGGCGCGCGGCGACCGCGTGGGCATGATGAGCCTCAACTCGCACCGCTTCGTCGAATACTTCTTCGGCACCTGGTGGGGCGGCGGCGTCGTCAACCCCGTCAACATCCGCTGGAACCCGAAGGAGGTCGCCTACTCGCTCGACGACTGCGACACCCGCATCCTGCTGGTGGACGACCTGTTCGCGCCGCTGGTCGGCGAGCTGCGCCGGCTCTCCACGTCGCTGCGCACCGTGGTCTATTGCGGCGAGCGCGAGGTGCCCGAGGGCATGGTCGGCTACGAGGCGCTGCTGGCCGGCACCGCGGCCATCGACGACGCGCCGCACACCGGCGACGAGCTCGCGGCCGTGATGTACACCGGCGGCACCACCGGCCGACCCAAGGGCGTGATGCTGAGCCATGGCAGCCTCTGCATCGATGCGCTGGCCACCGTCGCGGCCCTGCCGCGCGATGGGCACGAGGCGGTCTCGATCGTCGCCGCGCCGATGTTTCACGTCGCCGGCTGCGGCATCGCGATCCAGAACATGCTGCGGCTGGTGCCCATGCACGTGGTGCCGATGTTCGACGAGCTCGCGGTGCTCGATACCCTGCAGCAGGCGCGCGTCACCGAGATGTTCCTGGTGCCGACCATGATCAAGCGCGTGATCGAGCATCCGCGCTTCGGCGAATTCGACCTGTCGCGGCTGAAGCTGCTGTTCTACGGCGCCGCACCCATCGATGCCGCGCTGCTCGACCAGGCCATGCGCGCGCTGCCGGCCACCGCCTTCGCGCAGGTCTACGGCATGACCGAGCTGTCGCCCGTGGTCACGGCGCTGCCGCCGCGCTGCCATCTGCCGGGCCCCGACCGCGACCGCCTGCTGCGTTCGGCCGGCACGCCGATCGCCATCGCCGAGGTGCGCATCGTCGACGGCGAGGACCGCGAGCTGCCCGCGGGCCAGGTCGGCGAGATCGTCGCGCGCGGGCCGATGGTGATGCAGGGCTACTGGAACAAGCCGGCCGAGACCGAGGCCGCGCTGCGCGGCGGCTGGATGCACACCGGCGACGGCGGCTACATGGACGCGCAGGGCTTCGTCTTCGTGGTCGACCGCATGAAGGACATGATCGTGAGCGGCGGCGAGAACGTCTACTCGGCCGAGGTCGAGAATGCCATCGCGCAGCTGCCGCAGGTGCTGATGTCGGCCGTGATCGGCGTGCCCGACGATAAGTGGGGCGAACGCGTGCATGCCGTGATCGTGCGGCGCGAGGGCATGGCGCTCGAAGCCGAGGCCGTGATCGCGCACTGCCGCGCGCAGATCGCGAGCTACAAGTGCCCGCGCAGCGTGGAGTTCCGCGATGCGCTGCCGCTGTCGGCCGCGGGCAAGCTGCAGAAGTTCCAGCTGCGCGATCCCTACTGGGCCGGCAAGCAGCGCCGCGTGGGGTGAAGCCGCGCACAGAACATCAACGAAGAGACGAACGAGGACACGCCGAACATGACGATCGACTTTCGCCGCTCCTGGAGCGATGAGGACCTGGAGCGCTACCGCGACACCGTGGTGCGCTTCATCGAGGCCGAGATGGTTCCGCACGACGAGGAGGCGCGCAAGCGCGGCCACGTCGGCCACGAGATCTGGCGCAAGGCCGGCGCGCTCGGCCTGCTGTGCGCCGACATCCCCGAAGAATACGGCGGCGCCGGCGGCGACTTCCGCCACGAGGCCGTGTTCTACGAGGAGGCCGCGCGCCGCGGCCTCAGCGGCATGGCGACCTCGGTGCACAGCATCGTCGCGCACTACTTCCTCAACCATGGCACCGAGGCGCAGAAGCAGCACTACCTGCCGCGCATGGCGCGCGGCGAACTGGTCGGCGCGGTGGCCATGACCGAGCCCGGCGCCGGCTCCGACCTGCAGGGCGTGCGCACGCGCGCCGAGAAGAAGGACGGCGGCTACGTCATCAACGGTTCCAAGACCTTCATCACCAACGGCTTCCTCGCCGGCGTGGTGCTGGTGGTCGCCAAGACCGATCCCGCGCAGGCCGCCAAGGGCACCTCGATCCTGATCGTCGAGACCGAGGGCTGCGAGGGCTTTCGCGTCGGCCGCGTGCTCGACAAGATCGGCATGAAGGCGCAGGACACCTCCGAGCTCTTCTTCGACGACGTGCGCGTGGCCGCCGATGCCGTGCTCGGCGGCGTCGAGGGGCAGGGCTTCTTCCAGCTCATGGGCGACCTGCCCTACGAGCGCACCATCATCGGCGTCAGCGCGCTCGCCACCATGGAGGGCGCCTACCAGGCCACGCTCGACTACGTACGCGACCGCAAGGCCTTCGGCAAGCCCATCGCCGAGTTCCAGAACACCAAGTTCAAGCTCGCCGAGATCGCGACCCAGATCAAGGTCGGTCGCGCCTTCATCGACCGCTGCGTCGAGGAGCTCGTCGCCGGCACGCTCGACACCGCCACCGCCTCCATGGCGAAGCTCTGGGGCTCGGAGGCGCAGGGCCGGGTGGTCGACGAATGCCTGCAGCTGTTCGGCGGCTATGGCTTCATGAACGAGTACATGGTGGCGCGCATGTATGCCGATGCGCGGGTGCAGCGGATCTATGGCGGGACCAACGAGATCATGAAGGAGGTGATCTCGCGGGCGTTGTGAGTGGGCCTGCCGGGCCCCCTAGAATCCGCGCCGGCCGTGGGCCGCGAGGAGAACAGGATGTTGCAGGGAGTGGGTGGGAAGCGTTGGGTGCGCGTGTGCGTGGTGGCTGCGGCCGGCGTGCTGGCGTGTGCGGGGAGTGGTGCCCAGACGTCCGTGGCGTCGAATTGCGAGCCCGGGCCGGGAGGTTCGGTGACCGTCAGGATCGGGCACGTCGCGCCGATGACCGGCGCGCTGGCCCATCTCGGCCGCGACAACGAGGACGGTGCCGTGCTGGCCATCGAAGACCTGAATGCGCGGTGCCTCCTCATCGGTACCAGGCGCGCGCGGTTCGAACTCGTGGCCCGCGACGACGGCGCCGATCTGCAGATGGGCCCCCGCGCGGCGCTGTCGCTGGTGGTCGCGGGCGTGAACGGCGTGGTCGGGCACCTGACTTCGAGCGTCACCATTCCGACCGCGAGGATCTACCACGATGCGGGCATCGTCCAGATCTCTCCAAGCGCCAGCAGACGGCCCTACACCCAGTTGGGCTATGCCACGGCGTTCCGGGTGATCGCGCACGACGATCGGCTCGGCGAGTTGCTGGGCCGCTATGCGGTCGAGGTGGCCGGGGGCCGGCGGATCGCAGTGGTCGATGACCGCACGGACTACAGCACCAGCATCGCCGACGCCTTCGAGGCCGGCGTGCTGCAGGCCGGTGGCACGGTGTTGCGCCGCGATCAGGTGATGGACGACGGCGCCGAGCTTGGCGATCTGGTCGCGAAGCTGCGCGCCTCGAAGCCCGATCTGGTCTTCTATAGCGGCATGGACACGGTGGCCGGTCCGTTGCTGCGCCAGATTCATGGAGCCGGCCTGAATCCTGTCTTCATGGGCAGCGACGGCATCTGTACCGGCGAATTGCCACGGCTCGCCGGCGCCAAAGCGATGCGGAGCACCGTGCTGTGCGCCGAAACCGGCGGCACCGAAGAGAAATACCAGCCGGCCCTGCGCGCGTTCAAGGACCGGTTCAAGCAGCGTTTCGGCGTGTCGACGCAGCTCTTTTCACCCCATGTCTACGATGCCGTGCAGGTGATGGCGCAGGCCATGCGCAACGCGGGTTCGGCCGAGCCGGCCAGGTACCTGCCGGCGCTCAAGGCGATCTCGTTCACCGGCGTGACGGGCGCGATCTCTTTCGATGACCGCGGCGACCTGCGCGATGGGCCGATCATTCTCTATTCCTACAACGGCATGCGCCGCGTCAATGTGGCGGTGCTGCGCTGATCAGGAGAGCGGCGCCGTGCCTAGGGCCGCACCGTGATGGCAGTCAGTTCCGAGACCTCTCGCAACCCCGGTGCGCCATCGGGCCCGGTGACTTCCACCTGGTAGCGAACGTAGTTCTTCGCCTCGGGCGAGTACCAGGAGGTCCAGGCATTCTTGCCGACTCCCACGGAAGGTCCCGCGTCCGCCGTCCCGGTGTGAACCACCTTGAGCGCCCTGAACCTGCCGGCGCTGGTCTCCACGTCCTCCCAGCCCGTCACTTCAGCCGCCATCCGGAAGGTGGTGGTGATCCTGTTGTCCGGCGTTGAAGTGGCGTACTCGTAACGCCATTGCTTGCCCGGAAAGAGAGGCCAGGCAAAGTTGACGCGTGTGCTGTTCTTGCCGTTGGCGACATGCACCATGTCGAGGTTCGCGTGATTCGTCATTTCGAAAGGGGGATAGCGCGTGGGCTTGCCGTTGGCCGCGAAGCTCCTCATCTCGATCTCCATGCGAACGTATTCCTCCGTAACGCCCAGCACGGTGAACATGGCTTCGGTCTTGGGGCGTCCCGACCATTGATCCACGGTCTGGTATTTCCAGGTGTCTCCCGGCGAGACCTTGGGCGCTTCGACCGTCTGGCCCATCGACGGCGATGACACGGCCATGGCCGCGGCCAGCAGCATGCCGGCCGAATACGCTGCGAACATGAACTCCTCCTTGAAATACTGAAATCCCGCGCGCGAATTATCCGCGGCGCTCCCTACCGGATCACTCCCAGCCGCCGCGCGATCGCCACCGCCTGCGTCCTGCTCTTCGCATCGAGCTTCATGTTGATGTTGCGCAGGTGCGTGCGCACCGTGCTGTCCGACACGAACAGCTTCTCGGCCATCGCGCCGTTCGAATAGCCCTCGGCCAGCAGCTGCAGCACGCGGATCTCCTTGCGCGTCAGCGGCTCGCTGGCCGCGAGGCCGTCGGTGCCCGCGGCGTCGGCGTTCTCCGGCTCGCCGCCATCGGGCGGGGCCATCGGCCCGGCCGCCTGCAGCAGCCGCTGCACGTATTCGCCGAGGATCGGGTCGCTGCTGCCGCGTGCGGTGGCGCTGTCGTGCAGCGCGTGCGCGAAGCGCTGCACCAGCAGCGCGGCGGCCGGGCCCTCGTCGAGGATCAGCCGCATGTAGCCCTCGTGGCTCGCGGTCTTGAGTACCTCGGCGGCTTCGGCGATGGCTTCGGCCAGGTTGCCCGCGCGCTGCAGTGCCAATGCACGCAGCAGCCGCAGCTTGAGCACGCGCCGCAGCCGCGCGACGGCGAGGGCGGCATGCAGCTCGGCGTCGATGCTGTCGAGGGCCGCGCGTGCATCGCCGAAGGCGATCTCCCAGCGTGCGCGCGCCAGGGTCAGGTAGTCGAGCTCGTGCGCGGGCAGGCGCTGGAGCTTCTCGCGCGCCCACAGGGCCGGGTCGTCGGCGCGCGCGAGTTCGTCGCGCGCGGCGGGGCCGTTGCCCTGCAGCAGCAGCATGCGCGAGCGCTCGAGCTTGGCGCCGGCCACCACGCGCGGCAGCTGGCGCTGGTGGCCCAGGTACTCGAGCTCGGTCAGGGCCTGGAACGCGGCATCGATGTCGCCCGCATGGAAGGCGATGCGCGAGCGCATCGCGTGGCTCAGGATCATGTGGTCGGGCAGGCCCACGTCGCGCGCCAGCGGCAGGTAGACATTGAGCAGGTGCTCGGCCTGCAGCAGCTGGTTCGACTCGTAGACCGAACCCGCGTAGAGCACCCCGGCCCAGGCGTTGCCGTGGCTGTGGTTGTACGAGACCGCATGGGTCGCATCGACCGCCATGCGAAAGCGCGCGGTGGCCTGGCGCAGCCGGCCTTCCTGCAGGTCGAACAGGCCGGCCAGCGACTCGGTGTACATGCGGTTGAAGGTGCTGCTGCCCTGCTGGCGCCGCGCGGCGTCGAGCAGGCGCTGCGCCTCGTGCTGGTCGCCGCGCACCGCGAGGATGTGCGCCATCGCGTTGAGCAGCACGCTGTCGGCGAAGGGCAGGCCGGTGGGCAGCCGCGCCAGGCTCAGGCGGCCGGCCTCGTAGGCCTCGTCGTGCCGGTCCTGCATCGCGAGCAGCAGCGGGATCAGCGTCTGCGCGCTCGCGCGCACCGCAGGCGTGGGGCTGTCGAGGCAGCCCGAGCTCTCGAGCTGCTGCATCGCCTGCCAGGGGCCGTGCGTGAAGCAGGTGGCCCACAGCGCGATCGGCTGCAGCGCGGGATGCTCGCGCAGCTGGTGCTCGGGGATGGCCGAGAACCAGCGCGCGAGCATGCGCATGCGGCCCTGCTCGAGGAAGCGGCCGGCATAGCTGTCGAGCAGCGTCAGCGCATGCGGATGGTCGCCGCCCTCGATCGCATGGTCGATCGCGGGCACCGGCCGCTGCTGCGATTCGTACCAGCCCGAGGCCGCGAGATGCAGCCGCGCGATCTCGCCGGGCATCTCGCGCGCCAGCTGGGCGCGCAGGAAGTCGGCGAACAGGCTGTGGTAGCGCCAGGCGCCGTCGCCGTCGCCGTCCGCGCCGCCGTTCACCGGCGTCAGGAACAGGTTGGCCGCGGCCAGCCGCTCGAGGATGGCCGCGCTGTCGGCGCGCGGGTTGAGCGCCTGGCACACCGAGGCATCGAGCTGGCGCAGGATGCTGGTGCGCAGCAGGAACTCGCGCACCTCGGCGGGCTGGTGCGCGAGCACGTCCTCGGCCAGGTAGTCGGCCACCGCGCGGTCGGAGCCCGAGAAGCGTTCGACGAAGCCGGTCGCGCTGCCATGGCGCTCGAGCGCCATCGAGGCCAGCCAGATCGCCGCGATCCAGCCCTCGGTCTTGCGGTGCAGCTGCGCGAGCAGTTCGTGCGGCAGGGCCTGCGCGGCGGCGTCGCCGGCGTGCGGCCGCAGGCCGAAGAAGGCGCCGGTTTCCTCGAGGCTGAAGCGCAGCCGGTCGGTATCGATCTCCTCGAGTTGGCCGCGCGCGCGCAGCCGGCCCACGCCGAGGTCGGGCAGGCCGCGCGAGCCGATCACCAGCTTGCCGCCGCGCGGCAGGTGCTCGACGATCTCGCGCACCAGCCCGATCACCGCGGGTTCCTGAACCCCCTCGAAGTCGTCGAGGAACAGCACGAAGGGCGCGTCGTGCGCGGCCAGCGCGGCCACCGCGTCGAAGGGCGTGCGTGCGCGCGGCTCCTCCACGCCGAGGCGCAGCACGGCCTCGCCGAGGCCGGCCAGGAAGCGCGAGACGTCGTTGTCGGCACGGTCCAGCGTGATCCAGGCGGTGGCGATGCCGCGTGCCTCGATGCGCTCGCGGCTCTGCGCCATGGTGGTGGTCTTGCCGAAGCCCGCGGGCGCGCGCACCAGCACCAGCTTGACCGCGCTGGCCGCGATGCGTTCGCAGATCGCGTCGCGCAGCACCTGCGTGGCGGCGAAGGCCGGCGGGCTGAGCTTGGTCTCGAGGATGCGGGCGGAAGGAGCGGACGACATCGCGAACGGCGGAGTGGGGCGCGGGCCGTGCGGTCGCCGCGGGGGAAAGCGGATACCGTCGGTTCCGACGATGCCCGCGTCGATTCTGCTTCCTAAACTGGCCGGCGCCAAACCATCCAGCAAGGACCTCCGAAGATGCAACTCGATTCCCGCATTGCCGCCGTCGTCACCGGCGGCGCCTCCGGCCTCGGCGCGGCCACCGCGCGGCGCCTGGCCGGCCATGGCGTGAAGGTCGCGCTGTTCGACCTCAACGCGGCGCAGGGCGAGGCGCTCGCGGCCGAGATCGGCGGCGTGTTCTGCCAGGTCGATGTCACCTCCGAGACGCAGGTCGACGCGGCCTTCGAGCGCGCGCGCGCCGCGCACGGCCAGGAGCGCGTGCTGGTCAACTGCGCGGGCACCGGCAACGCCGTGAAGACCGCGAGCCGCGACAAGGCCACGGGCGAGATCAAGCACTTTCCGCTCGCCAACTTCGACCGCATCATCCAGATCAACCTGGTGGGCACTTTCCGCTGCATCGCCAAGTCGGCCGCCGGCATGCTCACGCTCGACATGCTCGAGGACGGCGAGCGCGGCGCCATCGTCAACACCGCCTCGGTGGCCGCGCAGGACGGCCAGATGGGACAGGCCGCCTACACCGCCTCGAAGGCCGGCATCGTCGGCATGACCCTGCCGATCGCGCGCGACCTCATGAGCGAGGGCATCCGCGTCAACACCATCCTGCCGGGCATCTTCGACACGCCGCTCCTGCAGGGCGCGCCCGACAACGTGAAGGCCGCGCTGGCGGCCTCGGTGCCGTTTCCGAAGCGGCTGGGCAACCCAGCCGAGTACGCGGCGCTGGCCGAGCTGATGATCACCAACGGCTACTTCAACGGCGAGAGCGTGCGGCTCGACGGGGCGATCCGCATGGCGCCGCGCTGAGGCCGCGCGGCTTCACGCTTCCTCGGCCGGCTCCTCGGCACCGCCCTGCCGGTCGTCCACCTTCTGCATGTTGTCGAGGATCTTCAGCAGGTAGTGTAGGGTGTGGGTCACGTCGTTGACCGAGAACCCCTCGAGCACCTGCTCGTGGTAGGCAAAGATCTTCGGCTGCGCCTCGACCACCCACACATGCTGTCCCGACTCGCTCATCGTCACCAGGCGTGAGCGCCGGTCGCGCCCTTCACATGGCCGTCGCGCTCCATGCGGCTCAGCAGGCCCGAGAGGTCCTGCCGGCTCACCTTCAGGTAACGCGCCAGGTCGCCCACGCTCATCCCCCTTCGCCTCGTCGAGCGACAGCGCGCCGAGCACCTCCCTGCTGCGTGTTTGGCCCCTCGCTCCAGTGAGCCGCGAGATCGGCAAAGCACTCGCGCAGCCCGCGTTCAAGTCGCGCGATGCCGGCCTGGGCGCGGAGCCGGTAGCGATCTGAGCTTCGCAAACTGCTGGTCGAGGAGGGCGCGGTGCTGTCCGCGCTGATCGCCCGGCAGAGGATCGTCGTCGACTGGCAGGAGCCAGCCCGTATGCCCATGGAGCAAGAAGCGCCGATCCTTGTGCGCATCGGGTGCCGACAGCTGCATGCGCACCTCGCGACCGAGGATGCGCGCGAGTGCATGCGGGCCTTCCTGGTCAAGTGCGAGCCGGTGTTTCGACACCGCCAGGCCCGCGCCCAAAATCGTCCGATCCGACGACGCCCGCCATATCCTGGGGGCCAACAATTCCCCGAGTCACACCAAGCCCCAGGAGAACCCATGCCCGAAGCCTATATCGTCGCCGCCGCCCGCACCGCTGGAGGCCGCCGCAACGGCCGCCTGGCCGGCTGGCATCCCGCCGACCTCGCCGCGCAGGTGCTCGACGCGCTGGTCGCGCGCACCGACGTCGATCCCGCCGCCATCGAGGACGTCATCATGGGCTGCGTCGGCCAGGCCGGCGAGCAGTCCTCGAACATCGCGCGCAACGCGGTGCTGGCCTCGCGCCTGCCCGAGTCGGTGCCGGCCACCTCGGTCGACCGCCAGTGCGGCTCGTCGCAGCAGGCGCTGCACTTCGCGGCCCAGGCCGTGATGTCGGGCAGCATGGACGTGGTGATCGCGGCCGGGGTCGAGAGCATGACGCGCGTGCCCATGGGCCTGCCGACCACCTTGCCGCTGAAGAACGGGCTGGGCTTCTATGTCAGCCCCGGCATGCAGAAGCGCTACCCCGGCGTCGAGTTCAGCCAGTTCACCGGCGCCGAGATGATCGCCGCCAACTACGGCATCGCGCGCGCCGAGCTCGATGCCTATGCGCTGCGCAGCCACCAGCTCGCGGCCGCGGCCACGCGCGCCGGTCACTTCGAGCGCGAGATCGTGCCGGTGGCGGTGCGGCTGGCCGATGGCAGCGAGCCCGGCGAGATGCACCTGGCCGACGAGGGCATCCGCGGCGACGCGACGCTCGAGAGCATCGGCGCGGTCAAGCTGATCGCCGAGGGCGGGCGCGTGACCGCCGCGACCGCGAGCCAGATCTGCGACGGCGCCAGCGGCGTGATGGTGGTCAACGAGCGCGGCCTCAAGACCTTCGGCCTGAAGCCGCTCGCGCGCATCCACCACATGAGCGTGATGGGCCACGACCCGGTGATCATGCTCGAGGCACCGATCCCGGCCACGCAGCGCGCGCTGCAGAAGGCCGGCATGAAGATCTCCGACATCGACCTGTTCGAGGTCAACGAGGCCTTCGCGCCGGTGCCGCTGGCCTGGCTGCAGGTGACGGGCGCCGATCCCGAACGGCTCAACGTCCACGGCGGTGCCATCGCGCTCGGCCATCCGCTGGGCGCCTCGGGCACCAAGCTCATGACGACGCTGGTGCATGCGCTCGGGCAGCGCGGCAAGCGCTATGGGCTGCAGACCATGTGCGAGGGTGGCGGCATGGCGAACGTGACGATCGTCGAGCGGCTCTGAACGCGGGGCGCTTCAGCCCAGGCCGTTCCAGTCGCAGCGCAGGCGGTAGCGGCGGCCCGCGAGGGTCAGCGTGCCGCGGGCCTGGGCGATGCGCAGCGTTGCGGTGCGGGACGGCCGCTCGACGCTGGTGCCGCTCGCCTGCACGGTGCGGCGCGCGTAGTCGATGGACCGGCGCCGTGGCGTGAATCGTTCGGATGAAAGATCGCCGTGCTGCTCGCGCGCGACGATCAGTTCCGTCAGTTCACCGGTCGACAGGCTGAACTGCACCTCCACCGCATAGGGCCGTCCTGCGCAGGACAGGCTGCCGTTGGCGAAGGCCGGCGCGGCGCAGGCCAGCCAGGCGGCCGCGCAGAGGATCGAGGCACGCAGTCCCGCGATGGTCGGCATCCGCATGTCAGGCAAAGGGGTAGGGCCCCTGCATCGGCCCGATGTGGCTCAGGTGGCTCACCATGCCGTGCGTCTCGTCCCACAGGTGCAGCAGGCAGCCGGGCCGGCCCAAGTAGGAGGCCGGTGCCGCGTCGCTCGCGAGCCGCAGCGCGATCTCGGTGGTGGTGCTCGGCGCGCTGCACACCACCGTGCCGGCCCAGCGCCGCAGCATGCCGCGGTGCACGTGGCCGCACAGCACGCGCTCCACGTTGCCGGCCGCGCGCACCACGGCTTCGAGCGGCTCGGTGTCGATGCAGCGGTAGGCATCCATGTACGGAATGCCGCTCATGAACGGTGGGTGGTGCAGCATGAGCAGCGTGGGCCTGGTGCGGTCGGCCTCCAGCGTGCGCTGCAGCCAGGCGAGGCCCTCCGCATCGGCCAGCCCATGGTGCAGGCCGGGCACGCAGACGTCGAGCGCGACGATGCGCACCGGATGGTCGTCGATGCAGTAGTGCAGCGCGCCCGTGGCCGGCAGGTAGCCGTGGTCGGCGAAGGCCGCGCGGAAGTGCTCGCGGTGGTCGTGGTTGCCGGGCATCACGAGCAGCGGCACTTCGAGCGTGGCGAGCAGCCGGCGCGCCTGCGCGTATTCCTCGGGCCGGCCCTCGTCGACCAGGTCGCCGGTCAGCAGCACCAGGTCGGGCCGGCGATCGAGCGCATGCAGGTGGGCGATGGCCTCCTCGAGCATGCGGTTGGAATCGACCACGCCCTGGTAGAGCACGCCGGCGGGGCGCACGTGCGGGTCGGAGATCTGGGCGATGAGCATGGACATGGGGCGGGCATCCGGTGGTTTCGCATCATCACGCAGATTCCGTTCCCGCCGCGCGCCCTCAATCGTCCGTTCCGACGATGCCGCCCCGGCGCGCTGCTGCCACGATGCGGCGGCCCCCAGCACAGGAGACGCCCCCATGTTCGGATTGATGCAGGACCGCCCGCTCTTGATCTCGTCGCTTATCGAGCATGCCGCCACCTTCCACCCGCACACCGAGATCGTGGTGCGCAGCGTCGAGGGACCGATCGTGCGCACCGACTACGACGCGGTGCACCGGCGCGCGAAGCAGGTGGCCCACGCGATGGCGCAGCTCGGCATCGCGAGCGGCGACCGCGTGGGCACGCTGGCCTGGAACACGCACCGGCACCTGGCGCTGTACTTCGGCGTGTCGGGCGCGGGCGCGGTGCTGCACACCGTCAACCCACGGCTCTTTCCCGAGCAGATCGACTACATCGTGAACCACGCCGAAGACAAGGTGCTGTTCTTCGACACCAGCTTCGCGCCGCTGGTCGAGAAGCTCGCGCCGGGCCTGCGCTCGGTGCGCGCCTTCATCGCGATGACCGACCGCGCCCACATGCCGGCCATCGACGTGCCGAACCTGCTGTGCTTCGACGAGCTGATCGATGCGCAGAGCGACGACTACGACTGGCCCGTGTTCGACGAGCGCACGGCCTCGTCGCTGTGCTACACCTCGGGCACCACGGGCAATCCCAAGGGCGTGCTCTATTCGCACCGCTCGACCGTGCTGCACTCGCTGATGGAGTGCACGCCCGACACCTTCGGCGTGAACTCGGGCATGACCTTGCTGCTCGCGGTGCCGATGTTCCATGCCAATGCCTGGGGCATGCCGTACGCGGCGGCGATGGCCGGCGTCAAGCTGGTGATGCCCGGCCCGCACCTCGACGCGCAGAACCTCTACGAGCTGATGCGCGACGAGAAGGTCAGCATCTCGCAGGCCGTGCCCACGGTGTGGCTGATGCTGTTCCAGTACTTCGATGCCCATCCCGAACTCGATCCGCGCGCGCTGGGCCTCAAGCGCATCGGCCTCGGCGGCGCCGCCACGCCGCGCAGCATGATCGAGCGTTTCGAACGCGACTTCGGCGCCGACTTCGTGCAGGGCTGGGGCATGACGGAGACCAGCCCGATCGGCGTGATCGGCAACCTGCTGCCCAAGCATGCGGCCTTGAGCGAGGACGAGAAGATCGGCATCAAGATGAAGCAGGGCCGCGGTGTCTGGGGCGTGGCGCTCAAGATCGTCGGCGAGGACGGCCGGCGCCTGCCGCACGACGGCAAGGCCTTCGGCCACCTGCATGTGCGCGGGCCCTGGATCGCGAGCGGCTACTTCCGCGGCGAGGGCGGCAGCGTGCTCGATGCCGAGGGCTTCTTCCCGACCGGCGACGTGGCCACCATCGATGCCGACGGCTATGTGCAGCTGGTCGACCGCGCGAAGGACGTGATCAAGTCGGGCGGCGAATGGATCTCGTCGATCGACCTCGAGAACGCGGCCAGCGCCCATCCGGCGGTGGCCGAGGCCGCGGTCATCGGCATCCCGCATCCGAAGTGGACCGAGCGGCCGCTGCTCGTCGTGGTGAAGCGGCCCGGCAGCGAAGTGACCGCTTCGCAGTTGCGCGATTTCCTCGCGCAGCGCGTTGTCAAGTGGTGGCTGCCCGAGGACGTGGTCTTCGTCGACAGCCTGCCGCATACGGCCACCGGAAAGTTGCTCAAGACCCGCCTGCGGGAAATGTTCAAGGGATATGTCGCGACCAAGTCGGTTTGATGACTTGTTCGATTTTTCTGTGGACAACTCTGTGGGTTGTGCGGGGAGCGGATGGGCGAAGCGAGGATTGACGGGGCTTCCCACCACATTGCCTGTTGAATAGGCAGGGGCTCCCGACCGTGCAAAAAAGACTGCGCCACCCCGCGGTTCCATCCAAAAAATCGTGGTAGAGCGACGGAAATCCGGGGGCGCTTTCAGCGCTGCAGCGCATCACGCAAGAAGGCGAGCATGCGCGGCCACGAATCGCTGCGCGCCCGCGCATTGCCCTCGGGCGTGCCGCCCAGGTCCATCGTTTCGCCGGATATCGCATGAACCGAGCGCGTCATGGTGGTCGGCGCGTTCGGCCAGGCGATCGAATGGCCGGCGCGCGGGTAGCTCAGGTGCTCGGCGCGGTGCGCGAATTTCTTTTCGAGCAGGCGCTGCAGCGCGAAGTCGGCGAGATCGGTCGAAGGCCACAGGCCATCGGCCTCGCCCGAGATCAGCAGCACCGGTCCGTTGATCTTCTCGACCTTGATCGAGCTTCGCTCCAGCAGCGCGGGATCGCGCAGCGGGATCAGGTACCAGTCGAAGCTGTCCGCGCGCGCGAGGCCCTGGGCGACGGCTTCGTCCCATTGCGCGTGCGTGAGCGTCGATGCGAAATCGATCTCCTCGCCGTCCAGCGTCCATGCGCCATGGCCGCTCGCCGGATAGGCGGGCCACACGATGCCGCTGGGCACATAGCCGATCACGCAGCCGATGGCGGGAAAGTGCGCGCCGAGCAGCAGCGCGAGTTCGCCGCCGCGCGACACGCCCACGGTGCCGATGCGGTCGGCCCGCACGCCGGGCTGTTCGGCCAGCCATTCCAGCGCGGTGCCGAAGTACTCGAGCGGAATGCGGTCCAGCGTGGGCGGCAAGCCCTCGGCCGCGAAGTAGGCCAGCGCCAGCGCGGCGAAGCCATGCGAGGCGAGCAGCGCGGCCATCTCCTGCGACCACGCCAGGCCGCCGTTCGATCCGCCGAGCACGAGCACGGCCGGATGCGGGCCCGCGCCCGCGGGTTCGAACAACTGGCCGACCAGGCCGCGTTCCCTGACATCCCGTTGCCGCACGCCGTCGCCGACATACACACGGCGGATCGAGACCGAGACCGCGCTGCCGTCGCTCTCGCGCACCGCGCTGAGCGTGGCGGTCAGCGGATCGTCGTGCAGGCCCGCGATGCCGCCCACGCGCTCGGGCGGCACCAGCGCGCGCGACCAGAACAGGCCCATCGCGTCGGCGCGCTCGTAGCTGCCCGCGACCGGCGACTGCCGCGCGGGATCGACCGTGCCGCTGGCGTCGGCCACGAAGTGGGCCTCCGATTGCGTCACCTGGTGGCCGAAGCGGTTGCACAGTTGCAGCACGACGCGCTCGCCGGGTGCGAGACCGCGCAGGCGGATCTCCAGCGATTGGTCGACGAGACACTGCGATGGCAGGGGATCGAATTTCATGCCCGCATTCTCCCCGCGCCACCTTCGGCGCACCTTCAGAAGAACTCGTCGAGCAGGCAGTAGAACGCGATGCGCTCGGCATCGGGCGCGATGCCGTAGCGTTCGAAGAAGGGCGCGGTCCAGCCCTCGCCGAGGTTGAAGCCGATGCTGCGCGCGGCCAGCGCGAGGTCCTGCCAGCGGTCGGCCACGCCGACGCGGCCGCAATCGATGAAGCCCGTGAAGCCGTCGGCCGTTGCCATCAGGTTCGGCAGGCAGGCATCGCCGTGGGTCACGACGAGGTCTTCGTGCGCGGGCCGCGTCGCGTGCAGTCGCTCGAACAGATCGAGGGCGGTCCAGCCCGCGCGCTCGTCGTCGAAATCGCTCTCGTCGACCAGGCCGGCCACGGCGCGCGCATGTGCGTCCTCGATCCGGTGTGCCAGGCGATGGTCGAAGGGGCAGGTGGCGACCGGCACCCGGTGCAGCAGGCGCAGCGCATCGGCCATGTGCACGACGATCTCGGCCGGGCCGAACGGGCCCGATGCGAGATCGCGGCCCGGCACGGCGCTCATCAGCAGCCAATGGCGATCGTGTTCGAGCGCCTGGTCGAGCACTGCGGGCGCGGGCAGGTCCTGGCGCGCGAGCCATTCGAGCCGCGCGATTTCGCCCGGCAGTTCTGCGAGGGGCGCCACGGGCTCGGACTTGAGGAACAGCAAGGCACCATCGGCGGCCTCGATGCGAAACACATCGGCGCCCGATTCGCCGATCGTCTGGCGCTGCCAGTGGGCATCGGCCAGGCGGGCACGCCAGGTGTGAGGAAAAGGGGGCAGGGGATTCAAGCGCGAAGGACTCCAGGGCGTGGCGCGGATGGCGCGGCACGCATCGTCGTCGCTCGCGCTCGCCTTTTCAAGCAAGCCACCACCGGCCCGCGGGCCGTTGCGCGCTAGTCCTTCTTCGGCGCGTCGGCGGCGTCCTCTTCCGCGTGGCCCAGCACGATCTGGCCCTCGGTGACGAAGCGATCGAACTCGATGCGCGGGATCGCGGCGGTCAGCGGATTGCCGTCCTCGGTCCAGGTCAGCACCACGCTGTCGTCCGCGACCAGCGCCTGGCAGACGCCTTCGGGAATGCGGATCTGCGGGCCATCGCCCGCGCGGAACTCGACCACGCCGGCGATGCGGGCGTCGAGGCGTGAAGTGGCGGTGGTATTCATGGTCGTGGAGGTCCTCGGATTGGAAGTCCAAAGCCTCGCCGAAAGCCGGGGAGGCCCGCGTGGGACGACATCGCCGATGCGCGCAGGCGCAGCGTCGCGAGGCCTTTGGTGTTGTAGGAGGAGTCCTGCATCGGGACTGGATTTCGTCCTCGCGAGCGCGCCCGCGCGAAGCGCTCTAGTCGGCGCGACGAAACAAGATGCAACCCGCTGGAGACAAGAGAGATGAACTTCGAAGGAATCTATTGCTTCGACACCGCCACGGTGCGTTTCGCGTTCTACCCGAACGGTCCGCAGGGCCAGCGCGTGCTGGCGGAGATCACGGAAGACGCGCTGCACGATGAATTCGGCGTGCGCGAGGGCGGCCCCCAGTTGCTCGAGGCCTGCCGCGCCTACTTCGACGCGATCGAGGCCAAGGCCCGGGAGCGTTATCGCGACGAGCCGCGCTGCCTGATCTCGCTGACCTCGGAAGACTTCATCCGCATTCCCCGCTGAGGCGTTCGCTCTCGCGGCGACGGCCCACGGCGCGTGTTGTCCTACGCGCCGGGACGGGCCGCTTTCCAGAGTGGGTGGACGCACCGCGTGCTTTCCCTCTCTCTTTCTGGAAGGAGAACCCTCATGGCTTCGAAGACCGATACCCGCGACCCCAAGGACACCAGCAAGCCCTTTCCGTTTCCCACCGCCGAGTCGCACGGCAAGCCCGCCCCCGAACACGACAAGCCCACCCACGAGGCACCGAGCGAGGATGCGCTCGACAGCGGCGTGGAGGAATCCTTTCCCGCCAGCGACCCCGTCTCGGTGACGGTCACCAAGGTCAAGCTGCCGCCGGGTAAGGCCGGTGCGTGATCCGGGACATCGTTCCCGGACTACGCACACAAGCGCTCGCGGCGACTGTCGGGCATCCGGACCGGTCCCGATGATCGGCCCACGATGCCACAGACCGCCGCCACAGCCACACTCTCCCGCGAGGCGGACCATACCGACGCCGCCTCCGTTCCCCAAGGCCTCTGGCGCCGCTGCAAGCGTTGGGCGTTGCCCGTGCTCGGCATCGTGGTGCTGGGGCTCTTGCTCTCGCACGCGCACAAGGTCGACTGGGCCGGTGCCTGGCATGCGCTGCAGCGCTATCCGTTGTGGCTGCTGCTCGGCGTGCTCGCCCTCTCGACCGCCAGCCATGCGCTCTACGGCTGCTTTGACCTTCTCGGCCGGCTGCACACGCGGCACAAGCTCGCCGCCTGGCGCACCTGGGCCATCGCGGTCACGAGCTATGCCTTCAACCTGAACCTCGGCTCGCTGGTGGGCGGCGTCGCGATGCGCGCGCGGCTCTATGCGCGCGCCGGGCTCGACGAGGCCACGGTGGCGCAGATCGTCGGCCTCAGCCTTGCGACCAACTGGCTGGGCTACGGCCTGCTGGCCGGCGGCCTGTTTGCCGCGGGCGCGATCGACCCGCCGCGCCAGGCGCACCTGGGCGTGGTGGCCTTCCGTGCCATCGGCGTGCTGATGATCGCGCTCGCGATCGGCTACGTGATCGCCTGCGGCGTCGCGCGCGGCAAGCGCTGGACCCTGCGCGGGCGCAGCGTGCAGCTGCCCTCGGCGCGGCTCGCGCTGCTGCAGATCTCGCTGTCGGCCTGCAACTGGGCGCTGATGGGCGCGGCGATGTACCTACTGCTGGGGCAGAAGGTGCCGTACGCGACCACGCTGTCGGTGCTGATGGCGGCCTCGATCGTGGGCGTGTTCACGCCCATTCCAGCGGGGCTCGGTGTGCTCGAGGCGGTGTACCTCGCGCTGCTGTCGGGCAGCGTGCGGCAGGGCACGCTGATGGGCGCGGTGCTGGCCTACCGCGCGCTCTACTACCTGCTGCCGCTGGGCGGCGGGGTGCTGCTGTACCTGATGCTCGAGCGCCATGCATCGAACCATCCCGATACCGCGGTCGATGCCGCCGCTACTTGACGGCCTCGCTGCCGGTACGGGGCGGCGGTTGCCGCGGCTTGTCCTTCTTGTCGTCGGCGTAGGTCGAGACACTGAGCTGGCCATCGCTCTCGATGCGCGCGACCCGCACCTTCGCGATGCTCTCCACGCCCTGTTCGCGCAGCTTGGCCTCGAGCTCCTCGCGCGTGATCATCTGCCGGCGCAGCGCGCGGTGCACCGGCCGGCCATGCTTCACGATCACCTCGGCCGGCGGATCGAGAAAGCGCGACACCGCCTTCACGTGGTAGCCGAGCCAGTCGAGCCCGAAGTTCCAGGCGATCAGCGTGCTCAGCAGCACGAAGCCGTCGCCCAGGGTCTTGTAGTCGCCCTGCATGCCATTGCTCGCGGCGTCGGCCACCAGCACCACGAACAGCAGGTCGGCCACGCCGAGCGAGCCGACATCGCGCCGCAGCACGAAGCGGAACACGACGAGCAGGAACCAGTAGACGGCGCTGCCGCGCAGCACCATCTCCCAGAGGGGCAGTTCGGGGGTGAGGAGGGCGGCGAGTTCGGACATGCGGGCACTGTGGGCAAGGTGCGCGCGCGCGAAGCGTCGGCCGGACGCGCGATCGCTTGCAGGCGACGGCGAAGGCGCCTCGGCTTGTCCGCGCAAGGGGCCGCTTCCTACGCCATGGGCCGCATGATGAGTGCAGCGTTGTCGCAGGCGGCCGTCGCTGGCCCGTGGTGCCTTGGCGATGGCCTTGTCCTCCCGTTGCAGATTGCGAGGTCTGGCATGCATTGCGTTTCGACTCTCAGCCACTCCCCCCGAGCACGCATCCGTGCGATCGCGTTCGGCGTCGTTCTCGGTTGCACGGCCGCCGCCGCCACGGCCTTCGCGGCCGAACCCGCTGTGCAGCTCGCCCAGGCGGCCGCGCAGCCCGCGCCGCTCGGCGCAGTGAGCGCCCCCGACCGCAGCCTGATGACCCTGGCCGCGGGCGCCGGCCTCTACGAGCTCGAGGTCTCGAAGCTCGCCGCCTCCAAGGCCGTGAGCGCCGAGGTGAAGGACTACGCGTTGATGCTCGCGAAGCACCACGGCGAATCGAACGAGGCACTGCGCCAGCTGGCCGCGCGCAAGTCGGTGCAACTGGTGGCCGAGATTCCGGCCGACAAGAAGGCGCGCATCGAGGCGCTGCAGGGCCTGTCGGGCGAGGGCTTCGACCGGGCCTATGTGGACCGCGTGGGCATCCAGGACCACGAGGCCGACATCCGCCTGTTCGAGAACATGGCGCGCGACGCCAACGATGCCGACCTGCGCGCCTTCGCCGAGAAGACGCTGCCGGTGCTCAGGACGCACCTGGACGCCGCGAAGACGATGGCGAGCAACCGGCGGCAGGCGCAGACGCCGGCGCCGCAGTGACACCCGCCCCCGCATGGCGCGCACCGCCGCACTGAAGCGCTACCAGGCCAAGCGCAACTTCGACATCACGCCCGAGCCCGCCGAGGGCGGCGAGTCGCTGTCCGGCGCGCTGCAGTTCGTGGTGCAGAAGCACTGGGCGCGCAGCCTCCACTACGACTTCCGCATCGAGATCGACGGCACCATGAAGAGCTGGGCCGTGCCCAAGGGGCCGAGCTACGACCCGCACGACAAGCGCATGGCGATGCATGTGGAGGACCACCCGGTGTCGTACAACGCCTTCGAGGGCGAGATTCCCGCGAAGCAGTACGGCGCGGGCAAGGTGATCGTCTGGGACAAGGGTTTCTGGGTGCCGCTGGGCAATGTGCGCAAGGACTATCGCGCGGGCCACATCAAGTTCGAGCTGCATGGCCACAAGCTGCGCGGCCGCTGGGCGCTGGTGCGCATGAAGGCGCGCAAGGAGGGCAGTGGCGATCCGTGGCTCTTGATCAAGGAACGCGACGAGTTCGCGCGCGAGGCCGCGGAATTCAGCGTGGTCGACCAGTTCCCCGACAGCGTGGCCGCGCTCGCGATGCCGCGGGCGGGCACAGTGTCGAAGCCCGCCGCGAAGAAGGCGGCGCGAAAGCGTTCCGAGTGGCCCGAAGAAGCCGTCGAGGCCGAGCCTCCGTCCAAGCTCGCGCCGGTGCTCGCCACGCTGGTCGACGGGCCGCCGCCCGATCCCGGCGACTGGGTCTACGAGATCAAGTTCGACGGCTACCGGCTGCTCGCGCGCATCGAGGGCAAGACGGTGCGCCTGTTCACGCGCAACGGTCATGACTGGAGCGATCGCATGCCGCACCTGGTGCGCGCGCTGCAGCGCATGAAGCTCAAGCCGGGCTGGCTCGACGGCGAGATCGTGGTGCTCGACGAGGCCGGCCGCACCGACTTCCAGGCACTGCAGAGCGCCTTCGACAGCACGCGCACCCAGGACATCGTCTATTTCCTGTTCGACCTGCCGTACTACGACGGCCACGACCTGCGGGCCGTGCCGCTGGTCGAGCGGCGCGCGCTGCTTGAGCGGCTGCTCGCCGATCCGCCGCCCGAGATCCGCTTCAGCGCGGTCTTCGACGCGCCGCCCGAGGACATCGTGGCCTCGGCCTGCCGCATCGGGCTCGAGGGCGTGATCGGCAAGCGGCGCGGCAGCGCCTACCGCTCGCGCCGTTCGCCCGACTGGATCAAGCTCAAGTGCGCGCGCAGGCAGGAGTTCGTGATCGCCGGCTACACCGACCCGCAGGGCTCGCGCACGGGCTTCGGCTCGCTGCTGCTCGGCGTGCATGACGAACACGGCGAGCTGGTGTTCGCGGGCGGCGTGGGCACGGGCTTCAACGAGCGCTCGCTGGCCGAGATCTTCGCGCGACTGAAGCCCCTGGCCATCGACCGACGTCCGTTCAAGCAGCGCATCGAGAACGAGCGCCGCGCGCACTGGGTGAAGCCGGTGCTGGTGGCCGAGGTCACGTTCTCGGAATGGACGCAGGACGGCCATGTGCGCCACCCGGTGTTCCATGCATTGCGCGGCGACAAGCCCGCGAAGCAGATCGTGCGCGAGGCGCCGGTGCCCGCGCGCGCGGCGGACCGGGAGCAGGCGAAGACCCAGGCGAAGACCCAGACGAAAGGCCCGGCCGCCACCTTGCCCGCGAACTTCAAGGTCTCGCATGCCGAGCGCGTGGTCGATGCCTCGAGCGGCATCACCAAGGTCGAGGTGGTGCGCTTCTACGGCCTGGTCGCGCCGCTGATGATGGAGCATTTGCGCGGCCGGCCGGTGTCGCTGGTGCGCGCGCCGCGCGGCATCGGCGGGCAGCTGTTCTTCCAGAAGCATCTCGAGGACGGCAGCATCGATGGCATTCGCCAGCTCGATGCCGCGCTGTGGCCCGAACATCCCGCGCTGATCGAGGTGGCGGCGGCGCTCGGGCTGCCGGGCGCGGCACAGATGAACGTGATCGAGCTGCACACCTGGAACGCCGTCAAGTCCGCGATCGACAAGCCCGACCGCATGACCTTCGACCTCGACCCCGGCGAGGGCGTCGACTGGCCCGCGATGCTGCAGGCCGTGGAGCTGATGCGCGTGATCCTGGTCGAGCTCGGACTCGTGCCCTTCTGCAAGACCAGCGGCGGCAAGGGCCTGCACGTGGTGGTGCCGCTGCGCCGCGTGCATGGCTGGGACGCGGTGAAGGATTTCTCGCAGGCCATCGTGCGCCACATGGCGCGCACCTTGCCGCAACTGTTCGTGGCGAAGAGCGGGCCCTCGAACCGCGTGGGCCGCATCTTCATCGACTACCTGCGCAACGGCTTCGGCGCGACCACGGTCAGCGCCTGGTCGCTGCGCGCGCGGCCGGGCATGGGCGTGTCGGTGCCGGTGGCGTGGGACGAGGTGCCCGAGCTGCGCGGCGGCGCGCACTGGACCTTGCGCGACATCCACACGCGGCTCGATCGCGGCAATGCGCCGTGGCAGGGCTATGCGAAGGGGGCGCGCAGCCCGAATGCGGCGATGAAGATGCTCGGCTTCGACGCGAGGAAGGCCGGTGGCCGCGGGCGCTGACCCGCGGGTCCCGCGCGATCAGAAGGCGTGCCGGATGCCGACGTCGTAGCCGGTCGCGCCGCGCGGTTCCATGCCGCCCTTGGTGACGTAGGCCGCCTGCGGAAAGATCGCCGGCAAGCTCAGCACCAGCGGGGTGACACCCATCACGCCCGGGTTGTTGTGGCCGTCGCGGATGCCGATGCGCGCCACCGTCGCATAGAGCGCGGTGCGCCTCGACAGGTTGTGCACGTAGCCCAGCGCCAGCTTGTCGACCGAGGCGCTGCCGCCGGGCACGCCGTTGCCGTTGCTGAAATTCACGCGCGCGAACGAGGCGCGCACGAGGCCCGGCCCCACCGGCATGTTCAGGCCGGCGACGAAGCCGTCGTAGCGGTCGGTGGCCCGGCTGCCGAACGGGCCGGCGTCGTCGCGCGCGTTCCGCACGCGGGACCATTCGCCGAACAGCTTCACCGCGCCGAAGTCGTAGGAGCCGCCGAGGTTCAGGCTCCTGATCTTCTCGCCGCCGGGCGCGGCGCTCACGAGCGTGCTCTCGCCGTAGCCCAGCGCCACGTCGGCCGGACCGCCGGTCCATCCCACGCGCGCGCCGGCATAGCGGCCGCGCCCGGACGGGCTGTCGCTCGCATCGCTCGCCTTCACGTTCTCGTGGAAGGCGTACTGCACCTGGCCGTAGAAGCCGCCGAGCCCCGGCGGCAGGAAGTAGCTGAGGGCGTTGCTGGTGCGCAGGTAGCTGTCGGTGCCGGCGGAGAGCGCGCCGTTGAGCAGGCCGCCGGTGGCGAGCGCCCGCGAGGCGGCGAGGTTGCTGTTGACCACGGCGACCAGGTTGGTGCCGACGCCGTTGACGCCGAAGGGATCGAACACGCCGTCGTTCCAGAACGAGGCGGTGTAGTCGCGGCCCAGGCGCAACTCGCCGAACGGTCCCGAGAGGCTCAGGGTGGAACGGCGGCCGAAGTTGCCGATGCCGCCGCCGTTGTCGTTGGCCAGCGGCGCCTCGAGCCAGAAGCCGGCCGCGAGGCCGTCGCCCAGGTCCTCGGTGCCGCGAAAGCCCAGCCGGCTGGACGCGTAGCCCGAGGGCGAGAGCGCGGTCTGGCTCTGCCTGGCCTGGCGCGGCGCCGCGAGGCCCCAGGATCGGCTGCGGGTGTTGTAGTGGCTGATGCCGGCATCGACGACGCCGAACACGGTGAGGGAGGATTGCGCGGCGGCACCGCCCGTCGCGGCCAGCAGCGACAGGGCCAGCGTGGTGGTCTTCATGGCGGGCTTCCTCAGGGGACCAGCACGGTCGATCCGGCGGTCTGGCGCGACTCGAGCGCGCGATGGGCCTGCGCCGCATCGGCGAGCGCGAAGCTGCGTTGCGGCTCGCTGACGATGCGCCCGGCCAGCACGTGGTCGAACAGCTCGCGCGCCATCTCGAGCATGTGGGCGCGCGGCTGGATGTAGTGCGCCATCGCGGGCCGCGTCATCCACAGCGAGCCCTTGGCCGCGAGCAGCTGCGAATCGATCACCACCGAGCCCGAGGAGGTGCCGTTGCTGACCAGCGTGCCGCGCGGCTGCAGGCAGTCCAGCGAATCCATCAGCGTGTCCTTGCCCACCGAGTCGTAGACCACCGGCACGCCGCGGCCGCCGGTGATCTCGCGCACGCGCTCGACGGTGTTCTCGCGCGCGGTCACGATGACGTGGGCGCAGCCGGCGGCCCGGGCGAGCGCCGCCTTCTCGTCGGTGCTGACGGTGCCGATCATCGTGACGCCCAGGGCGCGCGCCCACTGGCAGGCGATCAGGCCGACGCCGCCGGCGGCCGCGTGGTAGAGGATGGTCTCGCCGGCCTGCAGCGGACGGACCTGGCGGAACAGGTACTGCGCCGTCATGCCCTTCATCATCAGCGTGGCGGCGCTGCGATCGGAGAGGCCCTCGGGCAGCGGGATCAGCACCGCGGCGGGCATCACGCGGACCTGCGAGTAGGCGCCCTGCGGGCCCGTGAGGTAGCCCACGCGATCCCCGGCCTTGACCTCCGTCACGCCGGGGCCGACGGCCTCCACCACGCCGACCGCGTCCGAGCCCAGCCCGTCGGGCAGCGCCAGCGGATAGCGGCCGGTGCGGAAGTAGATGTCGATGAAGTTGACCGCGATGAAGCTGTGGCGCACGCGCGCCTGGCCGGGACCGGGGTCCGCGACCTCGACGTTCTCGAGCCGCAGGACCTCGGGACCGCCGGTCTCGTGGAAGCGGATGGCTTGGGGCATGGCGATGTCTCCTCGTTGTTCTGGAGGGTCTTCAGTTCAGGCGGATGTCGTAGCGCTTGACGATGCCGGCGTTGCGGGTGAACTCCTCGCGCAGTTCGTCGCGGGCCTGCGCGGGGGTGCGGTCGGCCATCGGTTCGAAGCCGGCGTTGGCCACGCTCGCGCGCACCGCCGGGTTGGCCGCGACCTTGCGCAGCACCGCGTGGATCTTCTCGACCAGCGGCGCCGGCATCTGCGAGGACGCGATCACGCCGGTCCAGTTGGCGAAGTCGAGCGCCGGGTAGCCGAGTTCGGCGAAGGTGGGCACGGCGGGAAATTCGGGCAGCCGGGCCTGGGTCGCGACCGCCAGCAGCCGCACCCTGTTGGCGGCGATCAGCGGCCGGGCCGTGACCGAGCCGTCGAACATCAGCGGCACCTGGCCGCCCATGACCTGCGCCAGCGCGGGCGCGGAACCGGGGTAGGGCACGTGCTGCATGTCGAGCCCGGCCGCCTGGTTGAGGATGGCGCCCGCGTACTGCGAGGCCGTGCCGGCGCTGTAGGAGGCGTATGAGACCTGGCCCGGATGGGCCTTCACATAGGCGATGGCCTCCTTCGCATCCCTGGCCGGGAACTGCGGCGAGGCGATCAGCAGCAGCGAGGAGCGCGCCATCAGCGCGACCGGCTGCACGTCCTTGAGCGGATCGAAGCCGCCCTTGAGCACGTGCGGCACCTCGGTGAGCACGTTGCTGGCGGTCATCATCAGCGTTTGGCCGTCGGCCGGCTGGGACAGCAGGTACTTGACGGCGATCGCCCCGCCGGCGCCCGGCCTGTTCTCGACCACCACCGGCTGGCCGATGTCGCGCGAGAGCTGGTCGCCCACGATGCGCGCGAGCACGTCGATGGTGCCGCCCGGCGGCGCGGGAACGATCATCTTGACCGGCTTGTCGGTGTAGGCGTGGGTCCAGGGCGAGCCCAGCGCCGACGCGGCGGCGACGAGCAGGGCGGCGAGGTGCGTGAGGCGCGGCATGGCTGCTCCGGTGCGTGGAGGTTCAGGCGGCCTTGCGCAGGAAGCCCTGCTGGCCGCCGTTGCGGTTGGGCGCGAAGCCGTTGGCCCGCAGCGTCTCTTCCACCGTGTCGTGGAACACGCCGATCTGCGAGATCTCGCGCGCCTGTTGCGCGGTGGCGATCGGGCGGCCGAATTCGCGCGCGATGCGCACCAGTTGCTCGACCTGCGCGGCGGTGCCGATCTTGGCGGTGCGCGACTGGTTCCAGAGGTTGTCCTCGGTGCCGCAGCGCACGTGCAGGCCCATGGCGATGCCCATCATGTTGACCGGCAGCACGTTGAGCACCGAGCTCTCCACCGTGAGCACCGCGCCGTCGGGCACCGCGCGCACGAAGTTCGCGAGGTTGTAGATGTTCGGCGCGTCCATGCCGCCGCCGATCGCGACCCAGTTGAGCACCAGCGGGCCCTTGTAGATGCCGCGGCGCATCAGCCGCTCGACCGACTCGAAGCTGTTGATGTTGTAGCACTGGAAGGCGCTCTGGATGCCCGCGGCGCTGAGGCGACGGATGTGCTCCTCGGCCCAGCCCGGTTGCGCCGGCACCGTCATCTCCTTGTAGGCGTTGAAGACGACCGGGTCCTCCATCGAGGTGCCGCGGATGTCGCGCAGGTCGAACTGCTCGAGGATGTTCATCTGCGAGGTGTTGATCGTCACCGTGACCTGGTCCGGCTTGGGGTCGAGCTCGGCCAGCATGTGGCGCGTGTCGTCCGACAGCCACTTGGCGGCCGCGCCCTCGCTCTCGGGCGCGAACGAGATCGAGCCGCCGACCTGGATGATCATCTCGGGCACGCGCGCCCGCACGCCGGCGATCAGCTCGTTGAACTTGGACAGGCGCTTGGAGCCCTTGCCGTCGAGTTCGCGCACATGCAGGTGCAGCACGGTGGCGCCGGCTTCGTAGCAGTCCACCGCCTTCTGGATCTGCTCGTCCATCGTCACGGCGATCTCGCCGGGGAAGTCCGAAGGCAGCCAGGACGGCGCGTAGGGGGCGGCGGTGATGATCAGCGGCTGCTGGTTTTCGGGGAACAGGTGACCGTCGAGGAAGTTCATCGGGGGCTCCGGGGATGCGGGTGGTTCGAAGGGGATGGGAGGCTCAGGCGGTCGGCGTGCCGACGATGCCGGCGCGTTCCATCTTGCGGTGGCAGGGCGGGTAGTCCATCACCGCGTAGTGCTGCGTGGCGCGGTTGTCCCAGATCGCCACGCTGTCGGGCTGCCAGCGCCAGCGCACCTGGTACTCGGGGATGGCGGCCTGGTTGATCAGGTACTGCAGCAGCGCCGATGCGCCCTGCGTGAAATCCTGGCCGTAGCGCACGTTGGCGGGCGTGTGGAAGTTGGTGAAGTGCGTCGTGAAGCCGTTGACGTACAGCACCCGCTCGCCGGTCTCGGGATGGATGCGCACCACGGGGTGCTCCGCATCGGGATAGCGGGCCTTGAGCGCGAGGCGCTGGGCGATCGGCATCGCCGCGCCGAAGGTGCACTCGATGCTGTGGCGGGCGCGCAGCGGCGCGATCAGCTCCTTCACGTGCTCGGGCAGGCGCTCGTAGGCCAGCGCCATGTTGGCCCACATCGTGTCGCCGCCCACGGGCGGGCATTCGACGCAGCGCAGCACGCAGCCCATCGGCGGCGTCTCGCGCCAGCTGGCGTCGGAGTGCCAGCTGTTCTCATAGCGGTCGTTGGGCGCCTCCGGCGTCTTGTAGATGCGCACCAGCCCCGGGTGCTCCGGGTCGCTGCCGGCGACCGGGTGGTCCTCCAGTTCGCCGAAGCGCCGCGCGAAGGCCACGTGCTCGGCCCGGCCGATCTTCTGGTCGCGCAGGAACAGCACCTTGTGCCGCAGCAGCAGCGCCCGGATCTCCTCGAACAGGCCGTCGTCCCGGGCCGCGTCGGCCAGGCTGACGCCACTGAGCTGGGCGCCGATGGCGCAGGTCAACGCTTCGATGCGCATGTCTTGTCTCCGTTCTTTTTTGCGGTCTGCCCGCCCCGGCCTCCGGGGTGCGGGCATGGGGCAACTGTAGGAGTCGCCCCCTCGCGGCGCTTTGCATTCGGTGCCAATCGCTGTGCATTTGGTGCCAGAATTCCCGCCACCCCGGAAAGGCTCGGCATGACGGCACTGGTGCGCGCGGCGGCGCTGACGAACTTCTCGGAGCTCGCGCAGGAGCTTGGCCACGACCCCGGCGCGGCGCTGCGCAGGGCCGGGCTGCGCGCCAGGATGCTGCGCGAGCCGGACCAGTTGATCGAGGCCGACCGCGTGGCCCGCCTGTTCGAGGACGCGGCGCGCGACACGGGCTGCGAGTCCTTCGGACTGCGCATCGCCGCGCGGCGCCAGCTATCGAACTTCGGTGTGCTGAGCCTGCTGCTGATGCACCAGCCGACCTTGCGCCAGGTGCTGCTCACGCTGATCGAGCACCTGCACCTGCTCAACGAGAGGCTGGCGATCCAGGTCGAGGACGTCGGCAAGCTGGTGCTGCTGCGCGAGGAGCTGGCCGTGTCGGTGCCGGCGCGGCAGTCGATCGAACTCGCGATCGGGGTGCTCTACCGGATGTGCGCGGCCTTGCTGGGCGACCGGTGGCGTCCGGCCAGCGTGAGCTTCAGCCATGGGCCGCCGGCCGATGCGTCCTTTCATCGCCGCTTCTTCCAGTGCCCGGTCGAGTTCGACGGCAGCTTCAACGGACTGGTGTGCCGCGCGGCGGACCTCGACGTGCCCAATTCGGGCGGCGATCCCGTGCTGGCGGCCTATGCGCGCAAGCTGATCGATGCCGTTCCCGGCGAGCGCGAGCGCTCGATCGACCAGGAGGTGCGCAAGGCCATCTACCTGATGCTGCCGGCGGGGCGGGCCACCTGCAAGTCGGTGGCGCAGGGCCTGGGGCTCAGCATGCGTACCTTGCAGCGCCAGCTCGATGCGCGCGAGCTGACCTTCAAGCAACTGGTCAATGACGTCCGTCAGGAACTCGCGCGGCGCTACGTGGCCAATGGCCGCCACAGCCTGGGCGAGGTGGCGGCGATGCTGGGCTACAGCACGCACAGTGCCTTCACCCGCTGGTTCGGCACCCAGTTCGGTTGTTCGCCCGAAGCCTGGCGTGCTACAGCTCGATGAATGCCGAGGTCGCCTTGTTGAGCGCCAGCATGCCCTTGGCCGTGATGCTCTCGACCTGGGCCAGCTGGCGGATCGCGCGGCCTTGGGGATGGCGCTCGGACGGGGGAATGAAGGCCGTCACGAGGTCCGCGGCGCGCAGCACGCGCAGCTTGTCGATCTCGGCGGGCGCGTGCACGACGTATGGCAATTTCTGCTCGGCGATGGTCCGAAGAAACTCCATGGACATGTGCCTTCTCCTTGAACGTTGATGGCAATGGGTCCGTGACATTGTGCGCAGAAACTCTTAGGACAGACTAAACCCTGCGCCGCTCGTGCCTATGTCAGCTGGCAGTCCGGCAGTACGGAAGCACTCTTTTTCGTAAAGCGTCGCGCGTGGCGCGGCGCTTCGTTTCCAGCGGTGTCGCGAGCGCCTGTCAGAACATGCCGTTCGAATTGGCGCGCTGGATGTTCGGTGCGAGCCAGGGGACCGAATTCTTCGGATGGCCCACGGGCTGCAGCGTGTCCCAATGCTCGATCGCCTTTCCGTCGGCATCCATCTTGTAGATGTCGACGCCGGCAATCCCGGTGTCTTCCGGATCGTCATTGAACAGGTTCAGGAATTCCACGTGGGCCCACACGTGGTCGCCGATGGCGGCGATCTTGTGGACCACGACGCGGGCCAGCACGCGCTCCCTGGTGAGCTTGCCGAAGAATTCCCCCAAGGCCTGCGCGCCATCGCCGATCAGGGGGTTGTGCTGGACATAGGCGGCGCTGACGAAGCGGTGCACCGACTCTTCGGCCTTCTTCTGGTTGATCACCAGTTCGTAGAAGCCCAGGATGTTGTTCTTGTTGCGCACGGCGCGGCTGTCGCTCGGGTCGACGAGTTCGATCATGTTTGTTTCTCCCTGCATATGAAGCGTTGATCCATGGAAGGAATCCAGAAAAACTCGTTTCGAAAGTTTTTCTGGAGACCGCCAAGGACGCTATCACCGCGGTTGGCAGGAGGAGAGGGGCCATCGGCCTCGTGCACGCATCGATCGTGCGGGCCGTCACGATCGGGCATGGGAATTCTTGTGCACCGCAGCGCGAGCACGCCGCGCGCAAGGCTCTAACGCGCGGCCTGGGTCTGCGCCTGCATCGGCCACGCCGTCGTGTCGGGCGCGACGAGGTGCCACATCACCGGATCGATGCCCTCGAAGGTGGCGCGGTAGCGCTCCGACAGCCGGCCTTCGCCGGTGACGTCGCGGATCACGATGCCGTCGATGCGCCCGGGGTTGTCGCGGAACACCTTGGCGTAGATCTCGGGATCGGCCTCGCCCGAATCGCCGACCAGCACGAAGCGGCGCTGCGGGAAGTCGGCCAGCAGGCGCGCGATCACGCCGAGCTTGTGGGCGCGCGAATCCTCGTCGGCCGGGATCAGCGTGCGCCAGGTCGTGCTCTCGCGCAGGTGCATGCTGCCCGGCGGAAAGCCCGCTTCGCGCACGAACTCCGCGAGCGGCGGATAGAGCTGGATCGGGCTGGCCGACAGGTAGTGGAAGCGCGTATCGGGCGCCTGCGCGAGCGCGCGGTACCAGCCGGCCATGTGGGGCGCGGGCTCGAAGCGGCGCGCGAAGGTGTTGAGCAGCATCTCGCGACGCTCGCGCACCTGGGTGCGCTTGATGGTGTCGTCGATGTCCGAGATCACCGACAGGCCCTGTGCCGGCACGATCAGCGCGCGGCCGCGGAAACGGTGCAGCAGTTCGCCGGGGCCGGTGACCGCGTGGAACTCGAGCCACTGCTGCGTGGGCGACAGCCGCGGCACCTCGATCACCTGCCGCACGTTGACGCGGCCGTCGGCGCCCGAGGGCGGCATGGTCTTGCGCCCGGGGCTGCCGTCGAATTCCACGTCGAACACCTTGCCGTCCTCCGACTCGGCATGGAACAGCGCGGTGCGCTGGTTGAAGCGCAGCTGCGCGGCCGGCGAGAGCTTCTTGAGGTTGAGGCCGAGGTAGCGCGCGAAGGCGGCATTGAGCCCCCAGCGGCGCTCGCGCTCGTAGACCCAGGCATGGATGTCGACCTCGAGCCGGCCGTCGTCGGTGGGCCGCGCGGTGCCGTTCATGAACAGCGCCTCCTCGTCGGGCTCCATCGGCTCGGCCGCCAGCGCAGGCGTGATGCCGCTGGCCGCCAGCGCCGCGCCGGCCAGCAGCGTGCGCCGGCGCAACGCCAGTGTCATGCGCCGGCCGTGACGCGCTCGTACGTCACGAAGCTGAAGGCCAGGCCGTCCTTGGCCGACACGTGCGACTCGCGCTGCGTCTCGCGCCAGGCGCTGGCGTCGAGCACCGGCGCGAAGGCATCGCCCTCGTAGTCGCGCGCGATCTCGGTGACCAGCGCGCGGCGCGCGAAGGGCTCGGCCTCGGCATAGATCTGCGCGCCGCCGATGACCCAGACATCGGGCGCCTCGAGCCGCTCGCAGACTTCGATGGCCTCGCGCAGGCTGCCCGCGCGCTGCGCGCCCTCGGCCTGCCAGCCGGCCTGGCGCGTGACCACGATGTTGCGCCGCCCCGGCAGCGGCCGGAAGCGCGGCGGCAGCGAGTCCCAGGTCTTGCGGCCCATGATGACCGGCGCGCCCAGCGTGCGCGCCTTGAAGTGCGCCATGTCCTCGGGCAGGTGCCAGGGGATGGTGTTGGCGGCACCGATGACGCCGTTGGCGGCGCGCGCGAAGATGAGGTTGAGGTTCATGGCAGGCGGGACGTATTCAGAGCGAGTCTATTCTGACCACGTCCACGTTGATCGGCCGCGTGGGCCGGCGGATTTCGCAGCCGGGAAGGCGCGCGAAGCGCTCGAGCAGCGGCGGATGGAAGACCTCGGTGTCGAAGCGCAGCATGACGCGCGCGAGTTCGTTGTGCGGGAACAGGGTGCGCAGGTAGCTGCCGTAGCGCGCGGCCAGCAGGTCCTCGTCGACCTCGTCGGCCGCCATCAGGTCATGGCACACGCGCGCCACGAAGATGTTGAGCGTGAAGCGCTGCCCCGCGTCGTTGCTGCGCTCGGTGCGCAGCACCCAGCAGGCATCGAGCGCACGGTCTTCGGCGATGGCTTCGAGCAGCAGCACGCGGGCCCAGGGCGGCGGTGCCGCGAGCTCCTCCTTCAGCAGGTGCTGCCACAGGCCGGTGTCGAGCGATTCCAGCTTCTCGGCCGCGAGGGCGCGGCGCCTGGTGAACTCGCTGAGCTCGGCCTCGCTGCCGTGCAGCTCGAGCTGCGACAGGATCGCGCCATAGCCGGCCACCGCGAAACGCCGGTCGAGCCGGATCGCGACGCGCACCTGCTCGATGCCCTCGGGCCGTTCGCGCGCCAGCAGCGCGAGGCCCAGCGCGTACTGGGCGGGGGCGTCGTCGGGCTGCGACTGCGCATGCTGGCGCAGGGCCGCGAGGCTTTGTTCGGAGGCGGCGATCTCGTCGTCGGCCTGCAAGCGCTGCAGCGTGTACTGGCGCGGGTCGATGGCGGTGTTGGCCGGATCGGGGCCGGCACGCAGTGCCGCGAGGTGCAGGTGGCGCAGCCGCCATGCCGGCGCGATCTGCTCGGACCAGCGCGCATTGGCGCCATCGAAAGTCTCGCGCCAGAGCGGGCCCAGCAGGCTTTCGCCGGCACAGGGAGCGTCGGTCCAAGATGGCGGCGCCACCGGCTCGCCGAGCGCGTCGGCCCGTTCGGCCAGCGGTGGATGCGAGTCGTTGCGGCGTGCCGGGCGCCGGCTGCCGGCCTCGAGAGCCGCGGCCTGGCGCGCCGCGGGTTCGTCGCGCAGGCTGTCGGCGACCAGGTCCCAGAAGGCGGCCGGCGGATGGATCGAGGCCGCCTGCAGTTCGTGCAGCCGCGTGCGCAGGCCGTCGCGCATCAACGCATCGGCCAGCTCGAGCCGGGCCAGCGATTGCACCAGGCTGGTGGCGTCGCAGGCGCGCGCGGCCAGCGCGTCGGCCTCGAACTCGCAGGCGCGCGAACGCTGCATCGACAGCCGGATGAAGCGCGGCAGGAAGGCCGAGGCGATCCAGCGCCGCAGCCGGTCGATGCCCGAATCGTGCGCGGGGTCGCTGTCGAGGTAGACGTCCCACTTGGCCCGCACGATGTAGATCCAGTGGCCGAGCCGCCCGTGGTGGCGCGAGAAATGGCCGAGCTCGTGCGCGATCACCGCCAGGGCCTCCTGCGGGCCGAGCAGCCGCAGCAGCGGCACGCCGAGCAGCAAGGTGCGGCGGCCGCCGACCAGCGAGAGGAAGCCGCCCGACAGCCGGGCCGCGGCATTGAGCTCGTCGACCAGCGCCACGCCATGCAGCGGCGGTGCGTCCAGGCGTTCGCGCAGCGCGTCGAGCGACGCGAACAGCGCCGGCGCCTGCTCGCGGCGCAGCAGGACCGGGGCCGGCGGCGCCGGGGGCTGCACCACCCACCAGGTGCCGAGGACGAAGGCGGCGCCCACCACCGCGGCCACCGTCGGGCCGAGGAAGATCGCCTGCAGCAGGATGAGCGGCGCCCACGCGAGCATGGAGGCGCCCACGAAGCTCAGTTCGGCCAGCACGGCCATGAAGGCCAGCGCGGCGCGCGGGCCGGGGGAAGGGGCGGCCGGATGGTCCTGCGCGGCCGTGCTCAAGGGAGCGCCCGGTTCAGCGGGAGGCCACGGGCCTCAGACGGCCACCGGCGCCTTAATCGGGTCGTGGTGCCGGTAGTCCTCGAACGCGAAGTCCTCGTACTGGTAGTCGAAGATCGAGTCGGGCTTGCGCTTGATGCGCAGCGTGGGATAGGGGTAGGGCTCGCGGCTCAGTTGCAGCGCGACCTGCTCGGCGTGGTTGCTGTAGATGTGGCAGTCGCCGCCGGTCCAGATGAAGTCGCCGACGTCGAGGTCGCACTGCTGCGCCATCATGTGCGTGAGCAGCGCATAGCTCGCGATGTTGAAGGGCACGCCGAGGAAGATGTCGGCGCTGCGCTGGTAGAGCTGGCAGCTGAGCCGGCCGCGCTCGCCGTCGTTCTGCGGCGGCGCCACGTAGAACTGGAAGAAGGCGTGGCAGGGCATCAGCGCCATCTTCGAGAGCTCGGCCACGTTCCAGGCGCTCACGATGATGCGGCGCGAATCGGGGTTGGACTTGAGCGTCTTCACGACCTCGGCGATCTGGTCGATGTGGCCGCCGTCGGGCGTGGGCCAGCTGCGCCACTGCACGCCGTACACCGGGCCCAGGTCGCCGTCCTCGCGCGCCCACTCGTCCCAGATGGTGACGCCGCGTTCCTTGAGCCAGTTGTTGTTGCTCGAGCCGGTCAGGAACCACAGCAGCTCCTGGATGATGGACTTCACGTGCACCTTCTTCGTGGTGACCAGCGGGAAGCCCTCGTTGAGGTCGAAGCGCATCTGGTGGCCGAACACGCTCCTGGTGCCGGTGCCGGTGCGGTCGCTCTTGTACACGCCGTGGGTGTCGACGTGGCGCATGAAGTCTTCGTACTGGGAGCGGATGGGGCGTTGGGTCATGGCGGTGGAGGGCGGCGGCAACGGCGCGCCCGGGACGGCGGGGCTGGAGCCCCGAATCTTATTCGGATGAGGGGCCGGCGGCTGGCCGGGCAGGCCAAGACTATAAGATGAGAACTATTCTCAACATTCCGCAAGCGCAACCCGTGTCCGCCCCGGCCCTCGACGACAGCCTCCAGGTGCTCTACCGCAGCCATCACGGCTGGCTGCAGGCCTGGCTGCGCCGCCGGCTGGGCTGCGCCGAGGATGCGGCCGACCTCGCGCACGATGCTTTCGTGCGGCTGCTGGCCGCGCGGCCGCAGCAGGCGGTGCCGGTCGAGATGAAGGAGCCGCGGGCCTACCTGACGACGGTGGCGCGCGGCCTGCTGATCGACCGCTTCCGCCGCGTTGACCTGGAGCGCGCCTACCTCGCCGACCTCGCGGCGCTGCCGCCGGCCCTCTATCCTTCGCCCGAGGAGCAGCTGCAGGCGGTGCAGGCGCTGCGCGCGCTCGATGCGCTGCTCGCGAGCCTCACGCCCAAGACCCGCGCCGCCTGGCTGCACAGCCGGCTCGACGGCATGACCCATGCCGAGATCGCCCGGCAGCTCGGCGTGTCGGTGCCGCGCGTGCGGCAGTACCTGGCGACGGCCGCGCGCCGCGGCTACGAACTGCGTTTCGGCGTCGCGCTGCCGGCGTCGGCGGCATGAGCGCGCAGGCCTCGGCGTCGTTGCCGGTGTCCGCGGCCGTGCTCGACGCGGCGATCGGCTGGCAGTTGCGCATGGGCTCGGGCGAGGCCGACGCGCGCGATGCCGAAGGCCTGCGCCGCTGGCTCGACGCCCACACCGACCACCGGCGCGCCTGGGCCCAGCTCGGCGAGCTCGATGCGCAACTGGCGCCCGCGCGCAGCGAGGCCGTGCGTTCGGCGCTGGTGCGCCGCGGCGCCGCGCGGCGCTGGAAGCAGTCGGCAGGCGTGCTGGGGCTGCTGGCCGCGCTGCTGCTGGGGCTCGGGGCCGTTGACCGCTTCGAACCGCTGGCCACCCTGAGCGCCGGCTACCGAACCGGCACCGGCGAGCGGCTCACCGTGGTGCTGCCCGACCGCAGCGTGCTGCACCTCGACACCCGCAGCGCGGTCGACCTGGCCTTCGATGGCAGCCGGCGCGCGATCGTGCTGCGCGCGGGCGAGATCGCCATCGAGACCGCCCATGGCGACGCGGCCGAGCAGCGTCCCTTCGTCGTGCTGACACCAGAGGGCAGCCTGCGCGCGCTGGGCACGCGCTTCGTCGTGCGCCGTCTCGACGACGGCGCCGGCACGCGGCTCACGGTCACGCAGTCCGCGGTGGCGGCACGGCCGGCCGCCTGCGCGGCCGATCCGGCACGGGCCTGCGAAGGCGAACGCGTCGTGCAGCAGGGCCAGAGCCTGGACCTGCACGCCGACGGCGCCGGCACCCCCGGCCCCGCGCGCCCCGACGCCGATGCCTGGAAGGACGGCATGCTGGTGGTCGACGACCAGCCGTTGTCCGAGGTGGTGGCCGAGCTCGCGCGCTACCGGCCCGGCCACCTCGCGGTCGATCCGCGCGTGGCCGGCCTGCGCGTGACCGGCACGCTGCCGCTGGACGACACCGACAAGGCGCTGCTGGCGCTCACCGCGGCGCTGCCGGTCGAGCTGGTGGGCAGCACGCGCTGGTGGCTGCGCATCGAGCCGAGGCAGGCGCCGCGCTGAAGCCTGGATCGGAGCGGCGCCGGATTTTTTTCGGCCGCCCCCTCTCACTTTTCGAACCTCGTCCGGCAAGCAGGAAGAGAACCCTCGTCCTTCCCCTGCCTGGAGTCCCGTCTTGTCCTCGTCCTTCCCGTTCCGTCCGACCCCGCTCGTCGCCGCGCTGCTGTTCGCCACCGCCATGCCGGCCCTGTTGCCGACCGCGGTCCGCGCGCAGGCGCAGGCCGCCCCCGTGCTGCGCGACTACGACCTGCCGCCCGGCCCGCTGGGCGCCACGCTCAACCGCATCGCGCGCGAGGCCGGGCTGGCGCTGACGGTCGATGCCGCGCTGGTCGGCCAGCGCGCCTCGGCACCGGTGCGCGGCCGCTACGACGCGCCGCAGGCGCTGCGTCGCGCGCTGGCCGACAGCGGCCTCGAGCTGCTGCCGACCGACGCGGGCGGCTACACCGTGCGCGCGGGCGCGCCGGCCGCGCCCACCGCGCCGCAGGTGGTGGCGCCCGCGCCGTCGGCCATGCTCGCCGAGGTGCGCGTGAATGCCGAGCGCGGCGCCGCCGGCGGACCGGCCGACGGCTACATCGCGCGCCAGAGTTCGGCCGGCACCAAGACCGACACGCCGATCCTCGAGACGCCGCAGTCGATCTCGGTGGTCACGGCCGAGCAGATCGAGGCCCAGCAGCCCACCAGCCTGGTCGACGCCTTCAACTACACGGCCGGCGTGAGGCGCTCGGAAGGCGCCGACCGCACCACCGACTCGTTCGTGATCCGCGGCTTCCAGGCCGGCGCCGGTACGGGCAGCCTCTACCGCGACGGCTCGAAGTTCATGGTCAACGCCTACGACGGCCAGCAGGAGCTCTACGGGCTCGAGCGCGCCGAGGTGCTCAAGGGCGCGGCCTCGCTGCTCTACGGCACGGCCGCGCCCGGCGGCGTGGTCAACACCGTCACCAAGCAGCCCACGGCCGAGCCGCTGCGCGAGCTGGGCGTGGAGCTCGGCAACCGCGACCGCCGCCAGATCAAGGGCGACTTCGGCGGCAAGTTCGACGAGCAGGGCACGCTGAGCTACCGGCTCACGGGCCTCGTGCGTGACAGCAAAACCTTCATCGACCACGTGCCCGATGACCGGCGCTTCCTGTCGGGCGCGATCCGCTGGCAGCCGAGCGCGGCGACCTCGCTCACGCTGCAGGCCGAGTACCTGCGCAACCGCACCGACTACGTGTACGGGCTGGCCGGCGGCGTCACGATCCTGCCGAACATCCACGGACCGGTGCCGAGCAGCCGCTACACCGGCACGCCGGGGCGCGACCGCTACGCCGGCACCAACACCGCCGTCGGCTACCGTTTCGAGCATGCCTTCAGCGATCGCCTGAAGCTGCGCCACAGCGCGCATGCCTTCCGTTCGGAGGTCGACTTCCCGAGCACCGCCGCTGCCGGCGTGAGCCCCGACGGCGCCAGCTCCACCTTCCATGAGTACTACGACCGCCGCGACCGCTCGCGCGCGCGCACCACCGACACCTCGCTCGAGTACCGCGTCGACACCGGCCCCGTCGCGCACACGCTGCTGGCCGGCGCGGACACCACCTACCAGTCCTACACCACGCGGCGCGCGTCGCGCGAGATCGCGACCCAGTTCAACTACTACGCGCCGAACTACGTCTACGTCGCGGGTGCGCCGGTACCGAACACCTACTTCCCCGACATGGCCGGCAATGCCACCGGGCTGTACCTGCAGGACCAGATGAAGATCGCCGGGCGCTGGGTGGTGGTGCTCGGCGCGCGGCACGACCGCGTCACCGACCGCCAGGTGCCGGTCGACGGCGAGACCGCGAACTCGAAGGAGAAGACCTCGGCCACCACCGGCCGCGCCGGCCTGGTCTACCTGGCCGACAACGGCCTCGCGCCGTTCGCGAGCTTCAGCCAGTCGTTCCAGCCGCAGAGCGGCGTCGACCGCATGGGCGCGCGCTTCGAGCCCACGCGCGGCGAGCAGTACGAGCTCGGCCTGCGCTACCAGCCGCCGGGCAGCGACACCCTGCTGAGCGCCGCCGTCTACCAGCTCCGGCAGCAGAACGTGCTGTCGACCGACCCCGTCGACACCGGCTTCTCGGTGCAGACCGGCGAAGTGCGCTCGCGCGGGCTGGAGATCGAGCTGCGCACGCGCATCGGCCGCTCGGCCAGCCTGATCGCCGCCTATGCCTACACCGACGCGCGCGTCACCGCCGACACCACCGCCGCCAACATCGGCAAGCGGCGCGGCAACGTGCCCTACAACACCTTCTCGGCCTGGGGCGAGTACGACTTCGGCGCGGCCGGCGCGCCGGGCCTGCGCGCGGGGCTGGGCGTGCGCTACGTGGGCGCCTCCACCGGGCTCTACGTGAACGGCATCGTGCCCTCGTACACCGTGTTCGACGCGATGGTGTCGTACGACACCGGCCACTGGCGCTACGCGTTCAACCTCACGAACCTGGCCGACAAGGCCTACATCGCCTCGTGCACCTACGGCTGCTTCTACGGCGAGCGGCGCAAGGCGGTGGCGTCCGCGACCTACCGCTGGTAGGTCGCAGCGCTTAGCATGAGGGGCATGAGCGAACACACCCACGACCACGGCGATGACCACAGCGAACTCGATGAGATGGACCTGCGCGTGCGTGCGCTCGAGAGCGTGCTCACCGAGAAGGGCTATATCGAGCCGGCCGCGCTCGACGCGCTGATCGACACCTACCAGACCCGCATCGGCCCGCGCAACGGCGCGCGCGTGGTGGCCAAAGCCTGGGTCGACCCGGCCTTTCGCGACTGGCTGCTGGCCGACGCCACCGCGGCCATCGCCTCGCTGGGCTACACCGGTCGCCAGGGCGAGCACATGGTGGCGGTGGCCAACAGCGACGATCAGCACCACATGGTGGTCTGCACCCTGTGCAGCTGCTACCCGTGGCCGGTGCTCGGCCTGCCGCCCACCTGGTACAAGAGCGCGCCCTACCGCTCGCGCGCGGTGCGCGACCCGCGCGGCGTGCTCGCGGATTTCGGCACCGTGCTGCCCGAAACCACGCGCATCCGGATCTGGGACTCGACCGCGGAGGTGCGCTACCTCGTGATCCCGCAGCGGCCCGCGGGCACGGAGCACCTGGGCGAGGAGGAACTCGCGGCGCTGGTGTCGCGCGATTCGATGATCGGCACCCGGCTCGCCGATGCGCCGGGGCACGGGAGCCAGCCATGAGCTACAGGACCCAGGCCGACCTCGGCGGCCGCACCGGCTTCGGCGCGGTGCAGCCCGAGCCCGAGGGCGAGCTGTTCCATGCCGACTGGGAGCCGCGCGCGCTCGCGCTGGTGCTCGCGATGGGCGCCACCGGTTCATGGAACATCGATGCGAGCCGCGCCGTGCGCGAGACCTTGCCGCACTACCTGCAACTGAGCTACTACCAGATTTGGCTCGCGGCGCTCGAGCGGCTGATGATCGAGCGCGGCCAGCTGTTCGAGGACGAGATCGCGCAGGGCCGCATGCTGCATGCGCCCGCGCCCGTCAAGCGCGTGCTGCAGGCGGCCGACGTGGCCGCGGTGCTGGCCAGGGGCTCGCCCACCGAGCGGCCGGCCGCGGCGCCCGCGCGCTTCGCGATCGGCCAGGCGGTGCGCATGCGCGCGGGCCGCGTCGACCATCACACGCGGCTGCCGGGCTATGTGCAGGGGCGGCGCGGCACCATCGAGCGGCTGCATGGCGCGCACGTGTTCGCCGACAGCAACGCGCAGGGCGCGGGCGAGGCGCCGCAGTGGCTCTACACGGTGGTGTTCGAGGAGGCCGAGCTCTGGGGCTCGCGGGCGCAGCAGCTCTCGGTGTCGGTCGATGCCTGGGAAAGCTACCTGGAGGCGGCCGAATGACGCAATGCCCCGACGGGATGCTGGCCCCCGGCATGCCACGCGACGCCGACGGCCCGGTGTTCGGCGCGCCGTGGCAGGCCCAGGCCTTCGCGATGACGCTGGCGCTGCACGAGAAGGGCCTGTTCAGCTGGAGCGAGTGGGCAGAGACCCTGGCCGGGCAGATCCAGGTCGCGCAGGCCGCGGGCGACCCCGATGCGGGCGACACCTACTACCGGCACTGGCTCGCCGCGCTCGAGACGCTGGTGGCGCGCAAGGGCGCGAGTTCGCACGACGAGCTGGCGCGCTACCGCGAGGCCTGGGACCACGCGGCCGACCGCACGCCGCACGGGCAGGCGATCGAGCTGCGGCCTGGCGACTTCGGGTGCTGAGGCGCCCGTTCAGACCCGGATCACCCGCCCCGGATTCAGGATGTTCTTCGGATCCAGCCCGCGCTTGATCGCGCGCATCATCTCGAGCGCCACCGGCGACTTGTGCTTCTCGAGCGTCTCGACCTTGAGCGAACCCACGCCGTGCTCGGCCGAGAACGAGCCGCCGAACTTCTCGACCGCCTCGTAGACCAGCGTGTTGATGCGGTCTTCCTCGTTCTTCAGGAAGGCCTTGGTATCGACGTTCTCGGGCGCCTGCACGTTGTAGTGCAGGTTGCCGTCGCCGAGGTGGCCGAAGTTCACCAGCCGCACGCCGGCGATCTCGCGCGCCAGCAGCGCGTCGGTCTCGGCCACGAAGGCCGGGATGCGCGAGACGGGGATCGAGATGTCGTGCTTGATGTTCAAGCCTTCTTCGGCCTGCGCGAGCGGGATGCTCTCGCGGATGTGCCAGAGCTGGTGCGCCTGCGCGAGGTTCTCGGCCACCACGGCGTCGGTCACGCAGCCGTCCTCGAACGCCGTTTCGAGCAGGGCCTCGAAGCGCGCGCGTGCGTGGTCCTCCGATTCGCTGTCGGAGTTCTCGAGCAGCACGCAGTAGGGCACGTTCTCGTCGCCGATGAAGGGCACGCGCAGCTGCGGCATGTGCTTGTCGACCAGGCTCAGCGCGAACTTGCCCATCACCTCGAAGCCCGTGAGGCCCGGGCCCAACTGCTTGTGGGCCAGGCCCAGCAGCGTGACCGCATGGTCGAGCGAGGGCACGGCGGCCCAGGCCGTGAGCTGCGCGGCCGGCAGCGGGTAGAGCTTCATGGTCGCGGCCGTGATGATGCCCAGCGTGCCCTCGCTGCCGACGAACAGGTCGCGCAGGTCGTAGCCGGTGTTGTCCTTGCGCAGGCCGCTGGTGCCGTGCCAGATCTCGCCCTGCGGCGTGACCACTTCCAGGCCCAGGCACAACTCGCGCGTGTTGCCGTAGCGCACGACCTGCGTGCCGCCGGCATTGGTCGCGAGGTTGCCGCCGATGGTGCAGCTGCCCTCGGCCGCGAGGCTCAGCGGGAACAGGTAGCCGGCCTTCTCGGCGGTCTCCTGCAGGGTCTGCAGGATGCAGCCCGATTCCACCGTCATCGTGAGGTTGGCCGCGTCGATCTCGCGGATGGCGTTGAGCCGCTGCAGGCTCAGCACCACCTGCGTGCCGCTGTCGTCGGGAATGGAGCCGACCGCCAGGCCGGTGTTGCCGCCCTGCGGGATCACGGCGGTGCCGGCCTCGGCGCAGGCCTTGACCACCTCGGCCACCTGCTGCGCGTCGGCCGGGCGCACCACGGCCAGCGCCTTGCCGCGCGAGCGCTTGCGCCAGTCCTGTTCGTAGGCCGTGAGGTCGCCCTCGTTGAGCAGGTGGTTGGCGCCGACGATGGCGCGCAGCCGCTCGAGCAGGGCGGCGGAAGAAGCGGAAGGGGTCATGGGGTGGAAGCCTCCAGGGGACGGGCGGCGGCCTTGGCGTGGCGCAGCCGCAGGCGGACGTGCCAGGCGCAGGCGACGAAGAGCACGAGGCACAGCAGCACCTCGACCAGCGCGAGCAGCTGGCTGATGCCGTTGGTGTCGCTCCAGGCGCGCACCACGCCCTCGGTGAAATAGAGCCAGACCATCAGGCTGACCCAGCGGTAGGTGTACATGCGGTTCTTCAGCAGGCCGGCCAGCGGGATCGCGAGCGGCAGCACCTTGAGCGCCATCAGCGAACCGCCGGGGCGCAGCGGCGCCAGCCAGAGTTCCCAGGCCAGGCCCAGCACGATCAGGCCGACGAGGCTGCCGACCGCGAGCCAGCGGGTGGCGGCGACGGAGGAGGGCGGGGGCGAGGCGATGGGCACGGGCGGGCGACGGTGAAGAAGGACAGGGGATGCGATCCCGGGGGCGCCGCGTGGCGAAACGGAAAAGGCGGATGGCATGATACCGGCCATGAATCGTCGTCAGCTCTGGAGGGATCTCTCCCGTTTTCCCTGGCGAAACACCGCCGCGGTGCTCAGCGAGCGTTTTCGCGAAGACCGCCTCGGGCTCACGGCCAGCAGCCTGACCTTCACCACCACCATCGCGATGGTGCCGTTCTTCACGGTGGCGCTCGCGCTGTTCACCGTGTTCCCGATGTTCGCCAAGATGCAGGGCCGCCTGCAGCGCTGGCTGATCGAGAGCCTGATCCCCGAGAACATCGCGCGCCAGGTGCTGGGCTACCTCAACCAGTTCGCGAGCAAGGCCAGCGGCCTGGGGATCGCGGGCCTGATCGTGCTGCTGATCACCGCCATCGCGCTGATCCTCACCATCGACAAGACGCTCAACAACGTCTGGCGCGTGCGTTCGCCGCGGCCCTTCGCGCAGCGGGTGCTGATCTACTGGGCCACGATCACGCTCGGGCCGCTGATCCTGGCGGTGAGCCTGTCCACCACCTCCTACGTGTTCGCGGCCTCGCGCGACGTGGTCGGGGTGAGCGTGGTCAAGCTGTTCTTCGACGCCTTCGAGTTCGTGCTGCTGGCCGCCGGCATGGCCTCGCTCTACCACTACGTGCCCAACACCAACGTGCGCTGGTCGCATGCCTGGGCCGGCGGCGTGTTCGTGGCGGCGGCGATCGAGATCGCCAAGCGGGTGCTGGGTTACTACCTGAGCCTGGTGCCGACCTACTCGGTGCTCTATGGCGCCTTCGCCACCTTCCCGATCCTGCTGGTGTGGATCTACGTGGCCTGGGTCATCGTGCTGCTGGGCGCGGTGATCGCGGCCTACCTGCCGAGCATCCTGACCGGCGTGGCCCGGCGCGGCGGCGGCGCCGGCTGGCCGTTGCAGCTCGCGATGGAGGTGCTGCAGCAGCTTGCCCGGGCCCGCGCGACGCCCGACAAGGGCGTGGGCGCGGCGCGGCTGGTGGCCTCGATGCGCGTCGACGCGCTGCAGCTGGTACCGGTGCTCGAGACCCTGGTGGCGCTCGACTGGATCGCGCCGCTGGCCGAGGACGGCGATGGCGGCGATCCGCGCTACGTGCTGCTGGCCGACCCGTCGACGCCGATCGAGCCGCTGCTCGAGGCGTTGCTGATGCCCAAGGCCGAGCCGCTCGAGGACCTGTGGCAGAAGGGGCCGCTGCGCTCGCTGCGGCTGGGTGACGTGCTATTGATCTAGGAGCAAGGCTCAGATCTTGACCCGCCCCAGCCAGATGTCGCGGTACATCGCCCAGTCGCCCATGAAACTGTAGAGCGGCCGCTTGAACGAGGCCGGCTTGTTCTTCTCGAAGCCGAAATGCCCGACCCAGGCGAAGCCGTAGCCGACCAGCAGTCCGGCCAGCAGCCACAGCGGATTGAGCGTCAGCACCAGCATCGCGAGGCAGGCCAGCGACAGCGTGGAGCCCGCGAAATGCAGCCGCCGGCAGGTGCGGTTGGCGTGTTCGGTCAGGTAGAAGGGATAGAACTCCGCGAAGCTCTTGAACTGGCGCGGATCGACGCTCGCGGGCGCGGCGCTGCCAGGGGGGGTGGCGGTGGAGGTGTTCATCGTGCGTCTCCTGCGCCCCGGAGGGGCTTTGTCCATAATAGCCACGACCTTCCGGGTGCACCACCCGGGTCTTTCTTCCCCCTTCTGCCCACGTACGAGCCTTGAGCGCCCTGCCTTCCACCCCCGATTCCGCCGTGCCGGCCGGCGGCGCGCCCTGGGTCGTGTGCCTGTGCGCCGAGTGGTGCGGCACCTGCCGCGACTACCGGCCGCTGTTCGAGCAGGTGGCGCGCGCGCATCCCGGGCTGCGCTTCGCCTGGGTCGACATCGAGGACCATGCCGACATCGCCGACGAGTTCGACGTCGAGACCTTCCCGACCCTCCTGGTGGCCGATGCCGCGGGCACGCGCTTCCTCGGTCCGCTGCTGCCGCATGCCGAGACGCTGTCGCGCATGCTGACCGCGCTGCCGGCGCCCCAGCCCTCGAGCCTGCATGCCGAGCTGATGGTGGCGGTGCTCGAGAAGAAGCCCGCGCTCTTTACAGTGCCGCGGGCGGCCTGATCTACTCGGCCTGTCCACACACGCGGCCCGCGGGGCCGGCCCTCCCATGAAAGTCCTCGTCTTCGGCGCCACCGGCATGGTCGGTTTCGGCGTGCTGCGCGAATGCCTGCTCGCTCCCGACGTGGCGGAGGTCGTGGCCGTCGGCCGCCGGCCCAGCGGCCAGCAGCATCCCAAGCTGCGTGATCTCGTGCTGAGCGACATGTACGACTACACGGCGGCCGAGCCGCAACTCACGGGCTTCGACGCCTGCTTCTTCTGCCTCGGCGTGTCCTCGGTCGGCATGAAGGAGGAGGCGTACCGGCGCGTGACCTACGACCTCACGCTGGCCGCCGCCACCGTGCTCGCGCGGCTCAACCCGCAGATGACCTTCGCCTACGTGACCGGCTCGGGCACCGACAGCAGCGAGCGCGGCCGCAGCATGTGGGCGCGCGTGAAGGGCGCGACCGAGAACGCGCTGCTGAAGCTGCCGTTCAGGGCCGCCTACATGTTCAGGCCCGGCGCGATCCAGCCGCTGCACGGCGCCAACACGAAGACGCCGCTGTACAAGGCGGGCATCGTGCTGCTCACGCCGCTGTTCGGGCTCGCGCGGCGGCTGTGGCCGCACCTGGTGACCACCACCGA
>NZ_JBWKMZ010000002.1:666854-786526 GCF_059415325.1 Variovorax sp. GW821-FHT10D07 | reverse complement strand
GGCTGGCGGTGGCGCGGCACGGGGCGCCCAAGCAGGTGCTCGACCCGGTCGACATCAACGACCTGGCCGCACGCGGCTAAGGCGGGCATCGTGCTGCTCACGCCGCTGTTCGGGCTCGCGCGGCGGCTGTGGCCGCACCTGGTGACCACCACCGAGAACATGGGGCTCGCGATGCTGGCGGTGGCGCGGCACGGGGCGCCCAAGCAGGTGCTCGACCCGGTCGACATCAACGACCTGGCCGCACGCGGCTAGCGCGGCTTCGCTTCAGCGCGAGACGAAATCGCGCAGCGCGAACAGCACCGCGTCGGGCGCCTCGCTCATCAGCGCGTGGCCCGCGTGCACCGTCACCGTGCGGCCGTCGCGTGCCTTGGCGGCCAGCGCCTTCACGGCGCGCGGCGGCGTCATCTGGTCGGCGTCGCCGAGCAGGAACAGCACCGGGCACTGCAGCTTCTCCATCGCCGCCTCGCCGCCCGCATAGTCGTTGCAGGCCTTGAAGCCGACGTGGAACACGTTGACCGCGCGGTTGCTCGCGAGCACGCGGCGCATCAGCGCGCGTGAGCTGCCGTAGAGCCACGTGCCCGGGCCGAGCGCCGAGGGCGGCGGCGCCAGCAGCGCATGCGAGAAGGTGTTGACCATCGCGATCGCGCGCTGCGGGTCGTTGAGCGAACTCTCGAGCAGCGCCGGCGACACCACCATCGGGTAGGCGCTGCCGACCATCGCCAGGTGCGTCACGCGCTCGGGCGCGCGCGCGGCCGCCTCCAGCGCGATCAGCGAGCCGAAGCTGTGGCCGATCAGCGCCGCCTTCTGCACGCCCGCCGCGTCGAGCAGCGCGAGCACGAACTGCGCGGCCTCCTCGACGCTGGCCGGCGGCGGGCCCTCGCTCTTGCAGTGGCCCGGCAGGTCGACCGCGAGCACGTTCCAGCCGTGGTTGGCGAACCAGCGGCTCTGCAGGATCCAGACGCTGTGGTCGTTGAGCACGCCGTGGACGAAGACCACGGTGGGTTTGGCCGCATCGAAGGGCTTGCCGCCGGTGTAGCAGTAGGTGGCGTGGCCGTTGACGGTGTAGTGCATGGTGTCAGGCCCCCGCTTTCTCGGCTGCCTTCAGCGCGCGCTTCAGGTCGTCGATCAGGTCGGCCGGATCCTCGAGGCCGATCGACAGCCGGATCGTGCCCTGCGAGATGCCCGCGCCCGCGAGCGCCTCGTCGGTCATGCGGAAGTGGGTGGTGCTGGCCGGATGGATCACCAGGCTGCGGCAGTCGCCCACGTTGGCCAGGTGGCTGAAGAGCTTGAGCGATTCGATGAAGGCCTTGCCCTGGGCGCGGCTGCCCTTGATGTCGAAGCTGAACACCGCGCCCGCGCCGCGCGCGCCGTGGCGCAGCAGCTTCTGCGCCAGGGCATGGCTCGGGTGCGACTCGATCAACGGATGGCCCACGCGCGAGACGAAGGAGTGGGTGGCGAGGAACTCGACGATCTTCTGCGTGTTGTCGATGTGGCGCTCCATGCGCAGCGGCAGGGTTTCGATGCCCTGCAGGATCAGCCAGGCGGTGTGCGGGCTCATCGCGGCGCCGAAGTCGCGCAGGCCTTCGCGGCGCGCGCGCAGCAGGAAGGCGCCGACCGTGCTCTCCTCGCTGAACACCATGTTGTGGAAGCCGTCGTAGGCCTGGGTCAGCTCGGCGAATCTGCCCGACTTCTCCCAGTCGAAGCTGCCGCCGTCGACCACCACGCCGCCGATCACCGTGCCGTGGCCCGACAGGAACTTGGTGGCCGAGTGGTAGACCAGGTCGGCGCCGAAGTCCAGCGGCTTGATCAGGTAGGGCGAGGTCAGGGTGGAGTCGACCAGCAGCGGCACGCCGGCCTCGTGCGCGATCTCGGCCACGGCCGGGATATCGAGCACGTCGAGGCCCGGGTTGCCCACGGTCTCGCCGAAGAACAGCTTGGTTTCGGGCCGCGCCGCGGCGCGCCAGCCGTCGAGGTCGCCGGGCTTGACGAAGGTGGTCTCGATGCCGAAGCGGCGCATCGTGTAGTGCAGCAGGTTCTGCGAGCCGCCGTACAGCGCGGTGCTGGCCACGATGTGCGAGCCCGCGCCCATCAGCGTGGCGATGGAAAGGTGCAGCGCCGCCTGGCCGCTGGCGGTGGTGATCGCGCCGATGCCGCCCTCGAGCGCCGACACCCGCTGCTCGAGCACCGCGTTGGTCGGGTTGCTGATGCGCGAATAGACGTGGCCCGAGCGCTCGAGGTTGAACAGCGCGGCCGCATGGTCGCTCGACTCGAAGACGAAGGAGGTGGTCAGGTGGATCGGCACCGCGCGCGCGCCGGTCGTGGGGTCGGGCGAGGCGCCCGCGTGCAGCGCGAGGGTGTCGAAACCGGGGTCGGAATAGCCGGGCATGGGGTCCTTTCTGAAGCGGCGCTAAGGGCCCGTGAAGTCCGCTGCGTGACAGCGCTAAACCGGGCCGTGGAGGTCGGCGCCGATTGTGGGCTATATTCAAAAAAGGCAGGCCGCCAGGAAAGACAGAGTCCGAGAGGAGCACACGATGAAAGTCACCGACATCCTTCGCGTCAAGGGCAATACGCTCTTCACCATCACGCCAGACGATCTGCTGGCCGAAGCAGTCAAGACGATGGCGGACAAAGACATCGGCTCCCTCGTCGTCATGGAGCATGGCGACCTGGTCGGCATGCTGACCTTCCGGGAAGTGATCGTGGCCATCGTCGCCAACGGCGGCCAGGTCGGCGGCACGCTGGTGCGCAAGGCCATGGACGACGCCCCCGTCACCTGCACCCTCGAAACCGACCTCGACGAGATCCGCCGCATCATGCTCGAGCGCCATGCCCGCTACATGCCGGTGATGGACCGGCGCATGCTGATGGGCGTGATCAGCTTCTACGACGTGGCCAAGGCCGTGGTCGACGCGCAGAACTTCGAGAACAAGATGCTCAAGGCCTACATCCGCGACTGGCCGGCGGAAGACGAGAAGAACTGAAGCCGCCGCAACGCGGCGATCGGCGCGGTCAGTGGATGGCCGCGTACATGATCGCCTCCTGCGTCGCCTCGGTGGCCGAGAACTCCGTCACCACCTTGCCCTGCTTGGCCACGAGGATGCGGTCCGACAGCGCCATCACCTCGGGCAGGTAGGAAGAAATCACCACCACCGCCTTGCCGGCATCGGCCAGCCGGTTGATCTCGGCGTGGATCTCGGCGATGGCGCCCACGTCGACCCCGCGCGTGGGCTCGTCGAAGATCACGATGTCGGGTTCCTGCACCAGCGACTTGGCGATCACCACCTTCTGCTGGTTGCCGCCCGACAGCTCGATCACCTTCACGTCCTTGCCGATGGCGCGCACGTTGAGCAGCCGGCTCCAGTGTTCGCCCACCGAACGCGCCTTCGCGCCCGACACCAGCCCGCGCGCGCCGGCCAGCTTGCCCTGCAGCCCCATGTAGATGTTCTGCGCGATCGACATGGTCTCGAAGAAGCCCTCGAACTTGCGGTCCTCGGTGATGTAGGCGATGCCGTCGCGCACCGCCTGGCGCGCCACGCGGTAGCGCACCGGCCTGCCGCGCAGCAGGATCTCGCCGCCATGGAAGAAGTCGCGCTTGATCAGCCCGGCCACCACCTTGAAGGTCTCGGTGCGGCCCGCGCCCACCAGGCCGAACACGCCCGTGATCTGGCCCGCGAACACCGACAGCGAGTTGTTCTTGACCATCGCCGCCATGCGCAGGTTGCGCACCGACAGCAGGCACTCGCCCTGCGGCCGCACGTGGGTCTTCTTCTGCCCGTAGAGCGTCTGCGAGAGATCGCGCCCCACCATCGCCTGCACGATGCGCTCGCGGTCGAAATTCGCCTTGTCGTCGGTCACCACGTGGCGGCCGTCGCGCAGCACCGTGATGCGGTCGGCCAGCAGCAGCGCCTCCTCGAGCGCGTGCGAGATGAAGATCACCGACACGCCGCGCGCCTTGAGGTCGAACACCAGGTCGAAGAAGTACTTCTTCTCCTCGGGCGTGAGGCTGGCCGTGGGCTCGTCGAAGATGATGATGCGCGCCTTGTGCAGCACCGCGCGCGCGATCTCCACCATCTGCTTCTTGGCCGCGCCGAGCATGCCCACGGTGGCGGTCGGGTCGACGTCGAAATTGAGCGACTGCAGGAACTGCTGCGCCGAGATGTAGACGCCGCGCAGCCGGTTGAAGAAGGACTCCTGCCCCAGGAACAGGTTCTGCGCCACCGTCATCGTCGGCACCAGGCTGGTTTCCTGGAACACCATCGCGATGCCCTCGTGGCGCGCCTCCAGCGGCGTGCGCAGTTGCACCGGCCGGCCCTCCACCAGCATCTGGCCCGCGCTCAGCGGCACCACGCCGGCCATCACCTTGGTCAGCGTCGACTTGCCGGCGCCGTTCTCGCCGAGCAGCGCATGGATCTCGCCGCGGCGCAGCGTGAAGTCGACCGCCTCGATGGCGGGCACGCCCGCGTATTTCTTGGTCGCCTGGCGCAGCTCGAGCATGGTCTCGACCGTGGCGGACGCGGCCGGCTCGGCGGCCACGGTGTCGGCGGTGGTATCGCGGGCATTCATCGCGCGGCTCCCTGTTCCTCGGCGGTCATGCGCACCCGCAGCAGCCGGCCGCCGCCCTTCGAGGCCGCGAACAGCGCGCCCCCATGCTCGGCCACCGCGGTGATGCCGTGGTGCCGGCCGTCGACCTGGCTGTGCAGCGAAGACACGACCTGGCCCTGCGCATTCACGCGCACCACCAGTCCGTAGGAGCGCGGCGGCGCCCAGGGCTTGAGCACGCCCATCTGCTTGACGCCCGCGCCCTGCAGCGGCTCGAGGAAGCTGTGGCCCGACGAGAGCGCCGGCGCGATCCAGTAGCGCGGATCGATCTCGGCCACCATGCGGCGGCGGTAGGCCTCCTCGCGCAGCACGAATTCCACCAGCTGCGTGCGGCAGACGAAGCAGCTGAGCCAGAAGCCGCCGCCGGCCGCCGCAGCCATGCGCGAGGGATAGCCGGGCAGGTCGGCCACGCGCGGCGCGGTGCCGTTCGGCCCCAGCGCGAGCACGCGGTGCGCCCAGCTCTCGCCGACCAGCACCGTGCCGCCGGCCTGCGGCAGCACGCCGAAGGCATGGCGCAGCCCGGCCGCGAGCTGCTGCGCGGCACCGCCGCCCGGCGCCCAGGCGCAGACGCGGCCGCTCGCGCCGTGCGCCATCAGGTCGTGGCACCAGCGTTCGGGCGCATGCTCGGCCGAGCCCTCGGTGAAGAGCCAGCGCCGGCCGGCTTCGTCCCAGGCCAGCGCATTGACGCAGCGCAGCGCGCGGCCACCGGCCTCCGCGAGCGTGTGGGCGGTGGCGCCGTCGGGCGCGAGCAGCGACACCTGCGTGCCGCCGAGCGCCAGCGCGAGCCGTCCGCCGGGCGCCGCGGCCAGCGCCGTGATCGGGCGCTCGAAGCGCCGCAGCTCGACGGGCACGCCTCCGTCGAGCCGGTACAGAGCATGTCCGGCCGCGATCCACAGCACGCCGTCGGCCACCGCGAGGTCGTCGATGTCGGCGAGCTCGGCCACCACCTCGGCGTTGTCGAGCGCGCGGTTGGGCTTGAGCACGCCGTCCATCACCGGCACGGTGATGGCGGCGCTGCCGCGCCCGAGCAGGCGGTCGGTGAAACCGCGAAGGGTGTCGAGCATCAGGCTGTCCTCCAGCGCCGTTCGTACTGCACGAAGTCGGGGTCGGCGCCCTCGAGCTTGTAGCGGCCGATGCGGTTGTTCGAGATGCCGCCCAGGTAGAGGTGGCCGCGGTGCTCGCGCATCGAGGTGATCATCGGGTGGTTCTCGCCGCCCAGGTCCCACAGCGTCTCGAGGATCTCGCCGGCCTCGCTGAACTTGAGCACGCAGCCGGTGTTGATGTTGGGGAACAGCCATTCGTCGACCGGCACGCGCGTGGCCATGCGGCGGCGAAAGCCCGGCATGCGCATCGCGAGATCGTAGGCCGGGCAGCGCATGCCCACCAGCGCGAGCCAGTAGTGGCCGTCGGAGGCGAGGTTGATGTTGTCGGGATAGCCCGGCAGGTTGTCGATCACCATCTGCACCTGGCCGGCCTTCGGCCCGTCGAACCAGTAGCGCTTGATGCAGCAGCCCCAGGTCTCGGCGAACAGGATCGACTGGCCGTCGCTCGCGATCGCGATGCCGTTCGGGAAGCGCAGCCCGCGCAGCACGGTGCGCGTCGAGCCGTCGCGCGGATCGAAGCAGACGATGCGCCCGTTGCCGCGCGCCTCCAGCCCGTCGACCGGCCATTCGTGCATCTCGTAGCGCACCGTGGCCTCGCTGAAGAAGATGCGGCCGTCGTCGGCGATGTCGAGGTCGTCGGCCAGCCGCAGCCGGCTGTCGTCGTTGATCGAGGTCCAGCTGCGGTTGGTCTCGTCGGTCACGCGCTCGACCTTGCGCTCGGGCGTGACGCGGTACAGGCCCATGCCGCCCACGCACACGTGCAGGTTGTCCTCGCGGTCGAAGGCCAGGCCCAGCGGTTGGCCGCCGATGTGGGCGTAGACCTCCATGCGCTCGTAGTCGGGCGCGAGGAAGCGGATCACGTCGCCATGGCGCGAGCCCGCATAGAGGTTGTCGTCGCGGTCGAGGATCACGTCCTCGGGCGACTCGATGCGGCCCAGGCCGATCAGCGTGACGTCGCGCAGCTTGTTGTTGACCGCGTAGACGCCCGCGCCGTCGCCGCTGCTGGCCGGTGCCGGCGGCAGCGCGAAGTAGGTCGGGCTCACGTAGACCTTGCTGATGATGCGCTGGCGGTTCTTGAGCCAGCGCACGTCGATCACGGCCGCCAGCACCAGGATCGCGGCCAGCACCATGCGGATCACGCCGCCGGGCGCCGACATCGAGGTCAGGCCGTTGGTGATCAGCAGCACCAGCAGCGTGCCGACCAGCGCCTTGGCGACCGAGCCGCGCCCGCCGCCCAGGCTGATGCCGCCGAGCACCGCGGCCGTGAGCACCAGCACCTCCATGCCCACGCCGATGTCGGCGCCCGCCGTGGCCAGCCGCGAGGCGAAGAAGCAGCCGGCCGCGCCGCACAGCGTGCCCGAGGCCACGTAGCACAGCGCCACCGTGCGCCGCACCGCGATGCCGCTGTTGTAGGCCGAGCGGCGCGAGCCGCCGATGGCCATGATGTGCCAGCCCGCGCGCAGGCGCGTGAGCAGCACATGGCCCGCGATCGCCACCGCCGCATAGGCCCAGGCCACGGTCGGCAGGCCCAGCAAGGTGCCGTTGCCCAGGAAGTCCCAGGCCGGCGAGTCGGGCAGCGAGCCCGCGATCGCGGTCGAGTACTGCAGGCTCAGGATCTCGTAGAACGAGCGGAAGATGATCAGCGTGATGAGCGTGGTGAGAAAGGCGCGCAGCCGCAGGTAGCCGATCAGCACGCCGTTGACCGCGCCCAGCAGCGCACCGACGGCCAGCGTGGCCAGCACCGACGCGCCCATCGGCCACTTCAGCACGTGCATGCACATCAGCGCGCAGAAGTTGGTGAGCGCGAAGATGGAACCCACCGACAGGTCGATGCCGCCCACGATCATCACCAGCGCCAGGCCGAGCACGATGAAGCCGATCTCGCCGGCCTGCCGCAGCGTGTCGGCCAGCACCACCGGCGACCAGAAGTTGCCGATCAGCTGGCCCGAGGCCAGCAGCACCGCCACCAGCAGCAGCACCGGGATCGCGGTCTCGGTCCAGCGCTTGGACAGGATCTCGCCGACCCAGTGGTCGGGCCACCAGCGGTAGCGCAGGCGCGTCAGGGTCTCGTTCATCGGTGCGGCTCCGGCGTCGGCGTCACTTGGCGGCGGTGAGCTTCCAGCAGGTGCCGTCGGCACCCGCGTTCTCCTTCGTGATCGGGATCAGCGTGGTGTAGATGTTCTGCTTGGCCGCGCCGGGCTTCATGCCGCCCTGCACCAGCCACTTGATCATGGCGGCCATGTTGGCGGCCTGCGTCGGCACGTCGTAGCTCACGTCGAGGTCGAAGGCGCCCGACTTGACCTGGTCACAGGCGCCTTTCTGCTCGCCGCCGCCCGAGGTGGCGAGGTAGACCTTGCCGGTCAGGCCCGCTTCCTTGATGGCGGCCGCGGTGCCGATGTCCATGCCGTCCCAGAAGCCGACGATGCCGCACAGGTCGGGGTTCTGCTTGAGCACCGTCTGCGTCAGGCCCTTGGCCTTGGCCGCGTCCCAGTCGGCGGCCTGGTTCGACACCACCTTGATCTGCGGGTTCTTCGCCAGCACGTTCTCCACGCCCTTGAGCGTGTAGGCGCTGGTGGCCGCGGTCGGCGCACCCTGCACGATGGCGATCTTGTTCGACTTGCCCTTGCAGGCCTGCACCACCGCCTCGGCATTGCGCTCGCCCACGTCGACCCAGTCGGCGCCCACGAACACGGTCGAGGGCTGCACCGAGCGCATGTTGATCTGCACCACGTAGATGCCGTCCTCCTCGGCCTTCTTGATCAGCTTGGCGTAGGTCTGCACGTCGGGGTTGTGGATCACGATCACCGCGGGCTTCTCGGCCATCAGCGCGGTGAAGGCCTGCGCGCCGGCGTTGGTGTTCCAGTTGGGATCGCGCGCCACCACCTTCATGCCGGCGGGCTCGAGCTCCTTCTTGAGGCCGTTGTACCAGCCCTGCGCGAGGTCGAAGCCCATGGCCACCGGGATGTAGCCCACGGTCTTGCCGGCCAGCGCCTTCTTGTAGCCGTCGCGGAAGGGCTCGTCGAGGCCCTTGCCCTGCGCGGCCGCGTGCTGCGATACGGCAACCAGTGCCAGCGCGATGCCCGCGAGCCTGGCGGATGCGGCGAGTGTGCGAACGAAGTGCATTGCATGTCTCCTTTTTTCGGTGGTCTCGGATGACGCCAAAATCGCCTGGCGCCCGGCTTCGGAAAACGAGGTGGGTCCGCTCGCGGACCCGGGGATCAGATGTCGCCCTGCTGCGCGGTCTCTTCGTTGCGCGGGTTGAGCATGGAGTCGATCAGGATCGCGGCCAGCAGCACCACGCCCTTGACGATGTTCTGCACGGAATAGGAGAGGTCCATGATCGTCATGCCGTTGAGCATGGTGCCGATCAGCAGCGTGCCGATCACGACGTTGAACACGCCGCCGCGGCCGCCCGACAGGCCGATGCCGCCGAGCACCACCACCAGCACCACGTCGTAGATCATGGTGGAGTTGAAGATCCGCGTCGGCATGCTGCTGACCGAGGCCGCCATCACCACGCCCGCGAACAGCCCGATCAGCGCCGCCAGCACGTACTGCAGCAGCACCATCGGCCGCGTCGGCAGGCCGGTGGCGCGCGCGGCGAAGGGGTTGTCGCCGATCGCGTAGATGAAGGCGCCCGCGCGCATGCGGCGCAGGAAGAAGGCCATCGCCGCGGCCGCCACGCCGAACATCACGACCGGTGTCGGCACCCCGGCCAGGGTGCCGCGGCCCAGCCAGGCCGCGGGGTCGAGCGCGGCCGGCCACTGCACCACCTCGAGCTGGAAGAAGTAGGCCTGGCCCAGCCCCGCGAGAAAGAGCCCCGAGGCCAGCGTGGTGAACAGCGACGGCACCTCGGCATAGGCGATCAGCCAGCCGTTGACCAGCCCGAAGGCCAGCGCCAGGCCCAGCGCGATCAGGAAGGCCGAGCCGAGCGGATGGCCGTTCTGCACCAGCTGCAGCAGCAGGCCCGAGGGTACGGCCAGCGCGGCGATCATCGAGATGTCGATGCCGCGGCCGATCACCACCACGGCCATGCCCAGCCCCAGGATGCCGAGGAAGGCCACGTTCTGCACCAGCGTGAGCAGGTTGTCGATCTGCGCGAAGCCCGGCAGGAACGCCGCGAAGCCCGCGAACAGCAGCGCGAACAGCGCCGACACGATGCCCTGCTGCGTGGCCTTGAATTTCTTCGTCGTCATGGTGGGGGCGCCTCGCTTCAGCTCAGGGCCGCGTGCAGCGACTGGCGCAGCTCGCGCTTCATGACCTTGCCGTTGAGGTTGCGCGGCAGCGCCTCGGTGCCGATGGTCCAGGTCTCGGGCACCGCGTAGTCCGACAGCCGCTCGGCGCAGAAGGCCTGCAGGGCCGCGGCCTGGGTGCGCTCGTCGAGCTCGCTCACGCAGACGAAGGCATGCACGCGCTCGCCGAGCACCGCGCAGGGCACGCCCACCAGCGCGGCCTCGACGATCTGCGGATGCTCCATCAGCGTGTTCTCGACCGTGGCGCAGAAGATCTTGTAGCCGCCGCGGTTGATCACGTCCTTCTTGCGGTCGAGGATGCGCACGTAGCCGTCGGCGTCCATGCTGCCGATGTCGCCCGAGCGCCAGTAGCCGCCGCGGAACTCGCTGGCCGTGGCCTGCGGGTTGCGCCAGTAGCCGGGCACCACCATCGGGCCCGCGATCCAGATCTCGCCGACCTCGCCGCGTGCCACCTCGTTGCCGTTCTCGTCGACCACGCAGATCTCGCCGCAGGGCACGGCCAGGCCGACGCTGTCGCGGTGCTCGGCCGTCATGCCGGGCGGCATGATGGTCGCGGGCGAGCAGGTCTCGGTGGCGCCATAGGCGTTCATCAGGGTGAGGCCCGGCAGCCGCGCCGCGATGCCCTCGATGGTGGCGGTGGGCATCGAGGCGCCGCCATAGGCTCCGATGCGCCAGGCCGAGAGGTCGTGCGCCTGCAGGTCCGGCAGCAGCAGGCACAGGTTGTACATGGCCGGCACCATGATCGTGTGCGTGATGCGCTCGGCCGCCGCCAGTCGCGCGAACTCGGCGGCCTTGAACTGCGTCATCAGCACCGCGCAGCCGCGCGCATGCAGCATGGTGTAGAGCTGCGCCACCAGCCCGGTGACGTGGCTCAGCGGCACCGCGACGATGCTGCGGTCCGATTCGCCCAGGCTCATCGCGTGCACGAAGTGCATCACCGAGTGCGCGATGTTCAGGTGCGTGAGCATCGCGCCCTTGGGCTTGCCCGTGGTGCCCGAGGTGTAGAGCAGCACCGCGAGGTCTTCCTCGGCGGCCGCGTGCGCGCTGGCCAGCGGCTCGGCCTGCATCAGCGCCGTGAAGGATTCGAAGCCCGGCTGCGCGGCGCCGGTGCCGAAGCGCAGGCGCAGCAGCGGCAGCGCCTCGGGCGAGGGCACCAGCGCCTGCAGCTCCTGCGAGCAGACGATGGCCACCGCCTCGGCGTCGGCCAGCGAGAACTCGAGCTCGGCCGTGCGTGCCCGCGCGCTCACCGGCATCGCCACCGCGCCGAGCCAGGCGCAGGCGAACACCGCGATCGCGAATTCGGGCCCGTTCGAGAGGTAGAGCGCCACCCGGTCGCCCGGCCGCACGCCGCGCCGTGCGAGGCCGCCCGCGCACTTGGTGGTGGCATGGTGCAGCTCGCGCCAGCTCAGGCGCAGCGTGTCGCAGACCAGTGCCTCGCCCTCGGGCGAGAGCCGCACCGCGTCGGCGAGCATCTGCGCCACGTTGGCGGGCCGCTCGGCGAAGCAGCGCACCACGCGCTCGTTGAAGTGCACTTCACGTCGCATCTTGGGCATGGAATCTCCCCACTGGGACCACGAGGACGCGGAGCTCTGCGAGGGCCGCAGCTCCGTCGGGGCGCTGAGCACGCCGTGCATGAGCATCTCGATGCAGTGCCGCACGGCATCCTGCAGGCTGCGCGCCGGATGGCTGTCGGGCCGGTACCAGCGGCCGATGCCGCTGAGCGCGCCTACCACCGTGTACGAGGCCATCGCCGCGTCGCCGCGCGCGATCCAGCCTTCGGCCATGCCGGCCTCGATCAGCGCGCGGAACTCGGTGTCGATCTCGCCCTTGAGCGCGCGCAGCTCGCGCCGCCTGGGCTCGGCCAGCGGGTCCTCGCCGACGCGGATCACGCACAGGCCGAAGTCGCTGGTCACGATGCCCGCGTAGTTCTCCATCGCCACGCGCAGCCGCTCGCGCGGCGGCAGCCCGCGCCGCGCCGCCTCGAGGATGCCCGCGCGCAGCGCCTCGAGCCCGCGCTGCACGCACTCGAACAGGATCTGTTCCTTGTTCTCGACGTAGTGGTAGACGGTGGGCTTGGTCACGCGCAGGCTGCGCGCGATGTCGTCGAGCGAGGTGCCCTGGAAGCCCTTGGTCGTGAACAGCCGCGCCGCCGCCAGCAGCACCGCGTCCTTCTTGGCATGGCGATCCTGCTGCCGCTCTCCGCGGCTTTGCCAAGGCGATTCGACCAGCTCGGTAGACATTCGACTCCTGCGGCGACGACCAGGGACCGATGCCGCGCGGAGGCCGCGTGGCGCCAGGAAAACCGGGGGTTACTCGAAAGTACCCTGGTTGACTGGCGCGATTATTCGGAGCGACCGGGAAGGGTGGTTCGGGGAATTTCCCTTAGCTGCGGCGCACCAAAAAACCCGCGGGGTTCAGGCGCGTGAAGTGGACAAGCGGCCTCGCAGCCAGCGGTTCAGCGGCTCGCTGTAGCAGCGCGCGATGGCGTCGCACAGCGCCATCGACAGCAGCAGGTAGCCACCGAGCAGCCACATCCTGTCGCCGCCGCTCGCGAGCGCGGGCGGGAACAGGGTCCGCAGCAGGCCGAGCACGATCAGGTGGAACAGGTAGAGCTCGTAGCTGCGCCGGCCGAACCATCCGAAGGCGGTGGCGAGCCAGCGACCGCGCGCGGGCGCCGTGCCGTCCGTAGATCGATCGCTCATCGTCGCGAGCAGCACGGCCGTGCCCAGCGCCATCGCCGTCACGCCGAGCACATGGCTCTGCGCGATCGGCCACCGCAGGTAGAGGAACGCCATGGCGATCGCCACGACCCACGACAGCAGCGTCTTGAGTCGCGTGGAGAGAACGACCGAGTCCGCGAGCAGCGCCGTGCAGCAGCCGATCGCGATGCCGTCGAAGGCCGCGAAGTAGGCATAGAGGTAGCCGCCTTCATCGTCCTGGCGATGGAAGCGGTAGACCGGTGCCAGCACCGCGATTGCGAGCCAGAAGGCGATCAGCCGGCGCTCCCGGCGCAGCAGCGCGCAGAGGATCGGGAAGAAGAGATAGAAGACCTCCTCGACCGACAGCGACCACAGCACGCCGAGCGCGTAGTTGGTCCAGCCGTACTTGTCGACCACCACGTTCATCCAGAAGGTCAGCGAGGCGAGGTTGACCAGCCACAGCGGCAACGGGGTCGCGCCTGCCGGCGCCCGGTTCTGGAAGATGGCCACGCCCGCCCAGGCCAGCAGGTTGACCGCGACCAGCAGGAGCAGCAGGCACGGCACGATGCGCGCCACGCGCAGGCCGTAGAAGGCGCGTGCCTTCACGTCCTGCAGCGCGCCCCAGCGGCGCCGCGCGTTCGAGGTGATCAGGAAGCCCGAGATCACGAAGAACATCGTGACGCCGTAGTTGCCGTTGCGCGCCACCGCGCGCACCGCTTCCCAGCCGAAGAGTGGCGACAGCACGGTGCCGTCGAGCCGGTAGGCGATGTTGAAGTGGTGGAACAGCACCAGCAGGATCGCGATGCCGCGCAGCACGTCGATGCGCGTGCTGCGCGGCCCGAGGCTAGGTGCCGTCGTCATCTCGCGGCGGAACCGATCAGCGCGGGCAGGGCCGGCAGCAGCGCGTCGCGCGTGCGGACGCCCGGTGTCGTCGCCTGCTTCCGGTCGTCCTGCGTCAGCCGCGCGAACACCACGGTGCGCTCGCCGCGCGTGGCCCAGCCGACATACCAGCCGTAGCCATGGGCTTCATCGAGCGAGCCGTCGGCCTTCTTCGGGTAGGCCGCGCCAGTCTTGCCTTGCACCGTCCAGCCCTCGGGCAACTCGGTCGTCTCCATCGAACGCCGCGTCATCTCGATCGCGTGCGGCGACACCGGCAGCCGGTTCGACAGCAGCTTGCGCAGGAACTCGACCTGCTCGCGCGGCGAGATGCGCAGCGAGGACGCGACCCATGAACGCTCGAGTCCGTTGTGCTTGCCCGGGTCGCCCGACACGTCGGCGTTGCCGTAGCCGAAGTCCTTCGCATAGCGCGCGAAGCGCTCGGCACCCAGCGATTCGGTCACCCGCTGCGAGAACCAGAAGACCGAGAGCTTGAGCCAGCGCTGCGGATCGGTCGGCTGCTTCCAGCCTTCGACCCAGGCCGGATAGCCTTCCTTGAAGGGCAGCACGGGGTCGTGTTCGTTCTTGAGGAAGCCCGCGTCGAAGCCCATCAGCGCGATCGCGATCTTGAAGGTGGAGGCGGGGGTGACGCGTTCGTCGCAGCGGCCTTGCTTCACGATGAACTGGCCGGTGGTCGCGTCGGCGATGGCGGTGCAGAGGGTGCGGGCGTGGGTGGTGGCTGCGAGGGTGGCGAGCAGGGCGAACAGGGTGATGGGCAGGAGGCGAAGCGGACTTTTCATGGAAGGGACGGGGAATGGATCGCCATCGTAGAAAAGACCGGCGTTCGTGTCCTCCGACTGGCAGGCGAGGGACGTCTCGGCCGTAACGCGTGTAACGCCGACGGGCCCTCGCTAGTTCGCCGGCCTCGAAAACACATTCACCAGGCTCCCATCCGGATCGCGAAGCAACAGCGACCGGTTGCCCCACGGCATCGTGGTCGGCCGCATCACGACCTCGGCCGCTTCCGCCATGCGCGCCAGCGTGCCCTCGACATCGGCGACCTCGAACTCGAGGATCGCCGAGCGGTTCGACGCGGCGGTCGCGGCCCCGGCATTGAAGCGCTGCACGAGATGCTCCTCGGAGATGGCCAGCGTCGCGCCCTCCAGCCGGATCTCCGCGAAGCCATCGGCCAGGCGTGTGGCCTCGGTGCCCGACAGGCGCGCGTAGAACGCAACGAGGGCTTCGAATTGTTGAGTGACTAGACGCACGGATGCAAACTTCACGCCGATCTCCTGATGAATGAACGATGACGCGAGCTTAGGAAGAGGGCATGTCAAATTCCGGCAGTATCGTGCGGCCGCTCTCGCGCACGCGCTGCTGCCAGGCCTTGAGCAACGCCTGGCGACGCTGGGGGTAGCGCGCATCGAGCATCTCGGCGGCGAGGATGCGGTCGGCGCGGAAGTTGCGGAAGTCGTTGCGCAGTTCGCACCAGGCGCTGAGCACGCGCGACTGTTCGAAGTACACGAGCGCGAAGGGCCAGATCACGCGTTGCGATGCGGTCCCGTCGGGATCGCTGTAGCCGATCCGCAGCTTGTGCTCGGCACGGATCGCGGCGCGCAGCAGATCGGGTTCGACCGCGGCCGGCGCGCGCTTCGCTCCCACGGCCACGAGCAGCGAGGAGGCCTCGAGTTCGCGCTTCAGTGCGGGCCGCAGCACGGCGGCGATCTTCGCGAGTGCATCGTTCGCGCCGCCGGACAGGGCCTTGTCGCCGCGGTCGGCCACCCAGCGCAGGCCCAGCGCGAGCGCCTCGATCTCCTCGGGGCCGAACATCAGCGGCGGCAGCACGTAGCCCGGCTTGAGCACATAGCCGAGGCCGGGCGAACCTTCGATCAGCGCGCCCTGCGACTGCAGGCTCGCGATGTCGCGGTACAGCGTGCGCAGGCTGACGCCGAGCTGTTCGGCCAGGGCCTGGCCGCTGATGGGCCGGCGATGGCGGCGCAGGGTCTGGAGCAGTGCGAGCAGGCGTTCGGAGCGGGACATGCGGGCATGGTAGTGGCCCGTCGCCCGGATGCGGCGCGCGCCGGCTACAACTGGCTCTGCGGAATCAACGGCCCCAGCAGCCTCAGCTTGAAGCGCTGCCACGCCGTCGTCTCGGGCGGCACGTCGAACACGCGCGTGTCGTCGTCCTGGTCCACCCACTCGACGTTCCGGCCATTGGCGTCGAGCCGCAGCCGGTAGAAGCTGCGCGTGTCGGCAAAGCTCTCGAGCTGGCGCGCCATGTCGGGGCTGTCGATGATCAGGCCCAGCTCGGTGTTGAGCCGTGCCGAGCGCGGGTCGAGGTTCATCGAGCCGAGGAAGACCTGGCGATGGTCGACGATGCCGTTCTTCATGTGCAGCGCGCCGGTGCCGTGGCCGAACAGGCCGAGCTTGCCGCGGTGCACGCTCAGCGAGGGGCTCAGCTCGTAGATATCGACGCCGGCCTCGAGCAGCCGGTGGATGTGCGGCCAGTAGCCGACATAGACCCAGGGCTCGTCGGTGGAGGCCAGCGAGTTGGTGACGAGCTCGACCTGCAGGCCCTCGGCGCGCGCTTCCGCGAGGCTGACGACGGCGGCGTCGGAGGGCACGAAGTAGGGCGACACCATCTTGATGGTGTGGCGCGCGGTCCGGAACCAGCGCACCACGGATTCGGTGACGGTGCCCTTGTTCGAGTTCTCGCGCTCGTTCCAGCCCTGGGTCTTGGTCAGCGGATCGAACAGCACGCGCGCGTCGGCCATGAGCAGCGGGCTCAGCCTGCGCTCGGCCAGCTCGAAGGGCAGGTTCATCATCGGCACCATCTCGAGCGGGATCGAGGCCGGCTCGCCCTCGGTCGCGTTGGGGATGATGCCGTCGGCCGGGATGCGCGGCGCCTGCGGCGGCTTCGCGGTGGCGGTGCGCTCCTCGAAGGCCTGCCGCAGCTGCGCCGGCGACAGGCTGCTGCGCGCGATGCGCTGCACGGGATAGACGGCCTCGCTGTTCCAGTAGTGGTCGAAGGCGTCGGAGAGTTCGCGCACCACCGGGCCCGCGGCGAACACGTCCATGTCGATGAAGTTGCTGGCGCTGGCGTTCATCACGTACTCGTCGGCCATGTTGCGCCCGCCGGCCACGGCGGCGGCGTTGTCGGCCACGAACAGCTTGTTGTGCATGCGCCGGTTGATGCGCTCGAAATCCATGGCCGAGGCGGCGAAGCGCGTGAGGTCGCTGCCGCGGCCGGCCGGGAAGGGATTGAACAGGCGCACCTCCACGTTCGGATGGCTGGCCAGCCCGAGCAGCAGTTCGTCCTCGCCGGTGGTGTAGAGGTCGTCCACCAGCAGCCGCACGCGCACGCCGCGCGCGGCGGCATCGCGCAGCGCGCGCATCAGCGCGCGGCCGGTGTTGTCGCCGGCCAGCAGGTAGTACTGCACGTCGAGGCTGCGGGTGGCGAGCTTCGCGAGTTCGATGCGGCTGGCGAAGGAGGTCGGGCCGTAGGGCAGCAGGCGAAAGCCGGACTGGGCGCCCGGTGCCAGTGCCTGCTGCGCGATGGCGTTCAGGGGCGTGGCGGCGTAGTCGGCGATCGCGGCGACGGGCGCCTGCGCCACGGGCGGCGGCAGGCTGGCGCAGGCGCCGAGCAGGGCGGGCAGCAGCAGGGCAGCGAGCAGCAGGCGAAGGCGCGGGAGCGGGGACGCGGTCGGCATGGGGTCGATCTCCGAAGGCCGGTGACGGTGCGGCGATCGATCATGCGCCATGGCGGCCGCGCCGCGCTCATTCCTTGATGTTGGCGGTCTGCACGATCTTCTGGTTGCGCGCGTACTCGGCCTGCACGAAGCGGCCGAAGGCTTCGGGCGTGCCGCTGCCCGGCAGCGCGCCCTGTTCGGCGAGCTTGGTGCGCACGCCTTCCTCCTGCAGCACGGCCTCGAGTTCCTGGTTGAGGCGCGCGACGATGGCGGGTGGCGTCTTCGCGGGCGCGAAGATGCCGGCCCAGCTCACCATGTCGAAGCCCTTGAGGCCGGGCATCTCGTCGAAGGTGGGAACGCCGGGCAGCGCGGGCAGGCGCTTGGCGCCGGTGATGCCCAGGGCCTGCAGCCGCTTGCCGTTGACGTGCGGGATGGCGCTGGTGCTCACGAGCATCGCAAGGTCGACCTGGTCGCCGATCACGTCGGTGGCGATCTGCGCGCCGCCGCGGTAGGGCACGTGGGTCACGAAGATGCCGCTGCGCTGCTTGAGCAGTTCCATCGCGAGCTGCAGCACGGTGCCCACGCCCGAGGTGGCGTAGTTGTACTTGCCGGGCGCGGCCTTGGCGAGCTGCACGAAGTCGGCATAGCTCTTCGCGGGCAGGCCGGGGCGCGCCACCAGCACCATCGGCGCGGTGTTGAGCAGGCCAACCGGCGCCAGGTCCTTGAGCGGATCGAAGCGGAAGGCCGAGGGGTTGACCAGCCGGCCGATGGCGATCGCGCTGTCGGGGCCGACCACCAGCGTGTAGCCGTCGGGCGCGGCGGCCACGGCCTTGGCCACGCCGATGGCGCCGCCGGCACCGGCCACGTTGTCGATCACCACCGCCTGCTTGAGCCGCTCGGCCAGCCGCGTGGCGACCAGGCGCGCGTTGACGTCGACGCTGCCGCCCGCGGTGTAGGGAACGATCAGCGTGATCGGCTTGGCCGCGGGCCAGGCCGGCTGGGCCGAGGCCATGGTGGGCAGCAGGGCGGGCAGCGCGGCGCAGAGCGTCGCGGCCACGAGCAGGGGACGGCGGAGGTGGTTCATGGCGGGCTTCATGCGTGGGCTTGGGAAGAGGGCGGCGCATCGCCGAGGCGGCTGCGCAGGTGGTCGAAGGCGTCGCTCCATTGCGCGCGCCAGTCGCGGCGCTGCGTCTCGTCGATCCAGGCGCCGTCGAGGCCGTTGAGCATGAAGCCGCGCAGGTCGTCGAGGCCGAAACCGAAGTCGCGCACCATCATCAGCCAGGCCTGCGTGGGCGTGACCTTGTGCAGGGTCGGGTCGTCGGTATTGGGATGGATGCGCAGGCCCAGGCCCGGCATGCGGCGGATCGGATGGTCGAGCGCCCAGCGCTCGGGCGGCAGGGTGCGCAGGTAGTAGGAGTTGGTCGGCACCACGGTGAACAGCACGCCGCGCTCGGCGCATTCGCGCGCGAACTCCGGTGCGTCGACCACGGTGTAGCCATGGTCGATGCGGTCCACGCGCAGCACGTCGAGCGCGGTGCGCACGTTGGTCCAGGGCATGCCGAACTCGCCGGCATGCGCGGTGGTGCGCAGGCCGACCTGCCGCGCGCGCGCGTAGGCCTCGGTGAAGAGCTCGGGCGGCCGGTCGACCTCGCGGTAGTCGATGCCGATGCCGATCACCTCGTCGCAGCGGTTCGCGGCCATCCACTCGACCATCTCGAGCGCGGCCGCGGGCGAGGCCTCGCGGTCGATGGCGCCGATCAGCCGGCCGTCGATGCCGAACTGTTGCTTCGCATCGCGGATCGCGCGCACGATCGCGCCCTGCGCGAGCGCATAGGGGATGCCCGACACCTGCACGGTGCCGGTCGGGTTCCACGAGAACTCCGCATGGCGCACGTTGTGCTGCGCGGCATCCTGCAGGTATTCGAGCGTGAGCTGGTGCAGGTCGTCGGGGTTGCGCACCAGCTCGGCGTCGAGCGCGCGCAGCACGCGCAGCACGCCCACGGGCTTCTCGCCGCGCGTGTAGAAGCCCTCGATCTCGTCGGCCGCCAGCGGCGAGCCGGCACGCAGGTTGAGCTGCTTGAAGGTCTCGTGGCGCACGGTGCCGAACAGGTGGCAGTGCAGCTCGACCTTGGGAATGGCGCGCAACAGGGCTTCGAGGTCGAAGCCGTGGGCGGCGGAAGACGGGCTGGCGGAGGGGCTGGCGGTCATGCGGGCCAGTCTAGTGAGGGCGAGGCGATAAGGAAAATTTTGAATTTCTATAATTTGATTCGCCGGATCTATAAGCATGGCCACCTCCCCGCGCGCTCCCAAGCCCTTGCCGGCGCCCGAACCGGCGGCGTCCTCGCTGCCGCTGCGCGCGCTCACGCTGCGCCAGCTGCAGTGCTTCTCGGTGCTGGTCGAGGAGGCGCACTTCGGCCGTGCCGCGCGGCGGCTGGCCATCACCCAGCCCGCGCTCAGCAATGCGATCAAGCAGGTCGAGAAGCTGCTGGGCGCGCAGCTGCTCACGCGCTCCACGCACCGCGTCGAGCTCACGCCGCTGGGCGCCGAGGTGCTGGCGCGCACCGACTTCCTGGTCCACACGGTCGAGGTGGCGCTGCGCGACATCGAGAGCACGGTGCGGCGTGGCCGGGCCTTCGTGCGCATCGGCGTGATCCCCTCGGCCGCCGCGCGCGTGGCCGCGGCCGCGAGCGAGTTGGCGGCGGCGCATGCCGAACGCCTCGGCGAGGTCGAGCTGTCGTGGCGCGACGCGCCCTCGACCGCGCTGCTGGCCGAACTGCGCAGCGGCCAGCTCGACATGGCGGTGGCCGCCATCACCGAGCCGCCGGGCGGGCTCGAATGCGTGGACCTGTTCCGCGATCCGCTGGTGCTGGTGGTACGGCGCGACCATGCGCTGGCCGCGGCCGGCGAAACGGACTGGGAGCGCATCGGCCGCGAGCGGCTGGTGCTGTTCGAGAGCGGCAGCATGCCGGCGCTCGGCAATCCCGCGCGCGCCCAGTTCGCGCAGGGGCTCGAGCCCTTGCGCGTGAGCTATTCCGAAACCCTCTATGCGCTGGTGCGCGGCGGGCAGGCGCTGGGATTGATGCCGCGCCTGTACACGGCCTCGCTGCGCGATCCCGAACTGGTGGTGCTGGCGTTGTCGAAGCCGCGCATCGAGCGCCGCGTGGTGCTGGCCTACCTGCCCGGGCCGATGCGCAACGTGGCGGCGCAGGCGCTGATCGACTTCCTGCGCGAGCGCCTGCCGCAGGCCGGCGAACGGCCGGTGCGGCGGGTCGCCAAGGGTGCGAGGACCCACCGTAAACCGTAGTTTTCGGTGCGCCGAATACCTGCGTAAAGGTCAACGAATTGTTTCTTAGACAGGGCATCTGCCGCTAAGATTTCGCGGTCATGTCTCGCCCGCTCATCGCGCTCGTCCTCGCGGTCCTTCTGTGCTGTCAGGCCGTGGTGGTGTTCGCGCAGATCCTCGTCGAAGCCGGCCTGCATCACGACCTCGTCGCGCAGACGCTGTGGTCGGATGCCTCGGCCTCCAGCGATGACTTTCCGCGCGGCGCGGGCACTTCCGTGTCCGCCTCGGTGTCCACCGACGACACGGACATCGGCCACGGCATCGAGGTCGCGTTCGAGGGCTACGCGCTCGAACTGATCGTGCTGCCCGGCGCGCTGCCGCGCTCCTTCGCCTCCTTCTCCTCCTCGACCTTCCTCGCGCCGCCCAAGCGGCCGCCGCGCCTTTCCTCTTTCCTCGCCTAGGTCCGGCCCCGTGCCCGGACCGCGCTGCCGCTTCGGCGTGCAGCGCCTGCGCAGCCATTGCGCATCGCCCACGCGCGCGGGCCGGCGCCATCGTCCGCGATGGCCATTCATCCAGAGGAACCGAGGAGAGAGAGCCGTGAACCAATCCAAGGACGTCATGTTCGCCCGGCTGGCGAACTTCAAGATCGACATCGACGCGCTGCGCGCCCACTTCGAACAGCATGTGCGCCAGCTGCCGTCGACGCAGTACCGCGACAACCGCGTCGACTACATCGGCTGGGCCGTGACCAGCCGCGATGGCACGCTGATCGACGGCATCCGCCGCATCAATCCCAATGCCGCCATGCCCAGCCGCGGCACGCAGCCCACCGATGCCTGCTCGGGCTGCCTGGCCGAGGTGATGGACGCACTGTCGGCGCGCGGCCTCAAGCCCTTTCGCGCGCGCATCATGCAGCTCAAGAGCGAAGGCGACGAGATGCCGCTGCACACCGACGCCGTGCGCGAGGCCTGGCGCCTGCACGTGCCGATCGTCACCAACCCCAACTGCTTCTTCGAATGGCAGCGCGCCGACGGCAGCATCGAGAGCGTGCACCTGCCGGCCGACGGTTCGGCCTGGCTGGTGCGCGTGGACGTGCACCACCGTGCCGTCAACCGCAGCAACCAGCCGTCGAGCCGCGCCCACCTGCTGATGAGCTTGGAGACGCCGCCGCCGATCGGCATGCTGGCCGCCCCCTGGCTGCCGGTGGTGCGCGAGGCCGAAGCCGTCGCGCTGGCGGCCTGAGCGATGTGGCGGGAAGACGCACCGCTCGAAGCGATCGCCTCCGGGGCCTGGACCTCGGTCGCCGACATGGAGGCCGCGCTGGCGGCCTTCGCGCGCGCCGATCAGCATGAGCTGAGCCTGTACCGGCTGCGCCGCGCGCTCGGCGAGGGCCATGCGTTCGAGAAGGAGATCGTGCTGCGCTACCACGAGGCGCTGGTGCTCTCGGGCAACGTCGCGGCGGCGCTCGAGCTGCGCGGCGGCGAGACCTGGGCGCGCCACTTTCCCGCCCAGGGCGAGATGGACGCGGGCGCGGTGCAGATGATCGCGGGCCAGATCGATGGCCATGCGGCCCGGCTGGCCCAGGCCCTCGAGGCCTTTCCCTTCGCCTTCGCGAGCTTTCTCGCGGGCCTCAAGCGGCACCAGGGCGCGAGCTACCGCAGCCTGGCCGGCGTGGCCCGGCCGCTGTTCGAGCACCGGGAGTTCGCCGACCCGCGCGACCGCACCGCGCTGATGCTCGCGGTCGAGGGCTTTCGCGGCTACGGCGACGACCTGCGGCGCGAGATGCTGGTCGAGCTGTTCCAGCGCTGCGACCACGAGACGCTGTGCCGCTTCTTCCAGAGTGTGCTGCCCGCGAACGGCGCGCTGCTGCGCGCCTTCGCGAACGACCTGCTGGAGGACGCGCAGGGCCTGCGCTGCCTGAGCGACGCGGCGATCTGCCGGCTGCTGATCCTCGGCTATGGCCTGTTCGACGAGGCGCTGTACGAACGCATCCTCGCGCAGGTGCGCAGCCTGCCGCCGGCCGGGGGAGGCAAGCAGGCGAGGCAGGCGCGCGCCAGCGCGAGGATCGCGCGCGCCTTCGAATCCGGCGCGGCGCGGGCCGAGCCCCCGACGCCGGCCGCGGGCGCGCCGCTGCGCATCGCCGTCTGCGTGTCGGGCCAGATGCGCGGCTATGCGGCCGCCTTCCAGACCTGGAAGCACCTGGGGCTGGACGGCCACCAGGTGAAGTACTTCGTCCATACCTGGGAGGACACGGGCTGGCGCTTTCCCGATCCGATGTCGGGCAACGGCGTGGACCGGATCTTCAAGTTCGTGCCCTTCGCCGAGGCCTACCGGCAGGCCGGTTTCCGCTACGGGCTGGCCGCGATGAAGAAGGCCTATCCGAATTTCTTCGCCCGGCTCGAGGTGTCGTCGACGCTCGGCGAAGCGGACCTGCGCGCGGTGTACGGCGCCGACGCGGTGGTGGCGATCGAGAACCACCGGCAGCCCGAGTTCGAGCACGACACGAACAACCAGCTCAAGATGTTCTACAAGATCCAGGAAGCGCACCGCCTGATGCTGGAGGACGGCGGCGACTACGACCTGGTGATCCGGATCCGGCCCGACCGCGCCTTCCGCGCCGGCACGGCCGCGCCCGACTGGGCCGGCATGGCCGAGGCCTGCCGCCGTCAGCGCGTGCTGTTCTTCAACCACCTCGCGGTGACCAAGACGCTCTATGCCGGCGACCAGTTCGCGGTCGGCTCGCCCGAAGCCATGGGCTGCTACGCCAACACGCTGGGGCTGCAGACCCAGGCGATCCGCGAGAACTGGTTCGGCTTTCCGAAGCGGCTGCGCTCGCACTGCTCGCTCGCGCATGCCTTGCTGTTCCAGGGCGTGCGGCGGCGGCCGCTCGAAAACATCCATGCCGTCGAGGCCGTGCCCGCCGCCGCCTATGGCCGCGGCGAGCTGCGCGCGATGCTGTCGGCCGACCTGCCCGCGGGCCCGGCCAGCGAGATGGACCGCCTGCTGTGGAACGCCCTGGCCGGCGCGGCGCCGCGGTGACACGGGTGCGTCGCATGCAGGCCGTGCTGGCCCTGTCGGTGCTGTGGGCCCTGTTCCTGGGCCTGCTGCCGGGCGCGGCGCGCGCGCAGGACCAGGCCGACCGCGAACCGGGCCTGCAGCAGGGACCCGAAGGCGCGGGCTGCCGCATCTCGAAGAATGCGCACCGGCTGGCGCTGACGCAGCGCCACGAGTTCAACGGCATCCGCGTCTTCTATGCGCTCGAGGGGCCGCATGCGCTCTACACCGGCGTCGACCTCAACGGCAACGGCGTGCCCGACATGGTCGAGGACGCCGCGCTGCACCTGGACACCGTGCGCCGCATCTACCTGGCCAACGGCTTTCGCGATCCGCTGCGCAGCCCGCGCTTCAGGCAGGCCGAGACGATCGACATCGACCTGCTGAACTTCGACGCCTACAGCCCCGGCGTCGCCGACAAGCGCGGGCTCTCGTTCTCGGCCGTGATCCGCTACCCCGGCAGCCGCGCGCGCGCCGACCGCTGCACGCTCTCGATCGCCATCAATGCCGCGCTCGCGGGCAACCACGAGCGGGTGAAGGACTACCTGATCCCGCACGAGCTGTTCCATCTGTTCCAGTACGGCCACGCGATGTTCCGCGCCAGCTGGTACCTCGAGGGCATGGCGAAGTGGGCCGAGTGGGTGACGCTGGCCGAGAACCGGCGCAACCCCACCTTGTGGAGCACGCCGCTGCCGGCCACGCCGGCCGAGTTGCGCGCGCGCGTGTTCGCCAATCCCAATCCCTACGACGTGCGGCATTTCTGGAACCGGCTGGCCGAACTGGCCAAGGCCGGCGAACCGCCGATGGCCATGCCCGACGAGCTGCGCGCGCGCCGCTTCGCCGACGGCAGCCCGGTGGTGCGCGACGAGATCTGGCGCGGCCATGCGCTGATGCTGCGCATCCTGCAGGCCTTCGGCGAGGAGACCGAGGCCGTGGCGCGCGAGCGCGGCCTGCCGCCCTACCAATGGCCCGACGCCGACCAGCGCGACACGGCGCACAACCCGCGGCTCATGCGAGTGGTGCAGCGCGCGGTGGCCGCCTCGGGCGTACGCCACAACGACGAAATCGCGCGCTTCCTGGTCATCGATCCGGCCGCCGCGAACCAGAATTAGAGGAGCCCCACTTGAAACGCCTGATCTTCGACCTGGACCACACGCTGTGCGTGGCGGAGCAGAAGGACTACCCCAATGCCCGTCCGCGCGAGGACATGATCGAGCGGCTGCGCAGCTACCGCGAGCAGGGCTTCGCGATCTCGATCTACACCAGCCGCAACGTCAACAGCTTCGGCGGCAACGTCGGCCGCATCAACGCCCACACGCTGCCGATCATCATCGACTGGCTGGCCCGCCACGACGTGCCCTACGACGAGATCCACGTCGGCAAGCCCTGGTGCGGCGAGGAGGGCTTCTACGTCGACGACCGCGCGATCCGGCCCTCGGAGTTCCTCAAGTACAGCCGCGAGGAGATCGACCGGCTGCTGGAGCACGAGAAGTGATCGTCGTCACCTCGGCGGCCTACGTCGACTCCGAGCTGCAGTCGGAGTTCGGCCGCCTGCCGCCGGCCTTCCTGCCGGTGGCCAACCACCGGCTGTTCGTGCACCAGGCCGCGCTGCTGGCAAGGCACTTCCCGGGCGAGCCCATCTATCTCTCGCTGCCCGAGAGCCATGCCGTCTCGCACCGCGACGCGCAGGCGCTCGAGGCCCATGCGATCCAGGTGCTGCGCGTGCCCGACGGGCTCACGCTGGCCGACTCGCTGCTGTTCTCGATCAACACCGTCGGCCGCTACGACGACGGCATGCGGCTGCTGCTGGGCGACACGCTGATCAGCGACCTGCCGACCGGCTGGGACTGCCTGAGCGTGGCCGAGTCGGCCGACGACTACGACTGGCAGGTGGACCACGGCTCGGAGACCGCGGTGCGCGTGTGGTGCGGCTACTTCGCGTTCCAGTCGGTCAGCCGGCTCGCCAAATGCCTGGTGGCCGCGCGCGGCTCGTTCGAGCGCGCGGTCTCGGCCTACGACGAGGCCTGCTACCTGCAACGCGTGCAGACCGCGCTGTGGTCGGACTTCGGCCACGTCAACACCTTCTACCGCTCGCGCGCGCGCATCACCACGCAGCGCGCCTTCAACGACCTCGCCATCGGCGACCGGCGCGTGCGCAAGACCGGCAGCCAGCCGCGCAAGCTCGAGGCCGAGGCGCGCTGGTTCGAGGCGCTGCCGCCGCGGCTGCGCGTGTACGTCCCGCAACTGCTCGACCGTGGCGCGGTCGAGGACGGGGACGGCGGCTATGGCTACGAGCTCGAGTACCTGTGCATGGCGCCGCTCAACGAGCTCTACGTGCACGGCCGCAACTCCACCGCCTTCTGGTCGCGCGTGTTCAGGCACCTGGCCGACTGGCTCGCGGCCTGCCAGACGGCGGTGCCGCTGGGCGAGCGCGAGCGCCAGGCGGTGGCGCAGGACAGCCGCGGCATGCTGGGCGACAAGACGCGGGCGCGGCTCGATGCCTATGCCACCGCGAGCGGGATGAGCCTGTCGGCGCCCACGCGGCTCAACGGACGTGCGCTGCCCTCGCTGGCCGAGATCCTCGAGCGCTGCCTCGAGGCCGCGGCGCGCGTGCCGCTGGTGCCGGGCGTGATGCACGGCGACCTGTGCTTCAGCAACATCCTGTTCGACACCCGCTCGGACTGCATCAAGCTGATCGACCCGCGCGGTCTCAATTTCCGCGACGAACCGCGGCTCGTCGGCGACCTGCGCTACGACCTCGCCAAGCTCGCGCATTCGGTGCTGGGGCTGTACGACTACATCGTGGCTGATGCCTTCGAGATCGACGACGGGACGGGGCTGGATTTCCGCCTGCGCATCCATGCCGACGAGGACGTGGCCGCGATCCAGAAGCTGTTCGCGGCGCTGCCGCTGCTCAACGGCATGACCGCGCGCCACGTGGCGCCGATCACGGTGCTGTTGTTCCTGTCGATGCTGCCGCTGCACCAGGACGCGCCGCGCCGCCAGCGCGCGATGCTGGCCAATGCGCTGCGCCTGTACGAACAGATGGAGCACTGAGCGATGTTCGTGATACCGATGATGGGCAGGAGCCGCCGCTTCACCGAGGCCGGCTACGCATTGCCCAAGTACCGGCTGCCGCTGCACGGGCGCACGGTGTTCTTCCATGTGGTGAAGTCCTTCGAGCGCTACTTCCAGGACGACCTGTTCCTGTTCGTGGTGCGGCGCGACCACGACGTGGTCGAGTTCCTGGTGCGCGAACTCAAGGCGCTGGGCGTCAAGTCCTTCCACATCGTCGAGCTCGATGGCGACACGCTGGGTCAGGCCGACTCGGTGCACCGCGGGCTGCGGGCGCTGCGCAGCGAGGAGGCGCTCTACGTCTTCAACATCGACACCATCCGGCCCGGTTTCCGCAAGTCGGCGCTGGCCGACGGCGCCGCGGGCTACCTCGAGGTGTTCGAGGGCGAGGGCGAGCACTGGTCCTTCGTCGAGCCCGGGCCCGATCGCTCGGTGCTGCGCACCACCGAGAAGGAGCGCATCTCCAGCCTGTGCAGCGACGGCCTCTACCACTTCGCCGATGCGCGGGTCTTCGACGAGGCCTTCGCGCACCAGCAGCAGCATCAGTTGCTGATCCGCGGCGAGTACTACATCGCGCCCTGCTACAACGCGCTGATCGCGCGTGGCGCGCGCGTGGCCTACGAGCAGCTGGTCGGGCAGGAGCAGATCGTCTTCTGCGGCACGCCGCAGGAGTACGAAGCCGCGTCCGCGCGGCCCTGGGAATGACGCCGGGACGAGGGACAATGCGCGCAGCCATCGCATCGCCAGCCGATGGAAGCCATGTGAGGAATCTTCGATGAGTCTGGGTGAACTGCTCGCGTGCGCGAAGCCCGCGGTGGCCGCGACGTGGGCCGAGTGCATGGAGGCCGCGGCGCCGGAAGGCGCGGGCGTGCTGTTCCTGTCGGCCTGCAACGCCAAGGAGCGCGCGCACGTGGTGACGGTGCGCGGCAGGAACTTCGACGAGGTGTGGCGCCGCGGCGCGCAACTGCTGCAGACCTGGCTGCGCAAGCAGAGCACGGCGCCGATCTGGCTGCGCGCGGACGTGGTCCACACGGTGCAGGCGATGCACTGGAAGGGGCTGCAGCAGGCCTTGCTGACCACCAAGCGCAACTACTTCCGCAGCGGCATCGCCTTCGACGCCGACCTGTCGGTGGCCATGCTCGAGCAGGACATCGGTGCCCATGCCGTGCTCTACGACGGCAAGTTCGACGAGGCCACGCCCAACGCGGCGAACCTCCGGCTGTTCGGCCAGCACCGCTACGGGCGCGAACTGAGCTGGCCCACCGATCCGCAGCAGCCGGTGTGGGTGTTCGACACGCGCGCCGTGTTCACCGACGGCAAGGAGGCGCACCGCATCGAGCACGAGGGCGTGGGCCGTGGCTACCGCCGGCTGCCGGCCTGGGACGCGGCGCGCGTGCGCCAGATCGTCGAGACCAGCACCGCCTACCTCGCGCGCCAGGTCAAGAGCTCGGGCGCCTATCACTACGGCTGGTTTCCCTGCTTCGACCGCGCCATTCCCACCTACAACGCGCTGCGCCATGCGAGCTCGACCTATGCGCTGATCGAGGGCTGGGAGCTGACGCGCAAGCCCGAGCACAAGGCGGCGATCGACCGCGCGCTGGGCCACCTGACCGGCGAGCTGATCCGGCCCGCCACCTTGCCCGATGGGGCGCAGGCCGCGTTCCTGGTCGACATCGAGGACGAGATCAAGCTCGGCGGCAATGCCGTGTGCCTGCTCGCGATGGTCAAGTACACCGAGCTCACGGGCGACCGGAAGTACCTGCCGCTGATGGAGCAGCTCGCGCTCGGCATCCTGCACATGCAGGACCCGACCAGCGGCCGCTTCGTGCACGTGCTTCACCATCCGGACCTGCGCGTGAAGGAGGAGAACCGGATCATCTACTACGACGGCGAGGCCGCCTTCGGACTGATGCGCCTCTACGGCCTGACGCGCGACGAGCGCTGGCTGCGCGCGGTCGAGAAGGCCTTCGCGCACTTCATCGAGGCGCGCCACTGGGAGGCGCACGACCACTGGCTCAGCTACTGCGTCAACGAGCTCACGCTGTACCGGCCGGAAGAGCGCTACTTCCGCTTCGGCCTGGACAACGTGCGCGACCACCTCGAGTTCGTGCTCAACCGTATCACCACCTTCCCGACCCTGCTCGAGCTGATGATGGCGGCGCAGAAGATGGTGACGCGGCTGCAGGCCGACCCCGCGCATGCGCACCTGCTCGAGGGCTTCGACATCGAGAAGTTCTACCGCGCGCTCGAGCAGCGCGCGCGCTACCTGCTGAGCGGGCACTTCTGGCCCGAGCTCGCGATGTTCTTCCGCAATCCGCAGCGCATCGTGGGCAGCTTCTTCATCCGCCACCACAGCTTCCGCGTGCGCATCGACGACGTGGAGCACTACCTCTCGGGGTACGTGGCGTACTGGAAATACCTGGAGGCGGGAGGGCGGCCGGCGCAGCCGGCGGCGGTGGAGGCCGCGCTGCCGCAGCCGTAGCTCAGTGCAGCTCGGCCGCCGCGTGGATGGTCTCGCGCACGCGCGGATAGATCTGCGCGTTCCACTTGCTGCCGCTGAACACGCCGTAGTGCCCCACGCCGGCCTGCAGGTGGTGGGCCTTGAGGTAGGGCCGCACGCCGGTGCAGAGGTCCTGCGCCGCCACGGTCTGGCCCACCGCGCAGATGTCGTCGCGCTCGCCCTCGACCGTGAGCAGCGCGGTGCGGCGGATCGCGGCCGGGTTCACGGTGCGCTCGCCCACGGTGAGCTGGCCGCGCGGCAGGTCGTAGGTCTGGAACACGCGCTCCACGGTCTCGAGGTAGAACTCAGCGGGCAGGTCGTTGACTGCGAGGTACTCGTCGTAGAAGTTGCCGATGGTGTGCGCCTTCTCGAGCTCGCCCTCGACCAGGTGGCGGTACATGTCCTCGAACTGCTTCTTGTGGCGCTCAGGGTTCATGCTCATGAAGGCCGCGAGCTGCAGGAAGCCCGGGTACACGCGCCGCATCGCGCCCGCATGCGGCCACGGCACGTGGCTGATGAGGTTGCGGCGGAACCAGTCGATCGGGCGGTCGGTGGCGAGGCGGTTCACCGCGGTCGGGTTGATGCGGCAGTCGACCGGCCCGGCCATCAGCGTGAGGCTGCGCGGGGTGGCGGGGTTGTCGTCCTCGGCCATGAGCGCGGTGGCGGCCAGCGCGGCCACGCAGGGCTGGCACACCGCGACCATGTGGACGCCGGGGCCGACGGCCTCGAGGAAGGCCATGAGCTGCAGCGTGTAGTCGTCGAGGCCGAAGCGGCCTTGCCACAGCGGCACGTCGCGCGCGTTGTGCCAGTCGGTCAGGTAGACGTCGTGGTCGCGCAGCAGGGTGCGCACGGTTTCGCGCAACAAGGTGGCGAAATGGCCCGACAACGGTGCAACCAGCAGCACGGGCGGGTGCGTGGGATGGTCGCCGTCCTTCCTGAAATGCAGCAGGGTGCCGAAGGGCGCGCTCAGCGCCACCTCCTCGTGCACCGCGACCTCGTCGCCGTCGACCGGCACGCTGGCGATGCCGTAGGGCGGCCGGCTGTGGGTGAGCCGCATGCGCGAGAACACCTCGCACTGCGCCGCCAGCCGCCGCTGCATGGTGCGCTCGCTGCCGTCCTGCCAGAGCGCGCGCGCCATGTACTGGGAGGCGAGCCGCAGCGGGGAGAGCAGGTCGGCCTGATTCTGGTAGACGCGGTAGAGCATGGTTGTGGTGCGTTGCAGTGCCAGAGGCAAGTTGCGGGCCAAGGCCGGGCGCACCGGGATGGAACGGGTGGCACAGGGCTTGCACGTCGCAGGCCACCGGCGGCGCTTGCCGGCACCAAGGAGCACACCCGATGGCCAAACCCGTTCTCACCATCAGCAGCAAGAACTACGGCGCCTGGTCGCTGCGCGGCTGGCTGATGTGCAGGCTGGCGGGCCTGGACTTCAGCGAGAAGATCATCCCGCCCGACGACCCGGCCATGAAGGCCGAGATGCTGCTGCTGTCGTCCTCGATGCTGGTGCCCTCGCTGCAGCACGGCTCGGTGAAGGTGTGGGACACGCTGGCGATCGGCGAGTACCTCAATGAGATCAAGCCCAAGGCCGGCCTGCTGCCCGCCGACGTGGCGGCCCGCGCCCACTGCCGCGCGATCTGCGGCGAGATGCATTCGGGCTTCGCGGCCATGCGCGGCGCGCTGCCGATGAACATCAAGGCCCGTTTCAAGAACTTCAAGGTGTGGTCGCGCGCGCAGGCCGACATCGACCGCATCGTGGCGATCTGGCGCGAATGCCTGAAGGCCTACGGCGGCCCCTACCTGTTCGGCGAGCAGCCGGGCATCGCCGACGCGATGTACGCGCCCGTGGTCACGCGCTTCCTGAGCTACGACGTGGCGCTCGACAGCGCCTGCACGGCCTACTGCAAGCGCGTGATGGAGTTGCCCGCGATGAAGGAATGGGTGGCGGCGGCGAAGCAGGAGCCCGACGAGATCGACGAGCTCGACGCGGAGTTCTGATTCAGCCCGGGGGCGGCGCCGGCTCGAAGCCGGCCTGCCGCAGCTTGCGCTCGATGCCCTGCGCGGCCGCCTGCAGGTCGGCCAGGTGCTGCGCCACCATCTCGCGCTCGCTGCGCACCGCGGGCAGCCAGGCGCAGCTGATGCAGCCGACCACGCGCTCGTCGAGCCGCACCGGCACCGAGATGGCGCCGAAGCGGTCGGGCGAATCCATGCTGGTGGCGGTGGGGTCGCGCGACACGTAGCCCTGGGCGCGCGCGTTCGCCACCATGCGGCGCACGTTCTCGGGCCGCCGCGCGTCGCGGTCGACCTGGTGCGGCGAACGCGCGAGCGCCGCGAGGAGCTGGCGCCGTTCGTCCTCGGGGCAGAAGGCAAGGTAGCAGCGCCCGAGCGATGACATCAGCATCGGCGGGCGAAAGCCCAGCACCCGGTAGTTCACGGCCAGCCCGTTGATCGGGCGGTGCGCGTCGAGGATCAGCATCGCGCTGCCGTCGCGCACGCCGAGGTCGGTGGGCCAGGGCACCTTGCGCTGCAGCGTGGCGCGCGGTTGCGCCGCCAGCGCCGACAGCCGCGCGCGCCACTCGACGAGCGGGCCCGGGGCGCCGGCGGCCGAGGTCGGCACATAGCGCTTCTCGAGTTCGTTGCGCTCCACCCAGCCGGCCTGCTGCAGCGTCTTGAGGATGCGCAGCAGCGTGGCCTTCGACAGCCCGGTCTGGCGGCTGAGTTCCGACAGCGTGGCGGCCGAGGAGCGCTGGATCGCGAGCATCACCTCGAGCCCGCGGCGCAGCGCGTCGATGGATTTCACGCCCTGCGCGCCCTGGGTGTCCGACATGCCGCGGCCTCCGAAGTGGTTCACTCAGTGAAACTATATCTTCTGGCCCCGCGCCCGGCTTCCTACATTGCACTGGCCCCGATCCCGTGGCTCCACGCACAGGCAAGAAAGGAAAGCCCATGATGAATCCACTCCGGCGCCGGACGATGGTGGCCGCGACGCTGTTCTCGGCGCTGAGCGCGTTCGCCGCCACCGCCACCGCCGAGACCTGGCCCGCGCGGCCGATCACCATCGTCGTGGCCTACCCGGCCGGCGGCGACACCGACGCCATCGCGCGCACCTATGCAGAGAAGCTGTCGCAGCGCGTCGGTCAGCCGGTGCTGATCGACAACCGGCCCGGCGCGAGCGGCATGATCGGCAACGCCTGGGTGGCGAAGGCGCCGGCCGACGGCTACACGCTGCTGTTCACGCCCAGCACCTTCCCGATCGCGCAGCACGTGCTCAAGGCCGGCCCCGGCGTGGCGCACGACGTGGTCAGGGACTTCACGCCGATCGTGAAGACCGGCGACATCCCGCTGCTGCTGGTGACGGCGCCCGCGACCGGCCTGCAGAGCGCGACCCAGCTCGTGGCCGCCGCGAAGGCCGGGCGCGCGCTGACCTACGGCACGCCGGGCGCGGGCTCGCCGATGCACATCGCGGGCGAGCTGTTCAACCGCGACGCCGGCATCGCGCTCGTGCATGCGCCCTATCGCGGCGTGGCGCCGGTGGTCAACGATGCCCTGGGCGGCCATGTGAGCGTGGGCTGGATCACGCCCGGTGCCGTGGCCAGCCACATCGCGGCCGGCAAGCTGCTACCGCTCGCGGTGGCGCAACGCCAGCGCGCGGCGCTGCTGCCCACGGTGCCCACGCTGTACGAGCTCGGCTGGCGCGACGTGGACCTGAACGCCTGGATGGGCCTGCTCGGGCCGCGGGCGCTGCCGGAGGCGATCGTGCAGGCGCTCAACGCGCACTTCAACGAGATCCTCCGCATGCCCGAGGTGCAGGCGCGCATGGCCACGCTGGGCATCGAACCGGTGGGCGGCGCGCCCGCCGTGCTGGCGCGGCAGATCGCGCAGGACGACCAGCGCTTCGGCCGGCTCGTGCGCGAGTTCGGCATCCGTGCGGATTGACCAGGAACCAGGAGACGACGATGTTGAGCGAAGAGAAGAACCGCCTGCTGACCGAAGTGGGCCCCGGCACGCCGATGGGCGACTACCTGCGCCGCTACTGGCACCCGGTCGCCGGTGCGAGCGAATTCGATGCGCAGGCGGTCAAGCCGCTGCGCATCCTCGGCGAGGACCTGGTGCTCTACAAGGACCTCGGCGGCCGCTACGGGCTGGTCGACCGGCGCTGCCCGCACCGCAATGCCGACATGGCCTACGGCTACGTCGAGCAGTGCGGGCTGCGCTGCAGCTACCACGGCTGGCAGTACGACGCGGGCGGGCAGTGCGTGCACCAGCCCTTCGAGGAGACGCTGGATCCGGGCGCGCGCATGCGCCGCAACACGCGGATCAAGGCCTACCCGGTGCAGGAGAAGGCCGGCCTGCTGTGGGCCTACATGGGGCCGCAGCCCGCGCCGCTGCTGCCCGACTGGGAGCTGTTCAATTGCGCCAACGGTTTCGCGCAAGCGGTGTTCGCCGAGATCCCGTGCAACTGGTTCCAGTGCCAGGAGAACTCGATCGACCCGGTGCACTTCGAGTGGACGCACAACAACTGGACCACGCGGCTGCAGGGCGAGGAAGGCCCGTACGTGCCCACGCACCTGAAGCTCGCGTTCGAGGAGTTCGAGCACGGCTTCGTCTACCGGCGGCTGCGCGGCGGCGAGCGCGAGGACAACCCGATGTGGACCGCGGGGCGCGTCACGCTGTGGCCCAACGGCTTCTTCCTCGGCCATCACTTCGAATGGCGCGTGCCGATCGACGACCAGCACACGCTGAGCGTGCTGTGGGTGTTGAGCCGCGTGCCGACCGAGCAGGAGCCCTATGTGCAGGAACGCATTCCGTCGTGGTACGGGCCCACCCGGGATCCGGTCACGGGCCGCTGGATCACCAGCCACGTCGCCAACCAGGATTTCGCCGTGTGGGTGGGGCAGGGCGCCGTCACCGACCGCACGCGCGAGAAGCTCGGCCAGAGCGACAAGGGCATCGTGATGATGCGGCGCCGCTTCTTCGAGGAACTGGAGGCGATGCAGGCCGACCCGGCGCACGAGCCCAAGGGGCTGATCCGCGATCCGCGGAAGAACCGCGACGTGTTCCTGCCCTCGGCCTGTCGCGAGGAGATGGCCAAGGGCCTGCCGCGCCGGGAGCTCGCGGCGCATCCCTTGCTCGGCCCCTATCTCAAGGATTTCTTCGGCCAGGCCGGGCAGCCCGAGGCGGTGCGCGCGGCCTACGAGCAGGCGATCGGGCAGAAGGTGGAGGGCGCGCGCTTCTTCAAGGTGCACGGCGCGCCCGCCGACGGCGCGGCGGAGGACGCGCCGTCCCGGTCAGTGCCGGAACATCCTTAGGTCGAGCGCGCTCTCGTTGCCCAGCCACATCGCGTGATCGGTGTGGTCGGCGAGGTCGTTGCCGGTCACGCCGTGCACGAACACGTCGAGGCCGTCGCGGTGGCTGTCGAGCCAGCCGATGACCGCATCGAACTCGGCCGCGTCGAAGGCGAGCTGGCAGCTCCAGTGCGGATGCGGGCCGACCGGCCGCTCGTGCACCCGGCCCACCACCACCATCAACTCGCGGCCCGCCTGCTCGCACAGCGCGCGGGCCTGGGCCACGGTGGCGGGGCCGAAATAGACGTGGGCGTGGTACTGCGGGTAGAGGTTCTCGGGGCGGCGCGGCATGGTGGGGCGATTGTGGCGCCGGCGCGGATCACCTGTCGCAGGGAAGGTCGTCGGGCAGGCGGAAGCTGCCGCTGTAGCGGAACACGTCGCCGAACCAGCGGTGGCGCAGCAGCATGCGCATGCTGAAGGCGTCGGGGTCGCGCGGGTCGGGCCGTTCCTCGACATAGGCCGTGCCCATCAGCAGGCCCAGCGGCAGCGGGATGCGCAGGCGGCCCAAGCGCCAGACGTAGCCGCGGTCGCGGAACACCAGCGCACCGTCCTCGGCGCTCACCGCGAGGCGCATGCCGATGCCGAAGCGCACGTACTCGATCACCAGCGCGCCGTCGGCCGCGTCGTGTTCCATGTGCGAGCGGAAGTGGAAGGGCGCACGGCCCGCGAAACGGAAGATGCGGTCCCAGTAGAGGTGCGGCTCGTCGGGCCGGCAGCGGTAGTGGACCTCGATCGGCACCTCGCGCCCGGTGTAGGGCACGAGGGCGCCGAACAGCCGGCCGAAGGGCATCAGCAGCGCGGCCCAGGGCGCATGGTGGACCTCGTGCATGGTGCCGCGCACGCAGACGTGGTCGTTCGAATGCGGCGCCATCGTGTAGTGGCGGCGGATCGCGTCGCCCAACCGGTCCCAGGCGGGGCCGAGCGCTTGCTGGAAGACCGGGCGGGTGTTCTCGTTCATGGACGGATCATGGCGCCTGCCGTGGCCGTGCCTTCGCTGCGGGCCTTGTAGAAGCGCAGGATGTTCTCGGACGCGTCGTCCAGCAGCAGGTGCATGACGCGGTCCGCATACCAGTTGAAGCTGGTGCTCAGCCGCCACGAGACCTCGACGCGCAGCTCGGTGCCGCCGTCGCGCGGCGTCAGCGTGTAGGTGGCGTCGCGCAGGTCGAAGTACTGGCCGCCGATCATCACGTGGTCGTCGAGCGCGCCGGCGGGAAAGGAGTCGGGCGAGAAACGGAAGCGCCACTGCAGCCGGCGGTTGGGCTGCCAGTCGGTGATGACTTCCTCGAAGTGCACGTTCTTCTGCCACCGCACCTGGCGCACGCGGCCCTCGGGCGTGTCGACCGTGACACCCGACACCGGCATCGGCACGCCGACCTGGTAGGCCCAGGCGCCGTCGACCTCGGCGGGGCGGATGTCGCGCGCGGCGTTGAGCTCGTGCCACACGCGCTCGGCCGGCGCGGCGATGAAGAGCGTGCGCGAGGTGTTCGAGAACCGGTCGGGGTTGGGCAGGTTCGGCTCGATGGCGCCGAGCACCAGCGGCAGCAGCGCGAAGCCATAGAGGGTCTGCTTCGGCCAGTGGGTGATGCGGCACACGATGCCCATGGCCAGTCCGCCGATGCTGCCCATCACCGCGAACAGCGGCACGATGAAGGCGGCGCAGATCAGGCCCTCGATGAACACCGCCAGCGTGCCGCCGACGAACAGCGCGGTCGCCACCCAGGGCGCCCAGAGGTAGTAGCCCCAGCTGCGCCGCTCGATGCGCTCGGCCATGTAGACCGTGACCGCGCCGCACAGCGCGGGCGTCAGGTAGACGAAGGAGCCCAGCATGGCCGAGTAGAGCTGGCCGGGGCCGCCGCTGAAGATCAGGCGCAGCACCAGCGCCATCGCGGCGCCGATCCCCATCGGCCAGAACCAGCCGAAGGGCATGCCCTGCACGGGCTTCCTCGCCGGCGGCTCGTCGCTCGCGGCCGGTTCGATGGGCGCCAGCTCGGCGAGCCGGCTGTCTTCGGGATCGATGTGCATGGAAGTCCTCTTCTCCTCGGTGTGCTTGTTCGTGTGTTCAGTCGGCGCGCCGCGTGGCGCTGACCATGCAGTAGTCGAAGTCGCGCCAGAACAGGCCCAGCGCGAGCGCGCAGTAGCTGGCGACGATGTGCTTGCGGCGCCACGGGCTCAGGCGTCCGCGCGCCTTCCAGAGCTCGGCCAGCGTGAAGCGGGTGGCGAGCGCGGGGATGTGCAGCGCGCTCGGCGCGACGCGCCAGCGCAGCGAGCGCACGTCGATGTCCTCGAACCCGTGTTCGCGCAGCGCGGCCACGAAGTCCGCGCGCACGGCCAGCGTCGGCACGGCCCAGCTGTCGGCCCACAGGCGGTGCAGCCAGCGCGCGAGGCGGCCGGGCTCGCGGCGCAGCAGGAAGCCGTCGACCACCACCAGCCGCGCGCCGGGCTTGAGCAGGCGCGCGGCCTCGCGCACGAAGTCGGCCTTGGCGGTGCCCTCGGCGTAGCAGGCGCTCTCGAGCGCCCAGGCGCCATCGGCCTGCGCGGCCGGCAGGCCGGTGCGCGTGTAGTCGGCCTCGAGGTGCGCCATGCGGTCGGCCACGCCGGCCTGCGCGTCGAGGCGCGCGGCGATGCGGTTCTGCACCGGCACGTTGGTGACGGTCACGGCGTAGAGGCGACGGTCGTCGCCGACCAGCGTGCGCGCGGTGGCGCCGGCGCCGCAGCCCAGGTCGAGCACGCAGTGGCGGCCGTCGGCCGTGGGGCGCTCGCCGAGCCGCAGCGCGCGGCCGACCTCGCGGTTCATCTCGACCAGCATGCCTTCGCGGCGCAGCGGATTCAGGCCCGCGCGCCAGTAGCCGAAGTGCATGTTGTAGCTGGGGCTCCAGGCGCCGTAGTCGGTGGCGACCTCGGTGAAATAGTCCTGCGTGTCGGCACGGCTGACCGGGGCCGAGGCCTCGGCGGTGTGCGGCAGGCGGAAATCGGGCTGGAAGACGCTGGGCATGCGATGAACTCCTCGTGGGGAAGGCGGTGCGGACGTCAGAGCCGGCACTGGCCGTCGGCGCAGGTGCGCGAGGCCTTCGCGGCCGGGCCGGCGAGCAGGGTCACGAGCCAGTCGGGCAGGCGCTGGCGGTTGCGCGCCAGCGCGGCATAGGCGCGATCGGCCAGCGGCGCGACCAGCGGCAGGTCGAGCAGGGCGCCGCCGTTGGGCAGGCCGACCGCCTCGCGGCAGGCGCGGATCGCGGGCACGCCGACCTGCGCGCGGCCGGCGGCATCGACCACGTGGATCGCGGTCATCAGGGCCTCGCGCGGCGCCGGGCCGGCCTCGAAATCCGGCGGCGAGCAGTCGACCAGAACGAGCCGCCCGGCCGCGTCGCGCGTCTTCATCGCGCCCATTTCGGCGCTGCACAGGCGGCAGGTCGCGTCGTAGTAGACGGTCAGCGGGTAGGCGATGGCGGTGGGACGGGACATGATGTTCTTTGTTCTCGATATTTCTGTCAAAACAGAAATGAAGGGGCAAAAAAAGAGCCGGCCTCAGATCATCGGCAGGCTCGCATGGTGGGCGTCGGGATCGTCCTTGCCGGTGGCGGGCGCGGGCGCATCGCCGCGAACGAACTTCTGCACGCTCGCGCCCAGCGTCAGCACCTTGTCGAGCGTGCCGGGCGACAGCCGCAGCATCTCGTCGGCCCAGGTGGCGAGCTTGGCCATCAGGTCCATGGTGGAGCGGATGCGGTCCTGCGCATCGGCCGATTCCTTCTGGAAGTCGGGGCTCGCGACGATCTCGCGCAGCACGCGGATGGTGGGATCGAACTCGCGTTCCTTGCGCTCGCGCACCACGGTGCGGAACAGCTCCCAGACGTCGACGCTGGTCTCGAAGTAGTCGCGCCGGTCGCCCAGCATGTGGGTGACGCGCACCAGGTTCCAGGCCTGCAGTTCCTTCAGGCTGTTGCTCACGTTGGAGCGCGCCACGCCCAGCGTGTCGGACAGCTCCTCGGCATGGATCGGCTTGCCGTGCACGAACAGCAGCGCATGGATCTGCGAGACGGTGCGGTTGACGCCCCACATGGAGCCCATCTCGCCCCAGTGGAGGACGAACTTGCGTTGGATGTCGGTGAGTTCCATGCGCTGGAGTCTAGGACTTCCGAAATTTCTGTCAAGAAAGAAATAGAAAAATCGCGGTGGCTTGGTCGAATGGTGAAATACTGTATGTTTAAACAGTAAACCGACTCGCGAAGGAGTTGCGCCATGCCACCCGCCGCCTACATTCCCATCCAGGCCATCAAGGGCCGCGGCGCCGCCACGCGGCTCGCGCACCGCTTCTCGAAGGACGAGCGCGATGCCTTCGACGACGGCTGGGGCACGCTCGAGGAGAACGCCGCCGAGGCCGACGAGCTCGAGCCGCTGGCCACCGAGGTGCGCTTCGAGGACGTGAAGTCGGCCATGAACGAGAACGACTCGCCCGACATCTACTTCGACCGCTCGATCAACCCCTACCGTGGCTGCGAGCACGGCTGCATCTACTGCTTCGCGCGGCCCACGCACAGCTACCTCAACCTGTCGCCGGGGCTGGACTTCGAGACCAAGCTGATCGCCAAGCGCAACCTGGTCGAGGTGCTGCGCCGCGAGCTGGGCCGCAAGAGCTACCGGCCCAGCCACATCGCGATCGGCACGGCCACCGACTGCTACCAGCCGATCGAGCGCGAGCTGCGCATCACGCGCTCGCTGATCGAGCTGCTGTCGGAGGTCAACCACCCCTTCGGGCTGGTGACCAAGTCCAGCGCGATCGAACGCGACCTCGACCTGATCGCGCCGGCCGCCGCGCGCGGCCTGGCGGCGGTGTACGTGACCGTGACCACGCTCGACGGCGAACTCGCGCGCAAGCTCGAGCCGCGCGCCGCGGCGCCGCACCGGCGGCTGCGCACCATCCGCACGCTGGCCGAGGCTGGCGTGCCGGTGGGCGTGAGCGTGGCGCCGCAGATTCCGTTCGTGACGGAAGACATGGAGCAGGTGCTCGAGGCGGCCTGGGAGGCGGGCGCGCGCAGCGCCTTCTACACCATGATCCGGCTGCCCTGGGAGGTGGCGCCGCTGTTCAAGCAGTGGCTGGCGCTGCACTACCCGCAGCGCGCCGACCGCATCATGGCGCGCATCCACGACGTGCGCGGCGGCAAGGACTACGACGCCGACTTCGCCACGCGCATGAAGGGCACGGGCCTGTGGGCCGACCTGCTGCGCCAGCGCTTCGAGAAGGCGACCGCGCGCATCGGCTTCAACCGCGAGCGCATCGCGCTCGACCTCAGCGCTTTTCGGCCACCTGGCGCGCCGGGGCAGGGCAGCCTGTTCTAGCGGCGAGCGCGGCGTCCGCGTTGCCGTCGCCGCACCAGTCGCCGCCCAGTGCCTTCACGAGGAACACCGAGGTCAGCAGGCGCTGCCCCTGCAGCTGCGCGGCCTGGCGTTCCACCGTCAGCAGCGACTGCTGCGCGGTGATCACGTCGAGGTAGGTCGAGGCACCGCCCTCGTAGCGGCTGTTGGCCATGTCGAGCACGCGCCGCGCGGCCGCCACGGCCGACTGCGCCTGGGCGGTCGCGCGCTCGAGTGCCGCGAGGCCGTCGATGCCGTCCTGCACCTCCTGCATCGCGGTCAGCACGACGCGGCGGTAGTTGCCGACGGTGGCGTCGTAGCCGGCCTTGGCGAAGTCCACGCCCGCGCGCACGCGGCCGCCGTCGAACAGCACCTGCGTGGCCGACACGCCGACCGACCACAACAGGCTGGGCGCATCGAACAGCGACTCGATCAGCCGGCTGTCGACGCCGACCGTGGGCGCGATCAGGATGCTCGGATAGAAGGCCGCGGTCGCCACGCCGATCTGCGCATTGGCCGCGGCCATCGCGCGTTCGGCCGAGGCCACGTCGGGCCGGCGCTCGAGCACGTCGGAGGGCACGCCCAGCGGCACCGCGGGCGGGCGGATCTCGCGCAGGTCGGTCGCCAGCGCGAACGAGGGCGCGGGCGTGCCGGTCAGGGTGGCGAGCGCATGCTCGTACTGCGCGCGCTGCTTCTTGAGCACGTCGACCTGGGTCAGCGTGGTCTCGAGCAGCGCCTGCTGCTGCGCCACGTCGAGGCCCGAGACGGCGCCCAGGTCGTGCCGCGCCGTCACCAGCTCGAGCGCGCGCCGCTGCAGCGCGATCGAGCGCGTCAGCACGTCGAGCTCGATGTCGGTGGAGCGCAGGTTGAAATAGCTGCTCGCCACGTCGGCCGACAGCAGCAGCCGCGTGTTGGCGAGGTCGGCCGCCGACTGCTCGGCCGAGGCGCTCGCGCCTTCCACGCTGCGCTGCACGCGGCCCGCGAGGTCGAGCTCGTAGCTGGCGTTGAGCGAGAGCGCGAAGTCGTTCTGTACCGTCGACGCATTGGCGGTGTTGTAGTTGGTCAGCGGCCGGTTGGCCGAGATCTTGAGCCGCGAGGCACGCGTGCCCAGGCCGAGCTGCGGGTACTGCGCGGCCGAGCTCGAGGCCAGCGTGGCGCGCGCCTGCGCGAGCCGCGCGCCGGCGATGGCGAGCGTGGGGCTGCCGGCCACGGCCCGGTCCTGCAGCGCATCGAGCTGCGCGTCGCCGTAGCGCTTCCACCACGGGCCCTTGTCGGCGATGTCGTTGGGCGTGCCTTCGCGCCACGGTGCTTCGAGCTTCCAGCTCACGGGCAGCGGGGTCTCGGGCGCCTTGTAGTCGGGGCCGACCGCACAGCCCGCGGCCAGCATCACGGCGGCGAGCGCGATCGCCGCGAAGGCGGGACGGCGCATGCTCACGCGGGTTCCTTCTTGGCCGCCGCCGGTGCTGCAGCCGGTGCCGCGCCGGGCTTGGCGCCATCGGCCGGCGCATCGGGCGCCACCGCGACCACGTCGCCATCGGCCAGCGAGTCGGAGGGATTGAGCACCATGCGGTCGGTGCCCGCGAGCCCGTCGACCACCTCGACGTTCTCGCCGTAGTTGCGGCCCAAGGTCACGGCGCGCAGGCCGACGCGGCCCTGTGCGTCGACGATCGCCAGCCGCGTGCCCTCGGCACGGAACAGCAGCGCGTTGGCCGGCACCGTGAGCGTGCCGCTCGCGGCCAGCGGCAGCTCGACCTGCACGTAGGCGCCCGGCAGCAGCGCGCCGTCGCGGTTGGGCAGCGAGACCTCGACCTGCATCATGCGCGTGGTGGTGTCGATGGCGCCCGCGGTGCGCGCGACCTGGCCGCTGAACTTCTGGCCGCGCAGCTCGGCCTGCGTCACCACCACCGGCTGGCCGGCCTTCACGAGCTGGGCATAGGCCTGCGGCACGTTGATGTACACGCGCAGCGGATCGGTCTGCGCCAGCACGAACAGCGCGCGGCCGGCGCCGCCACCGGCGCCGGCATCGATCAGGTCGCCGGTGTCGACGTTGCGCCGCGTGATCACGCCGGCAAACGGCGCGACCACGCGCTTGAAGCCCTCGGTCTGCCTGAGCCGCTGCACGTTGGCATCGGCGGCCGCCACGTTGGCGGTGGCCTGCGCGACGGCGCTGCGGCGTTCGTCGAGGTCCTGCTGCGAGACCACGTCCTTCTTGCGCAGGTTCTCCCAGCGCGCGGCCGTGCTCTGCGCGAGCTCGAGACCCGAGGCCGCCTGGTTGCGCGCCGCGATGGCCTGCGACAGCTGCTGGTCGATCTCGGGCGTCTCGATCTCGGCCAGCAGCTCGCCCTTCTCGACGCGGCTGCCGATGTCCTTGGTCCAGCGCTTGAGGTAGCCGCTGGCGCGCGCCGAGATCGGCGACTGCACGTAGCCCTGCAGCGTGCCCGGCAGCGCCAGCTTCTGGCCCGCGGTGGGCGTGCGCGGCAGCGCGGTCTGCACGTATTGCTTGGCGTGCTCGACCGTGCTGGCCTGCAGTTCGCGCGCGTTGGCGATGCGCACGAACACCGTGCGCGCCGCGCCGAGCGCCAGCAGCACGAGCACGATCAGCACCAGCCAGCGGGTGCGCCGCACGATCTGGCGCCGCCGCAGCAGCTCGGGGCCGTCGCCGTCGTCGCCGGCGATGGGGTGGATGGCCAATGCCGAATGGCGTTGCTCTGTCATGCGCTATACGGCGCGGGGCCGTTTCCGTGGCGGGCCGCGCGGCCGTGGGAGGGCTGGGTGCGCGGCAGGTACAACAAGTCGAACAGGGTCTCGAAAGGGTCGGATGGCGCGGGCATCGCTCAGTGCTCCTGCGCGGTGGCGCCGGCCGGCGGATGGGCGCCGCCGTGCGCGGCGCGCCGGTGCGCGAGCCAGCTGTGCACGCCCGCATAGACCGCGGGCACGAAGAACAGCGTCGACACCGTCGCGAACAGCAGGCCGCCGATCACGGCGCGGCCCAGCGGCGCGTTCTGCTCGGCGCCTTCGCCCAGGCCCAGCGCCATCGGGATCATGCCGATGATCATCGCCAGCGCCGTCATCAGCACCGGGCGGATGCGGGTGGCGCCGGCCTCGAGCGCGGCCGACAGCGGCGGAATGCCCGCGGCCAGCCGCTCGCGCGCGAAGGACACCATCAGGATCGAGTTGGCCGTGGCCACGCCCATGGTCATGATCGCGCCCGTGAGTGCCGGCACGCTCAGCGTGGTGCCGGTGATGAACAGCATCCAGGCGATGCCGGCCAGCGCGGCGGGCAGGGCGGTGATGATGATCGCGGCGTCGAGCCAGGACTGGAAGGTCACGACGATCAGCAGGTAGACCAGCACGATCGCCATCGCCAGGCCCACGCCCAGGCCGATGAACGAGGACTGCATGGTCTGCACCTGGCCGCGGATGTCGACGCGGCTGCCGCGCGAGAGCTTGGGCCGCATCTCGTCGACCAGCGCCTGCACCTTGCTCGCCACGCTCGCGAGGTCGGTGCCCTGCACGCTGACGTAGACGTCGATCACCGGCGCGATGTTGTAGCGCGACTGGATCGCCGGCTGGCGCGCCGCGCGCGCGTCGACCAGGTTGCCCAGCAGCTGCTGCGCGCCGCCGGCCGCGGCCGCGCCGCCCGCGCCCACCGGGATGTTGAGCAGCGAATCGAGTGAGTCCACGTTGTACTGCGGCGTCTGCACCGCGATGCTGTAGACCACGCCGTTCTGCGGATTGAGCCAGTAGGCCGGCGCCGTCTGCGAGCTGCCCGACAGCGCGATCAGCACGTTCTGCCCCACGTTGGAGGCGGTCAGGCCGTACTGCTGCAGCCGCGAGCGGTCCATCGTCAGGTCCACCGAGGGCCCGTCGAGGCGCTGGTGCACGTGGGCGTCGACCGCGCCCGGGATCTGCCGGATCGCCTTGGTGAGCTCGGCCGCGCGCGCCGCGTTGCCCGCGATGTCGTTGCCGCTGAACTGCACGTCGATGGCCGCCGGCAGGCCGAAGTTGAGGATCTGCGTGACGATGTCGGCCGGCTGGAAGAAGAACTCGATGCCCGGGAAGCGCTTGGGCAGCTCGGCGCGCAGCGTGCTCACGAACTCCTCGGTCGGCCGGTGGCCGTCCTTCAGCGACATCAGGATCTCGGCGTCGAAGGTGCCGATGGTGCCGGCGTTGCTGTACGACAGGTTGATGCCGCTGTTCGGCACGCCGAGGTTGTCGAGGATGGTCTCGAGCTGGTCGGGCGGCACCAGCTCGCGGATCGCGGCCTCCACCTGGTCGGTGAGGCGCGCGGTCTCCTCGATGCGGGTGCCGGTGGGCGCGCGCATGTGCAGCCGGATCTGGCCGGCGTCCACGGTCGGGAAGAAGTCGCGGCCCAGCGCTGGATAGAGCAGGCAGGACAGCAGGCAGAAGCCGAGGAAGACCGCGATGAAGCCGCCGCGGCGCGACAGCAGGGCCGACAGCAGCAGCGTGTAGGCGCGGCGCACGCGCTCGAAACGGCGGTCGAAGGCGCGGTACACGCGCTGCAGCGCGCTCGGCTTCGCGTTCTCGTCGGCCTGCTGGCCGTGCACGCCGCCCATCAGCAGCATCACCAGCGTGGGCACCAGCGTGCGCGACAGCAGGTAGGAGGCCAGCATCGCGAACACCACGGCCTCGGCCAGCGGCACGAACAGGAAACGCGCCACGCCCGAGAGGAAGAACATCGGCACGAACACGATGCAGATGCACAGCGTGGAGACGAAGGCCGCGTTGCCGATCTCGCCGGCGCCGACCTCGATCGCCTCCTTGAGCGGCGTGCCCATGTGCAGGTGGCGCTCGATGTTCTCGATGGTCACGATCGCCTGGTCCACCAATATGCCGACCGAGAGCGCGAGCCCGCCCAATGTCATGAGGTTGAGCGTTTCGCCGAGGCCGTAGAGCACCAGGATCGAGGCCAGGATCGACAGCGGGATGGTCAGGCCGATGATCAGCGTGCTGCGCCAGTTGCCGAGGAACAGCAGCACCATCGCGGCGGTCAGCGCGGCGGCCAGGATGGCTTCGAACACCACGCCCTTGACGGCCGCCTTCACGAACACCGACTGGTCGAACAGTGGCGTGATCTTGATGTCCTGCGGCATGGTCTGCGCCGCCACCGGCAGCATCGCGCGCAGATTGGCCACGATGTCCAGCGTGGAGGCGCCGCCGTTCTTGAGCACCGACAGCAGCACGCCGCGCACGCCGTCCTGGCGCACCACGTTGGTCTGCGGCGAGAAGCCGTCGCGCACATAGGCCACGTCGCGCACATAGACGGTGGCGCCGTTCACGGTGCGGATCGGCAGGTCGTTGAGGCCCGCGATCGCATCGGGCGAGCCGTTCATGCGCACGCCGTACTCGGTGGCGCCGAACTTGGCGGTGCCCGAGGGCAGGATCAGGTTCTGCGTGTTGATCGCGTTCACCACGTCCGACGGCGACAGGCCGCGCGCCTGCAGCGCCTGGGTGTCGAGGTCGACCGAGATCAGCCGGTTCTTGCCGCCGTAGGGAAAGGGGATCGCCGCGCCCGGCACCGTGATGAGCTGCGGGCGCAGCTGGTTCACGGTGGCGTCGAACAGGGAGTTCTCAGAGCGCGTGGGGCTCGACAGCGCGAGCTGGATCACGGGCACGCTCGAGGCCGAGTACTTGATCACCAGCGGCGGCGTGATGCCCGGCGGCAGCTGCCGCACCTGGGCCTGCATCGAGGCCACCACCTGCGAGATCGCCATCTCGATGTTGGCGGTGGGCTGGAAGAACACCTTGATGATCGACACGCCCGCCAGCGACTGCGATTCGATGTGCTCGATGTCGCTGACGGTGGTGGTCAGGCCGCGCTCCACCTGGCCCGAGATGCGCTGGCCCATCTCCTGGGCCGGCAGGCCGGTGTAGTTCCAGATCACCGACACGACCGGGATATTGATCTCCGGAAAGATGTCGGTGGCCATCCGCAAGAGGACGAAGGGCGTGGCCAGCACGATCAGCATCGCCATGACGATGAAGGTGTACGGACGACGCAACGCGAGCTGAACCATGGACGGGTCTCTCTGCTTCCGGCGAAAAAAGGTTTCGCATCATAAGGAAGTAGTTTTAAGTTTGTTTAACTTAGTTACTTGGCCCTTTTCGGTGCGATTTTCGGGGTGGGACGGGCGACGCATGGAGCGTGCCGGATGGGGCGGCGGTGCGTGTATCCGAGATTGAGTTGTACTCATAAAAATAGGACCGGTAGGTCGAATTGGTGGCCGTTTAGATATGATTTATGACTGGTTTATGATTAAGTGATACTCAATTTTTTCTTCTTTCACCCGCCATGAGCCAGACCGATCCTTCTCCTGCCGCGCTGCCCGAGCGCTGCGTCATCGTCGTCGACGCCGCCTTGCCGCCGGGCCTGGCCGCCAATGCCGCGGCCGTGGTCGCGCTGACCGTCGGCCAGCGCCATCCGGGGCTGGTCGGCGCGCCGCTGGTCGATGCCTCGGGCCGCTCGCATCCGGGCCTGATCCCGATCGGCATCGCGGTGCTCGGCGCCTCGCAGGACGAACTCGTGGCGGTACGGCAGAAGGCGCTCGCCAACACCGAGTGCGACGTGATCGACTTCCCGGTGCAGGGCCAGCAGACCACCAACTACGCGGCCTTCCGCGAGGCGGTGGCGAGCGTGCCGGCCGAGGCGCTGCGCTACGTCGCGGTCGGCTTCGTCGGCGAGCGCAAGCCGCTGGGCAAGGTGGTGTCGAAGCTGGGGCTGCTCGGGCAGTAGGTGGGCTTCACTCGCCGGCGTCGAGCGCGAGACGCAGCCGGCTGACGTTCGGATTGCCCGCATCGCGCTGCACCTTGAAGCCCAGCCTGCGCGCCAGCGCGATCATCGCGAGGTTGTCGTAGAGCGTGATGTCGGCCAGCTGGCGCACGCCCGCGTCGCGCGCCGCCGCGATCAGCACGCGCATCAATTTCTCGGCCAGGCCGTGGCGCTGCCAGGCATCGGCGATCACCACCGCGAACTCGGCCACCTCGGCCGTTTCGGGCGTGTCGCCGCGCACGTAGCGCACCACCCCCATCTGCTGCTCGGCGCCATCGACCTCGGTGGTGGCGATCAGCGCGAGCTCGCGCGCGTAGTCGATGTGGGTCATGCGCCAGAGCTCGTCGGGCTGCGGCTTGCGCGGCGAGAGCAGGCGGTGGTAGCCGGTGCGGTCCGACAGGCCCGCGACGAAGGCCGTGTGTATCGCGAGGTCGTCGGCATGGATCGGCCGGATGCGCACCGCGCGGCCATCGCGAAGCCGCCAGTCTTCGACGAGGTGCGCCGGGTAGGCGCCGGGTTCGGCGGGTGCTGCCATGGCCGGCGTTGTGCCATGGCGAAGGGCTGCGGGTCAATCCCCGCGACAGATCGACGGTTCGAGGCGAATCCGCATCAAAAAAAAAGAATGAACATTCGCTTAAAAAATACACATTTGTCATATCACGAAAATCAGCCTGTGAAGAAGTTGATGTTCTTTACGTAAGTTTGTGCAGCACATCAGGCCTGCTCAGTCTTGTTAGCGAAGGTGCTGTAACCTCAAGAAAAATAATCGTTCACTCTCTTTTATTTTGTGAAGTGTTATTGCGGCCAATCTCTTGCTGACCACTTCGCAGAGGACAGAGCGTGAAGTCGGTTGATTTTCATCTTGTGGAAGGTTGAGGTAATTCATGTCGACTGAAAGTACATCTCGTTGGAATTCGTTCATTCGGCCGATGGCCCGTTTGACCGTTCATTTGAGCCTGGGGCTCGGCGTGGTGGTGGCGCTGGGCGGCGCAGGCCTGGCGTCCGCGCAGGGCGTGAAGACCGCGCCCGCGGCGGCCGAGGCGGCGCAGGAAAAGGGCGTGGCCGTGGTGCTCAAGCAGTCCAAGGTCGTCAAGGGCCCGCAGGGCAAGGAGCAACTGGTCGAGGCCGCCTCGGTCAAGCCGGGCGACATCCTGGAATACACGGCGACCTATACCAATCACACGGGCCGCACCGTCAGCGGCCTGGTGGCCAACCTGCCGATTCCCGAGGGGCTGGAATACCTGCCCAGGAGTGCCAAGCCCGGCGCGACGCTGGTCAAGGCGGCGACCAAGGAGGGCATCTTCGCCCCCGAGCCGCTGGCGCGCCAGGTCAACGGCAAGTCGGAGCCCGTTCCCTACAACGAGTACCGCAGCTTGCGCTGGGAGCTCGGCCAGTTGCCCGCCAAGGGCGTGACCGCGGTCACCGCGCGCGCCAAGGTCGAGGAAGTGGTGCCGCCTGCCGCACCCGTTGCAGCCGCTGCATCCGCAGCCACGGCCGAGCCGCTCAAGGCTCCGCGCGCCGCGCCCTGATTCGGCGCCGCTGACGACCGTCGGCCTCGCGCCGCGCTGACGGTCCGTCCTCTTTCTGCCCCGTCCGTCTTTTTTGCCGGTTTCCTGCTGGAAATCGCCGGCCGGGGTGCGTTCGTCCGCTTTTTCAAGACCCTTAACCACCGAGGAGAAACCCCGTGATTCCTACCTTGTCAGCCCGTCGTGCCGGCCCCGTGCCGCGTACGCTCTGGGCGGGCGCCGCAGCTCTGACCCTGAGCTTCCTTTTCGGAAGCGATGCGCTCGCTGCGGCTCCGCCTGCCAACACCATCATCGGTAACCAGGCTTCGGCCACCTACCTCGATCCGAATGGCGCCAGCCAGCTCGCGACCTCGAACCTCGTGCAGACGACGGTGCAGCAGGTCGGCTCGTTCAACCTGGACGGCCGGACCACGGTGACCACCGACGTGATCAACAAGAAGATCGGCGCCGCGGGCGCGATCGTCTACGCGCCTCACGTGCTGACCAACACCGGCAACGGCAGCGACAAGTTCACCATCACCATCGACAACACCACGGCGGCGCCGGACGGCTTCTCGAAGATCGAGGTGTTCGCCGATGCCGACGCCGATGGCCTGCCCGACAGCACGACCGCGCTGTGCTCGGTCGCTCCGAACGCAGTCTGCACGGTGCCCGCGCAGACGGTGGCGGGTGGCAATGGCACCTTCCCGTTCGTCGTGGCGTACTCGATCCCGAGCACGGCAACGGCGGCCAACTTCACTTCGCCGCGGCCCGCGACCATCAACGCAGTGCCCGCGACCCTCGACCTGTACGAGGTGGCGAACCAGAAGGCGGCCGACCTCGACCACGTGGTCCTCACGGTCGACGCGGCATTCAATGCCTCGAAGAGCCTGAGGGTCCCGGCCGTCAGCTGGGTCGCCAACGGCGGCGTCTGGCCCGCGGCGAAGGACCACGGTCCGCGCTCGGCAGCCTCCTGCCAGGCGACGATCGCGGGCGCGACGTCGAACGACCCGAACTGCTCGTACACCACGTACACGCTGCAGTTCAACAACACGGGTGGCGCGGCCGGCAAGTTCTACATGACCGACACGTTGCCGAGCGGCTTCACCTACGTGCCGGGCTCCGCCGTCTGGAGCAGCGCACCGGGCCGGGCCCTGGGTGACGCGGCCGGCTCCGCGGACGATCCGAACGGCATCGACTTCTTCGCGAACGGCCAGAAGCTGAGCTTCCTGGTGTCCTCGCTGGCCCCGAACGTGACGCAGACCGTGAGCTTCGTCGTGCTGGTCAACAGCACCGCCGAAGTCGGTGGCACGACCACGACCAACCGGGCGGACTACATTCCCGAGAAGGTGCCGGACGACAAGACGACCACGAATCCGCCGACCGACCCGACCACGCCGACGAACGACAAGCCCTTCATCGTGGATGGCACCTTCGGCATCGTGCTCGGCTCCGCGCACCCCACGGCCAGCCCGGTCGCTTCGAAGGACGCCGAGCCTGGCAAGCCGCTGCTGACGGATGCCGACCAGACCACCCTGGCCTCCGGCGTCGCGGGTTCGACGGTGAAGTTCACGCAGACGGTGTTCAACACCGGCAATGCGGACGACATCGTGAACCTCACGGCGGACCTCAGCAAGTTCCCCGCCGGTTCGACCTTCCGCTTCTTCGCCGACGGTGGCTTCGCGCCGCTGATCGACAACAACAGCGACGGCATCGTCGACACCGGTCCGATCCGGCCCGGCCAGAGCGTCAAGATCGTCCTGGCGGTCACGCTGGGCGCGCCCGCGTCGATTCCGACCCAATCGTTCGAGGCCATCGTGCTGGGTACGTCGACCAAGGACAGCACCAAGTTCGATGCCACGCGCGACATCCTGTCGAAGCTGATCGGCGTGCTGGTCGACATGACCAATACCGCCAGCGGTAACGGTACGTCCGGCAACACCGGCAACGGCGACGTGGGCACGGGCCCGAGCCCGACCCCGACGACCACCACCACGACGCCGGCCGGCACGCCTGCTGTCTTCAACCTGTTCATCAAGAACAACGACAGCCTGGACAACGCCTTCAGCCTCGCGGCGAGCCAGACCAACAGCTTCCCGGGCAGCCTGCCCAGCGGCTGGACGGTGAAGTTCGTGGCTGCCGGCGCCACCTGCGCGGCCACCGGCATGACCACGGTCAACGTGGCCGCCGGTACGCAAGTGGCGGTCGACGCCTGCGTGACCCCGCCCGCTTCGCAGGCACCGGTCGAAGCCCAGCTGATCTACTTCCAGGTGCGCTCGACGAGCCCGACCTCCACCGGCGCCGTGGCGATCGACACGAAGCTGGATGCGGTGAAGGTGATCGGCGCCGACACCTGGGGTGCCACGCTGACGCCGAACAACGAAGGCCAGGTCGCTCCCGGCGGCTCGGTGGTCTATGCCCACACGCTGACCATCACCGGCGCGCAGAGCTGCGGCACGCAGTTCAACATCAAGGCGGTCCTGCCGGTCGCGGACGTGACCGCGGGATGGACCACCGCGCTGTACCTGGACAACAACGGCGACGGCCAGATCGACACCGGCGACACGCTGGTGGGTGCCAACGGCCAGGTCGGCCCCACCGTGGACCTCAGCGGCGGCAAGGCGCACAAGCTGCTCGTCAAGGTGTTCGCACCGGGCGGCGCGACGGCGGGTACCACCGACACGGCCACCGTGACCGTGACCTTCCCCGAGCAGGCGAAGTGCGGCGAGCCCTCGGCGACCGACATCACCACCGTGATCACGGGCCAGATGCGCCTGATCAAGCTGCAGGCGAAGGACGAGAACTGCGATGGCACCGAGGCGCCGACCTCGTCGGCGGCACTTGCCGTGAAGCCGGGCCAGTGCATCGTCTACCGCATCGTCGCGACCAATGAAGGCGCCTCGCCGGTGACCAACATGTCGATCAACGACGCGGTGCCTGCCTACACCAGCCTGACGGCCGCACCGGACGGCGCGCAGCCCTCGGAGCAGTGCGCCTCCGCGGGCGTGACGCCGGCCTTCGCGCAAGCGAACTACACGGCGACCGCGAGCTCGGTGTCGTGCGGCAGCGCGGCCAACACGGTCGCGCCTGGCGGCAAGGCCACGCTGACCTTCTCGGTGAAGGTCAACAAGTAAGCGTCGGCTGAACGATGGAACCGGCGGGCTTCGGCCTGCCGGTTCCCTCTCCATCGCAAAGGCAGTTCGCCTTTCCCTTGCGTCCTCGCACGAGGGTGCAAGGGAAAGGTGCCCCGGCCCGTCTTCCCCTCTTCCATTTTTTTCTTCCGGTCAGCGGCCGGACCTTCCAAGAGTTCACTGCATGTTGTCGACTTCCAAGCTCCGAGGCTCCAGCCTGCGATCGTGGCGCGGATTCGCCGCCGCGCTCGCCGCGGGCATGGTGTTTCTGCTCGGCGGCATGGCGCAGGCGAACGCCGCGGCCGCGCCGGGCGGCACGGTCATCCGCAGCATCGCCACCGGCACCTACGTGCCCGGCGGCATGGCGCAGACCGAGACGATCTCCTCCAACGAGGTGATCGCCACCGTGCTGCCGGTCGAGGCGCTGGTGCTCACGCAGGACCAGACGCTCTCGCGCCCGCCCGGCAGCATCGTCACGCTGAGCCACCTGCTGAGCAACACCGGCAACGTGGTCTCGAGCTACACGCTCGCGCTGGCGAACAACGCGGCCGGCTGCGCGGCCGACACGCTCGACCTGTCGGCGCTGCGCGTGCTGCGCGACGCCAACAACAACGGCGTGTCCGATCCCGCCGACCCGGTGCTCGCGCTCGACAAGCCGGGCGCGTTGACGCTGAAGCCGGGCGAGGCCGCCTCGCTGCTGGTGCAGGGCACGATCCCGATGGCCGCGCGCGGCACGGCCTGCCTCGGGCTGACGGCCACCACGGCGCTGCAGGGCCTGCAGGCCAGCAACCGCGACACCGTGATCGTGGGCGACGCCGCGGCGCTGGCCCTCTCCAAGTCGGCGAGCTATCCCGGCTTCGTCGTGCCCGGCCAGACGCGCATCGACTTCACGGTGACGGGCACCAATATCGGCGCGCAGGATGCGAAGCCGAGCAACGTGGTGGCGCCCACCAACACGCCGCTGCTCGTGAACGGTGCGCCGAGGGCGCTGGTGCTGGTGCGCGACGTGGTGCCCGCCGGCACCCAGTACATCGCGGGCACGCTGCAGAGCGCGGCCGCGCAGGCCGTCAAGCTCTACCGCCTGCCGGCCGATCCGCCTTTCAGCTATCGCACGGCCGAGGACGCCTCGGCGGTCGAAGTCGCGGTCGGCGTTCCCGAGCCACTGGTGCGCAACGGATCGATCGCGATGCAGTTCGCCGTGAAGGTCAACGCCGACCCTGGCGACGACATCCGCAACACGGCCCATGGCCAGTACGACGACGGCACCGGCCCCGCGACCGCGCCGTCGAACACGGTCGTGATCGCCACCAGCCAGGCCCGCATCGGCGTGGCGAAGTCCGCCTCGGCGCCGCGGCTCAACCGGGGCGCCGACGGCAAGCCCGACGGCACCGCCAACGTGCGCTTCCGCGTCAACCTGCGCAACTACGGCGCCGCGTGGCTCCACGACGTGCAGGCCACCGACCTGATGGAAGGGCCGGGCGAGACCCAGTTCGGCAGCTACACGGCCGCGGCCGTGCCGGGCCCGAACCAGTACACCATCGTGCCGGGCTCGGTCGCGATCGTGCCCGCGGCCACCGGCAACGGCGGCGGCATCGTGGCGGTGGCGAACCCGGCCTTCAAGGGCACGGCGAGCGCGCAGAAGCTGCTGGTCGACGGCGCCGTGCTGCCGGCGGGCGCGCAGGTCAACGTCGAGTTCGAGGCGCGCATCAACTTCACGGGCCGCACCGGCACCTTGCTCAATAGCGTGAAGGCTTCGGGCGCGTTGTCGGTCGGCGGCGCGGCCGTGGCCGTCGACGACTCGATGAACGGCGACAACCCCGACCCCGACGGCGACGGCAATCCCAACAACAACACCCAGCCCACGCCGGTGGCCACGCAGCTGCCGACGCTGTCGCTGAGCAAGCAGGCCTCGATGGCGCGGCGCGTCTCGCCGGGCGTGTTCGAGCTCGACTACGTGCTCAAGGTCAGCAACCTGGGCACGGCGCCCGCGCCCAACCTGCGGCTGATCGACAACCTCGACTGCACCTTCGACATGGACCAGGCCGAGGGCAAGATCGCGTCGTGGGAGCTCGTGGGCCGGCCGAAGGTGGCCGGCGGCCGCCTCGTGGCGGCGCCGGGCTTCACGGGCCGGGCCACCTGCAACCGGACCCAGGACGAGAGCGCGGACCCCTACCAGTTCCCCACCGAGGTGGCACTGAGCCTCACCGACGGCAGCCGCGCGCTCGCGCCCGGCGAGAGCGAGCAGCTGAGCTTCACCGTGCGCGTCACCGAGAAGCCGGCCGCGATCGGCAGCCGCGTCTCGCTGAGCAACAAGGCCTGGGCCGCGGCCTTCGACCAGAACACCGTCAACGTCAAGCCGCGCTCGGTGCTGGCCGCCACCATGGCCACGGCCCGCTCGCTGCTCATCGATCCGCAGGGCGTGGTCTACAACGCGCTCACGCGCCAGCCCGTGGCGGGCGCGGTGGCGACCTACACGCGCCAGTCGTGCGGCAACGCCGCGGTCACGCCGATCACCGAGGCCGAGCTCTACGGCGGCAGCTCGGGCCTCTACACCTTCAACCCGAACGGCAGCGTGTCGATGAACACCGCCGCGGACGGCGCCTACCAGTTCTACATGCTGACGCCGCAGACCCGCGGCATGTGCACCTACGAGCTGGCGGTCGCGCCGCCGGCGGGCAGCGGCTATGTGGCGCCATCGCGGATCCTGCCCGCGACCGCCGGCACTTTCGCCAATTGCGGCGCCGTGGTGCCGAACACCGCCGCGCCGCAGGAGGGCGAGCCCACCACCCACTACTTCAAGCTGCGCACCGGCATGCAGTCCGACGGGCAGATGTGCGAGGCCGCGAACAACCACGTTCCGCTCGACCCCGGCAACATCCTGGGCCTGGTGCTGCGCAAGGACGGCAGCAAGCGCCAGGCGGAATTCGGCGACTTCGTCGACTACGCGCTCACCGTCACCAACAAGACCGGCTTTCCCGTCACCGGCGTGACCTTGAGCGACACGCTGCCGCCGGGCTTCGCCTACGTCGCCAACAGCGTGCGGCTCAATGGCGCCATCGTGCCCAACCCCGCCGGCGGTGCCGGCCCGGGGCTGATCTTCGACTACCCCTCGCTGGTGATTGCGCCCGACCAGTCGGCGATGGTGCGCTACCGCGTGCGCATCGGTGTCGGCGCGCCGACCGAAGGCGACGCCATCAACCGCGCGCGCGCCAACTCGGGCCCGATCCAGTCGAACCTCGCGAGCTGGACGCTGCGCGTCACCGGCGGCGTGTTCGCCGACGACGCCTTCGCCTTCGGCAAGGTCTACATGGACTGCAAGCGCGACGGCAGGCAGCAGGGCGGCGACGAGATCGGCGTGCCCGGCGTGCGGCTGTACCTGGAGGACGGCACGCATGTCGTGACCGACGTCGAGGGCAAGTGGAGCCTCTACGGCCTGAAGCCGGTGACGCACGTGCTGCGCCTCGACCAGCTCACGCTGCCGCGGGGCGCGCGCCTCGAGATCCTCGACAACCGCAACGCGGGCGCGCCCGAGAGCCGCTTCCTCGACCTCAAGAAGGGCGAGTTCCACAAGGCCAACTTCGTCATCGCCAACTGCGAGGACCAGGCGGTGCTCGACGAGGTGGCGGCGCGGCGCGCGGCGATCGCGGCCAAGCCCGACACCGAGGCCGAGGCCCAGGTGAGGCTGCGCCTCGATCCCGAGGGCCGCGTGGTGCCCGTGGGCGACCTGCGCGGCCTGCCGGCCTCGGGCCAGGCGCTGGCCGGCGGCAGCACGGGCACGGTGCAGACCACCTCCGTGCCGCTGATCGCGCTGCCCACGCCGCCGTCCAATCCGAGCACCTTCGTCGGCGGCGCCGGCGGCTCCATGGGCGGCACGCTCGGCAACCAGCTCGGCGCCAATGCGCCGCTCGGCGCCGCGCCCTCGCAGGTCCCCGCCGGCAGCCTGTTCGCGCCGATCGGCGGGCTGCCGACCTCGGGCCAGCCCTCCGCGCCCACCAGCGGTTCGGCCACCGGCCCGGGCGCCATGCCCACGCGCCCGATCGGGCTGGGCGGCGCGATGCTGGAGCCGCGCAACGTGCCCCTGCTGGCACCGGCCGCGCCGAGCCCGGTCGAACTCGAAACCCTGTTGCCGCAGATCGAGAGCAACGCGCTCGGCTTCCTCGACCTCAAGGACCGCGACACGGTGGCCGGCACCTCGATCAACGTGCGCGTCAAGGGCGGCGATGGCGCGGGCTTCCGCCTGAGCGTGAACGGCGCCGCGGTGGACGAGCGCCGCGTGGGCAAGAAATCGCAACTGCCGTCGAAGCAGCTCGCGGCCTGGGAATACATCGGCGTGACGCTCAAGCCCGGTGCCAACACGCTGCGGCTCGAGGCCGTCGACGGCTTCGGCAATGTGCGCGGCGAGGCGCGGGAGATCACGCTGGTCGCGCCCGACAAGCTCTCGGCGATCGCGATCGACCTGCCGGCCTCGGCCCAGGCCGACCTGCGCACGCCCATCGTCGTCACGGTGCGGCTGGCCGACGCGGCCGGCGTGCCGGTCACCGCGCGCACCCAGCTCACGCTCGAGACCGACCGCGGCCGCTGGCTCGCCGAGGACCTGAACCCCGACGAGCCCGGCACCCAGGTCTTCATGGATGGCGGCTCGGCCGAGTTCAAGCTGTTCCCGCCGGGCGAACCGGGCGACGCGCGCATCCGCGTCACGGCCGCGAGCCTGGTCAAGGAAGTGCGCCTCGCGCTGACGCCCGAGCTGCGCCCGATGATCGGCGTGGGCATCGTCGAGGGCGTGCTCGACTTGACCAAACGCGGCAAGCTGCCGCTGGGCGCGATGCCCGCCGGCGCGGCCTTCGAGGCCGAGCTCACGGGCCTGAAGGACGAGCACAACGGCCGCCGCGCGGGCGGGCGCTCCGCCTTTTTCTTCAAGGGCGCGATCAAGGGCGAGTACCTGCTGACCGCGGCCTTCGATTCCGACAAGCAGCGCAAGGACCGCCTGTTCCGCGACATCCGGCCCGACGAGTTCTATCCGATCTACGGCGACTCCTCGGCCAAGGGCTTCGACGCGCAGAGCACGCAGAAGCTCTACGTGCGCATCGACAGGAACCGCTCCTACCTGCTGTACGGCGACTTCACCACCGCCAGCAGCACCGAGGTGCGCAACCTGAGCCAGAGCAACCGTTCGCTCACGGGCCTCAAGCACGTCTACGAGGACGAGAACGTGCGCGCCACCTCCTACGCCTCGCGCACCGCGCAGACGCAGCAGGTCGAGGAGTTCCGCGCGCTCGGCACCTCGGGGCCGTACTACCTGAACGGTGCCAACGGCGAGTTCGTCGAGAACAGCGAGCAGGTCGAGATCGTGGTGCGCGACCGCAACCAGCCGAACATCGTGCTGCAGCGCACGGCGGTCACGCGCTTCGTCGACTATACGGTCGAGCCGCTCACGCGCCGCATCCTGTTCACGCGCACGATTTCCTCGATCGACGCGAACCTCAATCCGCAGTCGATCCGCGTCACCTACGAGGTCGATTCGGGCGGCCCGAAGTTCACCGTGGCCGGCGTCGATATCCAGGTCAAGGCCTCCGAGACCGTGCAGGTCGGCGTGGTCGTCAGCACCGACCAGAACCCGCGGAACAAGCGCAAGCTGCAGGCGATCACGGGCATCGCGCGCCTGGGCGAGAACATGACGGTGGCGGGCGAAGTGGTCAAGACCGAGTCCGACGAGAAGGGCAGCGGCCATGGCGCGCGCATCGAGGCGCGCTACCAGGACGAGAAGCTCGCCGTGGTGGCGCTCGCGACCAGGACCAGCACCGGCTTCGACAACCCCGGCGCCAGTTCCTCGTCGGGCCGCACCGAGGCGTCGGCACGCGCCGAATACCGCGTCGATCCCACGCTGGCCGTGCGCGCCGAAGCGCTCTACAGCAAGGACGCCGCGCAGACGGACGAACGCAAGGGCCTGACCCTGAGCGCGCAGAAGAAGCTCAGCGAGGACACGGTGGTCGAGGTGGGGCTGCGCCATGGCCAGAGCGACGACGCGCCCGGTTCGAACTCGGGCTTCGACTACGGCCAGATCTCCACCTACAACGGCCAGATGGGCAGCAGCATCGGTGCCAACAGCGTGACCGTGCTGGGCGCGGCCGTGGCCGCCAACGGCGTCGACACCCAGACCCTGACCACCCTGCGCGCGCGGCTGTCGACGCAGCTGCCGTGGGCGCCGAACGCGCAGCTCTTCATCGAGGGCGAGCAGGACATCCAGCACAGCGACAAGCGCGTGCTGGCCATCGGCGGCAACTACGCCGTGACCGACAAGACCCGCGTCTACGGGCGCTACGAACTGATCTCCTCGCTCTACGGTCCCTACGGGCTCGACGGGGCGCGGAACAACAACACCGGCATCGTCGGCATCGAGAGCAACTACATGGAGGGCGGGCGGGTGTACAACGAGTACCGCCTCGCCGACGGTGCCGACGGCCGCGGCGTGCAGGCCGCCATCGGCGTGCGCAACACCGTCAAGCTCACGGAACGCGTCAGCGTGACCGGCGGCATCGAGCACACGCGCAACCTCGGCGGCTACGCCAACAGCGGCAACAACGGCACCGGGTACGCCGGGGGGCTCGGCCAGTCGACCGCCATCACCAGCGGCATCGAGTACATGACCGAACGGCTCAAGACCAGCGGCGTGTTCGAGATGCGCCGCGGCGACGACGCCAACACGCGGCTGTTCAGCGCGGGCTTCGGCTACAAGCTCGATCCTTCGTGGAGCCTGCTGGCGCGCAGCATCATGAGCAGCAGCGAAGGGCAGGGCACCAACGCGGGCAACGAACGCCACCTGCAGCGCCACCAGATCGGCGTGGCCTACCGGCCGGTCGACGACGACCGCTGGAACGCGCTGGCGCGCTACGAGCGCCGCTCGGAGAACGTGGTGGGCGCGGGCAACGCGGCCGGCGCGCTGCAGGGCAGCAGCGTGTTCGGCGCCGACAACGGCGCCAGCCTGCCGGGCAAGACCAGCGCCGACATCGTCTCGGCCCACCTCAACTACAACCCCGAGCCAGGCCGCTTCGTGATGGCGCGCTACGCGGGCAAGGTCAGCCGCCTCAGCGACAGCCTGCTCGCGAGCAGGTACTGGGCGCACCTGCTGCAGGTGCGCTACACGCAGGACATCGACAAGGACTGGGATTGGGGCGTGCAGGCCGGCCTGCTCTACGGCAAGGGCGGCGGGCTGCAGAAGACCTTCGGCCTCGAGCTCGGCTACCAGGTCTACAAGAACCTGTGGCTGTCGGCCGGCTACAACTTCGTGGGCCTGCGCGACCGCGACCTCACGGCCAACGAATACACGAGCAAGGGCGCCTACATCCGGCTGCGCTTCAAGTTCGACGAGACCACGCTGGGCTTCCCGGCGACGGGCGGCGATGCGTCCGCACCGGCCGCGGGCTCGGCAGCCGGAGGCGCGAATGGACCGCAGTGAGCCGATGGGCACGCCAGATCAGCGAGAGAGTTTCCAGGCCATGCAATCCATGAACGGCATCACGCGGGAAGCGGCCTCGGCCATCCGGGGCACCGGATTCTCCGCCGGAGGCACGAGCCGCTGGCCGCGCCGTGCGATCGGATGCGGCGTGGGGCTCCTGCTGCTCGCGGCAGTGGCCCAGCCTTTCGCGCAGCAGACACCTCCGAAGCCGTCCGCGACGGCCGCCGCGGCCGCGCTGGATGTCGTCACCAACACCGCGACGGTCACGTCACCGGTCGGCGCATTGTGCGAAACGCCGGATCCCCAGAACCCGAACGTGTGTACCTGGAGCGCTCAGGTCAGCACGCCGCTGGGGGGCGGGCCGACGTTTGCCTTCGGCAAGTCCATCGGCAGCGCGGCCGAAGCCCCTTTCCCGAGCTTCAGCTTCTCCTTCTCGGGCGTGAGCGGCGCCGTCGATGAAACGATCACGGTTCCGGTGACTCCGAGGCTCGACGGTTCGGGCTCGCAGAACTGGTCGCAAGGGAAGCTGCGAATCATCCCTGGAGCGGATATCGTGGTCACGGAGAAGACCGTTCAGCCGGGCTGGCCGGTCTATGCATCCACGCTCCCGGGTGGCGGGTGCAAGGATGCGAATGCGGGGGTCGATGGCAACACCAATCCCTTCGATACCGCCATCCGATGGAAGATCGAAGGAAACAAGTTCACGTTGGACAAGAAGTACGTTTTTCCGAATTCGGACTTCAAGTGTTCCATCCACAACTACCGGCCCTCATTCGGGTTGAACAATCGCATCGTCGGCACGCCGTTCGATGCGGGGAAATTCGACCTGAGCTTTTCCGGCGTCAATGTCCAGACTTTCAGCACCATGGGGGCTGCTTTCGTGAAGGACGTCGGTGACAAGGGGCAGACGGCCCGGTTGGGCATCGACGTCAGCACGACGATGACGTTCAAGGCGGGGGCCGGGACCGGAACCTCGCTCGACAACTACGTCCAGACCTTCTCGTGCGAGGGCTACGAGAATCTTCCGGCGAGCAACCTCGCCAATCCTTCCGTCGGTGTCTACACCATGACATCGCCGGCGGCCGACGTCAGGGACATCGATAGCCGCGAGAAGATGTGCACGGTGACCCACACCGTCCGGCCGCGCGTGCGCATCGTCAAGACCTCGGTCGGCGGCACCGGCAGCTACGACTTCAAGCTCACGGGCACCGTGATCGCGAACGACACCGACAGCGTGACCACGAGCGAGCAGAACCTGCCCGTGCCATCGAAGACCGCGCACCATCTGGGCACGCCCGGCACCGCCGTCGGCATCACCGAAACCGCGGTGCCCGACGTCACGACCCGCTCGGTCTGCGTGAACGAGGCGGGCCGCTCCGTCACCGGCACCGGCACGGTGGCCCTTTCCGGCGCGGACATGGCCGCCGCCGCACTGTGGACCTGTACCTTCACCAACAGCTACGCCAGCGCCATCGTGAGCGGCCGCGTGTTCCTCGACAACGGCGTGGGCGGCGGCGCGGCCAACGACGGCGTGATCAACGGCGGCGAAGTGCCGCAGCGCGGCATCGGCGTGCGCCTGACCGACTGCGCGGCCACCGTGCACGCGCGCACGATCACCGACGCCGCGGGCAACTACAGCTTCGCCGTGCCCGACGGCACGCCGAAGGGCGCCGCGATGTGCGTGGAGCAGGTCAACAGCCCCGGCACGCGCGTGTCGACGGGGGCCTCGGTGGGCAGTGTGGCGCTGCCATCGGGGGCCGCCGTGGCCATCGGCGCGGACCGCTACACCTACACGCGCACCGACACGCCCGATCGCATCGCCTTCGCCTGGAACGGCGTCGGCCATGAGGAACTGAACTTCGGCGACGTCGACAACGGCAGCTTCGCGGCCGACGGGGCCAAGACCGGGCTGCCCGGCAACAGCGTGACCTATGGCCACACCTTCGCCGCGGGCACGGCCGGGCAGGTGCGCTTCAGCATCGCGAGCGAGACCGCCAACCCCGCCATCGGCGGCTGGAGCGCGCAGATCTTCGCCGACACGGGCTGCACCGGCAGCCTGCAACCGGGCGCGGCGCAGCTCTACCCGCCGGCGGGCGCGGGCCAGGCAGTGATCTTCGAGGGCAAGGTGTGCGTGGTCGTGAAGCAGTTCATTCCCGCGACCGCGCCGATGGGCGCGAACAACAAGGTGGTGGTGCAGGCCGACTTCGACTACCGCGGCGCCAACCCGGCGCTCAGCGGCCGCTACACCTTGCAGGACATCACCACCCTCTCGAGCGTGGCGCTGGAACTCCGGAAGGAGGTGCGCAACGTGACGCAAGGCGTGCTGGAGTTCGGCGTGAACAACCGGGCCAAGTCGGGCGAAACGCTCGAGTACCGCATCACCTACACCAACAACAGCGATGCGCCGATCCGCAACCTGGCGGTGAACGACACCACGCCGGCCTATACCAGCTTCGTCAGCGCGACCGTGGGCGAGACGCCGCCGACCTTGACCGGGTGCCTGAAGACCACGCCGGCCAATGCGGCACCGGCACCGGCGGTGGCTTGCACGGAGGCGCAGCCCGCCGGCAAGACCGGGCCGGTCGACTGGCGCTTCGACGGCTTCGTGGCGCCGGGTGGCAGCGGGTCGGTGATGTTCCAGATCAAGGTGGATTGAGGCCGTGGTGGAGGCCGGGACAAGCAATGACTGTTTCGAAATTCAACGACGCGCCCGGTTGGCTATCGTGTTTTGACTGATCGACGAGATTCGAATGACGTTTTCATTATTTGCAGGCAAGGGGTTTTCGGCGATTTCCATCCGAAAGTGCTTCGGCCATTCCTGGAAGCGGGGGGCGGTGGCCGTTTTGGGGAGCGCTCTATTGCAGGCGGCATTTGCCCAGCAAAATACATCCGCGATGGAAAATGCGTACGGCGGCACTTTGAGTCCGACGGTCAGCGGCGACAAAAGAACGGCGAGTCTTCCCTTGATGCTGAACTACGACAATCCGAGGGGCGGCGGTTTCGCGATCCTGGAAGGAGAGGATGCCAATACTGGAAGGACGCCGTTGACGGTGACGATGCGAACCGTATCGGGTAATTTTTCGTTCCCCCAGGGTGGTTACTTCGCTTTTGAAGGGCCGGAGTCCCTCTTTACGTCTCAAAACAGTCCCACTGGAACTGGCATTGGCGCGGCCAACGGCTTTTTTCGGGGAGAGGCGACCTCGCACGCTTTTCCGGAATCCGTCGTGGCAGTACCGGAAGTAGCCGTGATTGAAATTTCTTTCAACCGACCTGTCGACGATCCAATCATTCACTTGAGGGGATTGATCAGTGGGACCAATTACCCCCTCGATACTCCTCCTGATTTTCGATGGCATTCCTTGCAGATCCACTCTCTGGAGCTGCTTTCTCCAGGAAGTCTTCAAAGACTTTCAGGAAATTGGAATTTCGCTGTAGAAGGGAATTTCATCAAAAACAACACCGATGCCACCGTGGGAGGGAGAGGGGCCTACGCGCATTGCAGCCAGGATGATGCGTGCGGATCGGTCAGGGTTCTTGGCAAGAATATCTCGACGATACGCTTTAGATTTGGCGCCAAGAGCTATGCGCCAATACCTGGGACGGATCGGTGGTACGGGCGTCTTCGAGTGTTTTTCTCCTTTTCCTTGAATACCCCTCCGATCGTGGGTCCGGTCAAGACCTCGAGAGGCGGGGTCGGGAAATTCGATTTCAACTACTCCAATTTCACGCAGACAAGCGGCAGCATCGAGACGAAAACAAAAGACACGGCCACGCACGCGCGCGTGTTGAGACCCGTCTTGCCAACGCCCGGCGAATTGAAAATCAGCGAAAACGCCCAGGCGCCCTGGGTGTTGTCGTCGATCAAATGTTCGCTTTTTCCCACCCAACTCGCGAACCTCCTGGGCACCTTGTTCAGTCCCCAGTACGACATGGCAACGGGCACGGTCACGATTCCGCGGGCCAGTGAGCTGCGCAACAGCGAAATCATCTGTGCCTACGTCAATTCCAAATTGCCCACGGTGGCGATTCAGAAGAAGACCCTGGGCGCCCCCGGAGGCGGCGGGCCTTTCAATTTCACGGCCGACAACCTCGACGCCCAGCCCGCCCCGATCACGACCTCGGCCGCCAACACGGCGACGCCCGCGGCACCGCCGGCCGTCTTCGTCACGAAGCTGGGCGATCCCGTGACCCTGACCGAAGACCCGGCGCCGGGCTATGTGCTGACGGGCGTGACCTGCACGGACACCGATACCGCCAACAGCAGCAATCCCGCGAACCGGCCGATCAATTTCGCGCGGGGGCAACCGATCGTCATTCCGGCCCCGTCGGCGAGTCCGCCCGCCACCGAGGTGTCGTTGCGTCCCGGCGCGAAATTCCTCTGCGTCTTCACCAACACGGCCGGCGCGGAACTCAGCATCGTCAAGAGCCTGGAGGAGACGTCGGTCAAGCCGGGCCAGACGGTGGAATACACGATCACCGTGAAGAGCCTGGGGATCACCCCCGTCACGGGCGCCCTGGTCAAGGACAAGCCCGGCGCCGGCCTGACCTGCGCCGGCACCGGCCGCGTGACCATCACGGGCGATGGCGTGCCGCCCGGTACGTTCACGGTCGCGCAACTCACGGGCGCCGGCATCCTGCTGGGCACGCTCGCCAAGGACCAGAGCGCGGTCCTCAAGTTCAGCTGCACGGTCAACCCATGACATGAGCGCGTGCCGTTCGAGCGCCGAAGGGCCGGGCGCTCGAGCGGCGCCGAGCCGGCGCGGACTTCAGCCGATGACTTCCGGCCACTCCGTGTGGAAGAACTGCCCCTCGGGCTTGTCCACGCGCTCGTAGGTGTGGGCGCCGAAGAAGTCGCGCTGCGCCTGCAGCAGGTTGGCGCTGAGGCGCTCGGTGCGGTAGCTGTCGTAGTAGGCCAGCGAGGCGCTGAAGGCCGGCACCGGGATGCCGTTGCTCACGGCCAGCGCCACCACCTCGCGCCAGTTCTGCTGGGTGCGGTTCAGCAGGTCCTTGAAGAAGGGGTCGAGCATCAGGTTGGCCAGCGCCGGATCGGTGCGGAAGGCGTCGGTGATGCGGTTGAGGAAGCGCGCGCGGATGATGCAGCCGCCGCGCCAGATCGCCGCGATGCGGCCGAGGTCGAGGCCCCAGCCCTTCTTGTCGCCCATGGTCTTGATGAGGTCGAAGCCCTGGGTGTAGCTGATGACCTTGGAGGCATAGAGCGCGTCGTGCACCTTGGCCACCAGCGCCTTCTTCTCGAGCGAGAGTTCGACCTTCGGCCCCTGCAGCAGCTTGCTCGCGCCCACGCGCGCCTTCTTCTGCGACGACAGCACGCGCGCCTCGACGGCGGCGTTGATGGTGCTGATGACCACCGCGTTCTCGGCCGCGTTGATCAAGGTCCACTGGCCCGTGCCCTTCTGGCCGGCCTTGTCGAGGATCACGTCGACGATGGGCTTGCCCGTTTCCGGGTCCTTCTGCTCGAGCGCCTTGGCGGTGATCTGGATCAGGTAGCTCTGCAGCTCGCCGTCGTTCCATTCGTTGAAGATCGCGGCCATCTCGTCGGTCGTGAAGCCGGCGGCCTTGAACAGGCTGTAGGCCTCGCAGATCAGCTGCATGTCGCCGTACTCGATGCCGTTGTGCACCATCTTCACGTAGTGGCCGGCGCCGCCCGGGCCGATGTGGATCACGCAGGGCTCGCCGTCGACCTTGGCCGCGATGCTCTCGAAGATCGGCTTCATCACCTCCCAGGTCGAGGCCGGGCCGCCCGGCATGATCGACGGGCCCTTGCGCGCGCCTTCCTCGCCGCCCGAGACGCCCGCGCCGATGAAGCGCAGGCCCTTGCTCGAGAGGTAGGCGTCGCGGCGCTCGGTGTCGGTGTAGAGGCTGTTGCCGCCGTCGATGACGATGTCGTCCTTGTCGAGCAGCGGGATGAGCTGCTCGATCACCTGGTCGACCGGCGCGCCGGCCTTGACCATGATCTGGATCTTGCGCGGCTTGGCGAGGCTCTGAACGAATTCCTCGAGCGTCTTCGCGCCCACCAGCTTCTTGCCGGGGTTGGCGGCGATGAAGGCCTCGGTGGTGGCTTCGGTGCGGTTGTAGACGCTGACCTGGAAGCCGCGGCTTTCCACGTTCAGCACGAGGTTCTGGCCCATCACGGCCAGGCCGATCAGTCCGAAGTCGCTTTTGTTGGTGGTCATGGCCTGGGTGTTTCCTTCCTGGTGCGCACGCCGGCGGCGGCCGGTGCGCGGGGTTGATGCAGCAGGCCATTGTGCCGACCGCCCGCCGGCCGCGCCGTCAGCCACCGCCTATAACCGGACCGCCTTCCCGGGCGAGCCCGCTTGGCAAGCCCCGCCGGCTTCGGTATGTTGCAGCCGACCCATCCACGGGGAGAACCCTCCATGCCCACCCAGCCCCACGCCGAAGCCCATCGTTCGCCGGCCGCGATCGAGCGCTGGTCCACCCACGCGGTGCCGCCCGCGCAGCGCCTGGACTACTGGGTCGGCGCGGTCTGCGAGGGCTTCCTCGAGATGGAGGTGACCAGCCCGCAGGCGCGGCATTTCGACGCCACGCTCGAATCGGCGCCGCTGGGCACGCCGGCGCTCGGCATCGGCGTCAACCGCGTGCGCGGCAGCGCGCAGGATGTCTATCGCACGCGCCGCGCGATCGAGCGCAGCCGCAGCAACTTCTACTACCTGCTGTGCAAGACCGACACCGCCTGGAGCGTCGAGCAGGAAGGGCGCAGCGCGCGCATGCTGCCGGGCGACGCGGTGCTGGTCGATTCGCGGCGCAGCTATGCCTTCCACTTCGTGCAGTCGGCCGACACCATCTCGCTCGAGCTGCCCACGGCCTGGGTCGAGTCCTGGCTGCCCGACGCGCCGGGCCAGCTGGCCTGCCGCATCGACGGCAGCGCGGGCTGGGGCAGCGTGCTGAGCCGCTTCGTGCAGCAGCTCACGCCCGAGGCCGCGAGCGCGCCGCCGCTGCCGCCGCGCCTGCTGGCCGACCAGCTCGGCGGGCTGCTCGCGCTGGCCACCGGGCCGGGCGTGGCCGCGGCGGTGGAACCGGGCGCGCGCGCCGCGCTGCGCCGGCGCGTGCTCGAGGCCACGCGCGAGCGCCATGCCGAGCCCGGCCTCACGGCCGAGGCGGTGGCGCGCGAGCTCGGCATCTCGCAGCGCAGCCTGCACCGCTGCCTCGCTGAAGGTGGCGAGGGTGGCACCACCTTCGCCACCGCGCTGCTGGGCTTTCGCATGCAGGCCGCGCGCCGCATGCTGGGCGACGCGCGCTTCGACCGGCTGGCCGTGGCGGAGATCGGCTTTCGCGTCGGCCTGCGCGATGCCTCGCATTTCGTGCGCCTGTGCCGCCAGCAGCTGGGCGCCACGCCGGGCGCGCTGCGGCTGGCGCGAATCGGCCATCGCGCTGGCGGCTAGCGGCCAGCGGCGGCGCGGCGGGATTTCTACAGTCGCTGCGTTCGATCGCCAGCAACCCGCATCCACCCAACGAGGAGACCCCCATGTCCGACACCTATGTCCTGATCCACGGCGCCTGGCACACCGGTGCCGAAATGGAGGCCGTCGCGAACGGCCTGCGCGAGGCCGGCCACACCGTGCACTGCCCCACGCTCGCGGGCAACCGGCCCGGCGACGACCGCGCGAAGATCGGCCTGGCCGACGCGATCGATTCGGCGCTGCAATACATCGAGGAGAAGAATCTCTCGCAGCTGCGGCTCGTGGGCCACAGCTATGGCGGCATGGTGATCACGGGCGTGGCCGACCGCCTCGCGCAGCAGCCGGGCCGGATCGCGCGGCTGGTCTACGTGAACGCCTTCGTGCCGCAGCCCGGCGAGTCGCTCAACGACATGGTGCCGCCGCACTACGTGGCGCTGTTCGACGCGGTGGCGGCCGCCAACGACCAGGCCGTGACCTTGCCGTTCGAGATCTGGCGCGATGCCTTCATCAACGACGCCGACATGGCGCTCGCGCGTTCGGCCTACGAGCAGCTCAACCCGCACCCGTACCGCACCTTCACCGACAAGATCGTGCTGAGCCAGCCGATGGCCGCGCTGCAGGTGGGCAAGTCCTACGTCAACTGCCAGCAGGACATCGCGCTGCCGCACAGCTTGCCGTGGCATCCGCGGCTGTCGGAGCGGCTGGGGCTGTTCCGGCTGGTCGAATGCCCGGGCAGCCACGAGATGTTCTTCTCGAACCCCAAGCGGCTCGCGCAGGCGATCCTCGAGGCGGGGCGCGACTGATCAGTCGCGCGGCAGCAGCGCGTCGAACACGCGGATCGACGCATAGGCGTCGTTGGCCGCATAGCGCAGCTGCGCCTCGCTGAGCCGGTGGCTGGCCCAGTTCGAGGTCGTGGCCTTGCGCGACTTGGTGAAGCGCTGGTTGAAGACCAGCGCCACGGCGGTCTTCACGCCGACCGAGCGGCGATAGCCGCGGCGGCGGAACTCGTCGTCGATGTCGTAGACCGCGCGCGGCTCCACCTTGAGCTTCTGGCGGATCAGCGAGAGATCGCTCGAGAGGCCGAAGCCCACCTTGCGCAGCGCCTCGGAACCGATCAGCGCGCCCAGCACCTCGTTGCAGTCGCTGCGATGCAGCTGGAACAGCCACGCGGTCTCGCGCGTGGCGAACTGCACCAGGTGCGGGCCGGTCGAGACCTCGTTCTTGGCGAAGGTGGGCTTGGATTCGGTGTCGAAGCCGACCACGCCCGCGGCCAGCAGCGCGGCGGCCGCGCGCTCGGCATCGTCGCGCGTGACGACCAGCACGATGTCGTTCAGGCCCAGGCCCTCGAAGGGTTCGAGCAGCGCGATCTCCTCGCGTTCGGGCAGCGGGGGCAGGGGGGTGCGAGGTGCGTTCAACGGGAGGCCGCCTTCCGGGCCGTCTTCGCCGGGGCGGTCTTCTTCGCGGCGGTCTTCCTGGCCGGTGCAGCCTTCTTCGCGGCGGCTTTCTTCGCCGCCACCTTCCTGGCCGGCGCTTTCTTCGCCGCCGCCTTCTTCGCGGCAGCCGCCTTGCGCATCGCCTTCGGCACCGTGCCCGAGCGCAGCGCGGCCTCGTAGGCGCGCCGGCCCCACAGGGCCGCTTCCTCGCGGTCCTCGAACAGCTCGGGCGGCGCCTCGCGGTAGGACATCGGCATCTGCTGGCCCTGCCGTTCGTAGGTGAAGGGGGCTAGGTTCAGGCGGTCGAAATGCGCGGCGCTCTCGGCGTCGGACTTGAGGTAGAGGGTGTCGCGTATCACCAGCGCGAACATGCGGCCCTCGTGGTAGATGCCGAAGCCGCTGAACATGCGGCGGATGTCGATGCGGCCGAAGCGCTCGAAGGTCTCGTGCAGGCTGTCGGCGAAGGCGTTCTTCATGGCGTGCCGCCCGCGGCCGGCCGCACTGGCGTCGAGGCCTGCGCGCCGACCACCGTGTTCCAGGCCTTCACGCGCCAGCCGGTCACGATGCCGTTCGTCACGTAGGGATCGGCCTTGGCGAAGGCTTCGGGCACCGCGGGCGAGGCGGCCTCGAACAGCAGCAGCGCGCCGTCGGGCGGGTTGCCGGTGGCGCCGCCGAGCAGCAGCTCGCCGCGCTCCACCGCCTGCCAGGCCAGCGCGAGGTGCGCATCGCGGAATTCGCCGCGGCGCTCGAGGTAGTCGGGCGCGGTGTCGTAGATCAGCAGGTAGTGCATGGGGTGTTCGTGGGGTTCAGGCCGTGATCTCGATGCGGTTGCCGTCGGGGTCGAGCACCACGCTCTCGTAGTAGCCGTCGCCGGTGCGGCGCGGGCCGTCGAGCAGCGGGTAGCCGTCGGCCTGCAGTCGGCGGCTCAGCGCGTCGACCGCTTCCTCCGAGCCCACGCTGATCGCGAGATGGGTCCAGCCCATGCGCTGCGCGCCGGGCTCGGCCGCCACCGGCGAGAGCGTGCGGGTGGTCATGGCCTCGATGCGGGCGCCGTCGCCCAGGCTCAGGAAGCAGGAGGCGAAGCCCTTCGCGGGATTGACGTAGCCCTCGCCGGCGGCGGCGCCGAAGTAGTCGACGTAGAAGCGCTTGCAGCGTTCGAGGTCGGTGGTCCAGAGGGCGATGTGGTCGATGCGCATGGTGGGGGAGACGGCAGGTGGTTTCAAGCCTTGCGCCAGGGCGCGCGCGCCGGATACCAGTGGTAGCTGATGCGTTCGCGCCCGCTGGTCGGATGGCGGTCGACCGTGCCGCGCGCGAGGCCGTAGCGCTCGTAGAAGCGCTGGGCCGCGGTGTTGGTGAGCGCCACGTGCAGCCGCCAGCCGGTGGGCATGCGCACGCAGGCCTCGTCGAGCAGCGCCTGGCCCAGGCCCTGGTTGCGCAGGTGCGGGTCGACGAACAGCTGCGCCACGTACTCGCGCCGGTCGTGCAGCACCATGAAGGCCAGCGCCTGCGCGTCGCGCTCGGCGATCACCACCTCGGCCGGCGCCACGAACTCGGTGCGCACGCGCTGCAGCCAGTGGGCGATCGGCTCGATCACGGGCGTGCCCGGATGCGAGGCCGCCCAGGCCCGGCGCCAGATGCCGGCGAGCACCATGTTCTCCTCGGCCGCGCCATCGCGCAGTCGCAGGTGGAAGGCGGGCGTCTGGGCGTCGGACATGGCCGTTCGTTCAGCCGCGCAACACCTGCGCATGGTGCGCCAGGTGGTCGGCCATGAAGCTCTGGATGAAGTAGTAGCCGTGGTCGTAGCCCGCGTGGCGCCGCAGCGTGAGCGGCTGGCCGGCGGCGAAGCAGGCGGCCTCGAAGGCCTCGGGATGCAGCTGCTCGGCGAGGAATTTGTCGGCCAGGCCCTGGTCGACCAGGATGCCGTGCGGATAGGGCGCCGCGACCTGCGACTGCATCAGCGCGCTGGCATCGTGCGCGAGCCAGGCCGCGCGGTCGTCGCCGGGTTCGCCGAGGTAGCCGCGCAGCGCCTTGTCGCCCCAGGGGCACTGGGTGGGCGCGCAGATCGGCGCGAAGGCCGACAGCGAGAGGAAGCGCCCCGGATGGCGCAGCGCCAGCGTCAGCGCGCCGTGGCCGCCCATCGAGTGGCCGAAGATGCCCAGGCGCGCGGTGTCGATCGCGAATTGGCGGCCCACCAGCGGCAGCAGCTCCTGCACGATCCAGCTCTCCATGCGCCAGTGGGCGGCCCAGGGCGCCTCGGTGGCGTCGAGGTAGAAGCCGGCGCCGATGCCGAAGTCCCAGCTCGCGTTGGCGCCCGGCAGCGCTTCCACGGCCGCGCCGCGCGGGCTGGTGTCGGGCGCGATCAGCGCCAGGCCGAGGCTGGCGGCCATGCGCTGCGCGCCGGCCTTGATCGCGAAGGTCTCCTCGTTGCAGGTCAGGCCCGCGAGGTACAGCAGCGCCGGCACGCGCTCGTTCGCGGCCTGCGGCGGCAGGTAGACCGAGAAGCGCATCGGCAGGCCGATCTCGTGCGAGGCCTGTTCGTAGAAGCCCTGCACGCCGCCGAAGCAGTGGTGCTCGGACAGGGTCTTGAGCAGATCGGTCATGCGGCGCCCCGCACCAGTTCGAGCACCGCGTCGGCGAAGGCGCGCGGCGCCTCCTGCGGCAGGTTGTGGCCCACGCCCGGCACCAGCCGGTGCGAGCGCGGTCCGCTGAAGCGCGGCGCATGCGCCGATGCATCGGCCGGTGGCCGCACGCCGTCGTCGATGCCGTCGAAGGTGATCGCGGGCACGCGGATGACCGGCTGCGCGGCCAGCTGGCGATCGATGTCGGCATAGGCCGGATCGCCCGCCACCAGGCCGAAGCGGTGGCGGTACGAGTGGATCACCACCTCCACGAAGTCGGGATGGTCGAAGGCCGCGGCGCTGCGCTCGAAGGTGGCGTCGTCGAAGCGCCAGGTTGGCGACCACAGCTTCCACAGCAGCTTCGCGATGGCCTTGCGGTCCTTCTGCAGGCCGGCGCGGCCGCGCTCGCTGTGGAAGTAGTACTGGTACCAGAGGCTGTGCTCGTTCTCGGGCGTGTCGGGCTCCATCGCCCTGGCGATGTTCTGGATGTTGTAGCTGTTGAGCGATACCAGCCCCGCGCAGCGCTCGGGCCACAGGGCCGCCACCACGCAGGCGGCGCGGCCGCCCCAGTCGTAGCCGGCCAGCACGGCGCGCTCGATCTCGAGCGCATCGAGCAGCGCCAGCAGGTCGGCGCCGAAGGCCGCCTGTTCGCCCGAGCGCGGCGTGTCCTTGCTCAGGAAGCGCGTGCCGCCGTAGCCGCGCATGTACGGCACGATGGTGCGGCAGCCCTCGGCCGCCAGCAGCGGCGCGACTTCGGCGTAGGTGTGGATGTCGTAGGGGAAGCCGTGCATCAGCAGCACGGGCGGTCCGTCGGCCGGGCCGCTCTCGTGGTAGGCGACCTCGAGCACGCCGGCTTCGATGCGGCGCAGGGGCTCCATGCGTTCCATGGTCGGCACCCGCGGCGTCAGTAGAGCACCACGCCGCGGATCGACTCGCCGCGCTTCATGAGGTCGAAGCCGTCGTTGATCTTCTCGAGCGGCATGGTGTGGGTGATCAGGTCGTCGATGTTGATCTTGCCCTCCATGTACCAGTCGACGATCTTGGGTACGTCGGTGCGGCCGCGCGCGCCGCCGAAGGCCGAGCCTTCCCACTTGCGGCCGGTGACCAACTGGAACGGGCGCGTGCTGATCTCGGCGCCCGCTTCGGCCACGCCGATGATGATGCTGCGGCCCCAGCCCTTGTGCGTGCATTCGAGCGCCTGGCGCATCACCTTGGTGTTGCCGATGCACTCGAAGCTGTAGTCGGCGCCGCCGTCGGTCAGCTGCACGATGGCGTCGACCACGTTCTCGGTGTCCTTCGGGTTGATGAAGTGCGTCATGCCGAACTTGCGCGCCATGGCCTCGCGCTCGGGGTTCAGGTCGACGCCGATGATCTTGTCGGCGCCCACCATCTTCGCGCCCTGGATCACGTTCAGGCCGATGCCGCCGAGGCCGAACACCACCACGTTGGCGCCGGCTTCCACCTTGGCCGTGAAGATCACCGCGCCGATGCCGGTGGTGACACCGCAGCCGATGTAGCAGACCTTGTCGAAGGGCGCGTCCTCGCGGATCTTGGCCAGCGAGATCTCGGGCGCGACCGTGTAGTTGCTGAAGGTGGAGGTGCCCATGTAGTGGGCGATGGGCTTGCCGTCGAGGCTGAAGCGGCTGGTGCCGTCGGGCATCAGGCCCTTGCCCTGGGTGCCGCGGATCAGCTGGCACAGATTGGTCTTGCGCGACAGGCAGAACTTGCACTGGCGGCATTCGGGCGTGTAGAGCGGGATGACGTGGTCGCCCTTCTTGAGGGTGGTGACGCCGGGGCCGACGTCGACCACGATGCCCGCGCCTTCATGGCCGAGGATGGCGGGGAAGATGCCTTCGGGGTCGGCGCCCGACAGGGTGTAGTAGTCGGTGTGGCAGATGCCGGTGGCCTTGATCTCGACGAGCACTTCGCCGAACCGGGGGCCGTCGAGGTCCACGGTTTCGATGGTCAGGGGGGCTCCGGATTTCCAGGCGACGGCGGCTTTGGTTTTCATGGCGTGTTCGGGGGGAAAGGGGGGAGGAGGGAAGGAATGGGGCCGGAAGACGGCGCGAGGCCCCAAGGATACTCAGGCGGGGCCAGCGGGGAAGATACCCGACATGCCGATGAACCCGGGCAGGTGTCGGAAATCCCAGACCCAGTGTCGCAGCGCGGGAAATTCGTCGAGCGAAATGCCGCCTTCGCCGGCCAGCGCCACGTAGGGGAAGCAGGCCAGGTCGGCGATCGTCGGCTCAGCCGCCGCGGCCAGCCAGCGCTGGCCGGCGCTGGCCTGCTCGGCCAGGTGGTCGTCGAGCACGCGGAACACGGCGCGCGCGCCGGCGCGGCAGGCCTCGATGTCGAGGTGGCGGTAGCCCAGCGCGTCGTGCAGCCGCGCGGCCGAGGCGGTGCGCGTGATCTCGTCGGCCGTGGCGAGCCACATCGCGATCTGGCCGCGCAGCTTCGGATCGTCGGGGTACCAGCGCCTCCGGGCGTCGTGGCGGCTCGCGAGGTAGACCAGGATGGCCTGCGCGTCGCGCAGCACGAAGCCCTCGTCTTCGATCACCGGGATCTGCCCGAGCGGGTTGAGCTGCGCGAGGAACGCGGCCGACTTGTGCGCGCGCCCGGGGTAGAAGTCGACCGGCACGGCCTCGTAGGGAACGGCCAGCCAGGCCAGCAGCTGCCGCACCTTGAAGCAGTTGCCCGAGAGCGGGTAGTCGTGGAGCCTGAGCAGCGTCGTCATGCGGCGGCCCTCGTGCCGAAGCGCATGCCGCGCTCGCGCAGCCAGCGGCGGTAGGTGACGGAGGTGGTGTCGCCGCGCGTCGGCGTCTCGGCGCGGCCTTCGAGCGGCATGCGCTTGAAGGCATGGTTCTCGAGGATCGGCTTGTCCTGGCCGAAGATCGTGTGCTGGAACGCGATGAGCTCGGCGTCGCTCGACACATCGTCGAAGTAGGCCAGCACCGTGTGGGCGATCACGTGCTCGTCGTCGAGCGGCTGCAGGAACAGGCCGATCGCGTCCTGCGCCTCGGGCCGCAGGCTCGACTTGTAGAGCATGGCCGAGAAGGGCTGCATCACGCGGTAGGTGTAGCGCACGTCGGCGCCGCTGTCGTGCGCGGCCGAGGCACGCGGCTGCCAGAAGCGGCAGTCGGTGGCCCAGATCTCGCCGGTGGCGGGCTCGATCGCCACCTCGTACCGGGCGACCTCGGTGTGCGGCACCTTGCCGAGGTAGTCGGCATGCACGAAGGGAAAGTGCGCCATGTCGAGGAAGTTCTCGATCACGCGCAGCCCCGACACCGCGACGCCGATGCCGCCGCAGTCGACGAGGCGGCGCCCGGGCTCGGTGTATTCGGGAAACTCGAACAGCGGGCGCGCGGGCCGGCCGCTGGGGCAGACCCAGAGGTAGCCGTGGCGCGACTGAACGGAAAGCGGCTGCGTGCCGAGCCGGCATTGCGGCGTGCCGTCGGCCTCGGCCCACAGCGAGAGCGTCGCGCCGAGCAGGCAGGTGCCGTAGGGCTGCCGCTGCGAGCGGCCGGCGAGCGCGCTCGCGGGGCCGACGACCAGCCAGTCGTCGAGCATGTTGGGATCGTCGGTGACGAAGAGCATCGTGCTTCCTTCAGGTCTCGGTTCGTTCGATGTCGCCGCGCAGGGTTCGCGCGGCCGCGTGCAGGGTCTTCATGGCCTCGGCGCCCGGGGCGGCCTCGGTCCACAGGTGGACGAAAGCCAGTTGCGCTTGCGCGTCGAGCAGCAGCGCGACGGTCGGCGTGCCGCCGAGCGTGCCGCGCCAGGCGCCCGGGGCGGCGCCGGCCGCGAAGCCCAGCCGTGGGAGTGCCTCGCGCACCTGTTGCGCACCGGCGCGCAAGGTCAGCGTGCGGCAGAAGTGCCAGCCGGCCGGCACGGCATCGGCCAGTGCCTGCGGCGCGGGCGGCGGCGCGTCGCCCTCGTGCGCCAGGTTCACCCACAGCATGCCCGCCGCGTCGACCGCGCCGAACACCCTGGCGCAGACGTTGCGCGGCGCGGGCATCGCCGGATGGGCGGGAATGCCGACGCACTGCCCGTTGCCCGCGGCGTACTGCCAGCCGTGGTAGGCGCAGGAGAGGCGGTTCTCGACCACCTGGCCCAGCGTGAAGCGCACGCTGCGGTGCGGACAGCGGTTCTCCCAGGCCTGGGCCGCGCCGTCGGCCGAGCGCCAGAGCGCGAGCTCCTGGCCCTCGGCGAAGCCGGCGACGATGTTGGCGCCGGGGCGCAGCCCGGCCGAAGGGGCGACGGGGTGCCAGGGGGCGGTAGCGGGATGCGTCATGGGGTTCTCCATGGCCTTCAACGCGAGCCGCCCACCACGCCCTCGGCGAACCAGTCCATCCGGCCGAGGTCCGCGTCGGCGACGCGGGCGCCCGCGGCCACGCGGACCGCGCCCTTCTGGTCCTTGATGGGACCGGCGAACACCTGCAGCTTGCCGCTGGCGATGTCGCGCTCCTTCGCCTGCACGAGTTCGGCGACGTCCTTCGGCACGCGCGGGCCCATCGGCGCCATCTTCACCACGCCGTCGCCGATGCCGCCGAGGTAGAGGCCGGGCTTCCAGCTGCCGGCCATCACCTCGCGCGCCACCCGGGTGTAGAAGCCGCCCCAGTGGTGGGTGACGCCGGTGAGGTAGTTCCTGGGCGCGTGGCTGCGCATGTCGGAGTGGAACGAGATGGCGCCCACGCCGCGCGCCTCGGCGGCGGTGGTGACGGCGGGCGTGTCGGTGAAATGCGTGAGCACGTCGGCGCCCTGGTTCATCAGCGCGACCGCGGCGTCGCGCTCCTTCGGCGGGTCGAACCACGAATTGACGAACACCACATGCACCATCGCCTTCGGGTTGACGCTGCGCGCGCCGAGCGCGAAGGCGTTGAGATACCACATCACGTCGGGCACCGGGTGGGCGCCGACGAGGCCGATGATGTTGGAGCGCGTGGTCCGGCCCGCCACGATGCCCGCGAGGTAGCCGCCCTCGTGCCAGCGCGCGTTGTAGCCGCCGAAGTTCTTCGCGGTCTGGTAGCCGCTCGCGATCAGGTACTGGACGCCGGGGTTGTCGTTGGCGACCGTGAGCATCGGCTTCATGTAGCCGAAGGAGGCGCCGAAGATCAGCTGGCAGCCGTCGGCCGACAGCTCGCGCGCCACGCGCTCGGAGTCCGGGCCTTCGTTGGTGTCGGGCACGGTGCGCACGCTGACCTGGGCGCCGAGGTTCTTCTCGAGCTCGCGCCGGCCGAGGTCGTGCTGGTAGGTCCAGCCCGTGTCGCCGACCGGGCCCAGGAAGACGAAGCCGATCTTGAGCGGGCCGGCGGCCCAGGCGCTGCGCAACGGCAGCAGGGAGGCGGCAACGCCGGCGGAAAGCAGGGTGCGTCGGGCAGGGCTGTGCATCGGGGATTCTCCTGTCGTGGGGAGTGGGGCTCGGGCCTCCAGGGCTCGAAGGCTCGAGGTCTCGGCGGGGCATGGCATAGCATTCGCTACGCCCGCGCAGACCGTACCGTTTCCCGCCCTCCGATGAAAGCCACATGCCGAGACGCAACTTTTCATTCCTGAAACGGCCGACCCTCGCCGACAGGGAGCGCGCGTGACCGGCATCGACCTGGCGCTGGTGCAGGCCTTCGTGCTCGTCGTGCAAAGCGGCAGCCTCACGCGGGCCGAGAGCCTGTCGGGCGTTTCGAAGGCCACGCTGAGCCGGCAGCTCACGCGGCTGGAGGAACTGCTGGGCGCGCAGCTGCTGATGCGCAGCTCGCGCCGCATCACCGCGACCGAGGCGGGCCGCGCCTTCTTCGTGCGCTGCGAGGACCTGCTCGGCGAGGTCACGGGCCGGCTCGAGACGGCGCGCACCGAGATCCAGGAGATCACCACCGGCGTGTCGGGCAGCCTCTCGCTGCTGTCGGACACCCAGTTCGGCACCTCCTTCGTCTGCCACGTGGTGAAGCTGTTCCTGGAGTCGCATCCCAACGTGCGCTGCCAGCTCGACGTGGCGAGCCGGCCGAACGCGCCGGGCATCGGCGACGTGGACTGCTACGTGTGCTCGGAGCCGCCCGACGCGCCGAACCTCGTCGCCAAGCTGCTGGGCCAGCTCAACTATGGCCTCTATGCGAGCCCGCAGTACCTCGAGCGCCAGGGCACGCCGCGCTCGCCCGACGACCTGGCGGCGCACCGCGCGATCGTGATGAAGGAGGCCGCGGGGCCGTCGCAGGTGCTGCTGGTGTCGGGCGCGTCGGGCCGCCATGCCTACCGGCCCGAACCCGCCTTCGAGACCAACGACCACTGGGTGATGAAGACCTTCTGCATCGACGGCCTGGGCATCGCGCTGCTGCCGGCCTTCTTCGTGCGGCCCGAGCTGGCGCAGGGCGTGCTGGTGCCGGTGCTGCCGCAGTGGCAGCCGCAGCCGCGGCGCATCTACTGCGCCTACCAGCGGCAGCGCTACATGGGGCAGAAGCTGCGCGCCTTCGTCGACCTGATGGCGCGCTGCGTGGTCGACATCGACTCGTACAACTACTACGTCGGCTCGTCCGCGGCCCGGCGGGGCAGGGCGGGTGCCAGACCATAATGGCGGCCCGTCCGACGCGTGCTGCCAGCCCGATCCATCATGAAGAAAATCCTCGTCCTCAACGGCCCCAACCTCAACCTCCTGGGCACGCGCGAGCCCGAACAGTACGGCCGCGACACGCTGGCCGACGTGGAGCGCCTGTGCCATGAAACGGGCGCGAAGCTCGGCGTGGCGATCGAGTGCCGCCAGACCAACCACGAAGGCGTGCTGGTCGACTGGATCCAGGAAGCGGGCCGCGAGGTGGCGGCTGGCACCATGCTCGGCGTGGTGATGAACCCGGGGGCCTACACCCACACCTCGATCGCGCTGCACGACGCCATCAAGGGCGCGAGCGTGCCGCTGATCGAGCTGCACATCTCGAACGTGCACGCGCGCGAGGAGTTCCGGCACCGCTCGTACATCTCGCCGGCGGCGCGCGGGATCATCGTGGGGCTGGGCGTGAAGGGCTACACGCTGGCGATTGCCGCGCTGGTGCCCTGAGCCTCGGCTAGTACAGCGCCCGCGGCGCCGAGGCCTTCCAGCTGCGGCTGATGCGGCCCTGCGCATCGACGCTCTCGAGATGCACGTCAAAGCCCCACAGCCGCGCCACGTGCTTGAGCACCTCCTCGGCATCGTCGTGCAGCGGCAGGCTGTTGCGCTGGGTGTGGCGCAGCGTCAGCGAGCGGTCGCCACGCATGTTGACGTTCCAGACCTGGATGTCGGGCTCGCGGCTGCCGAGGTCGTACTGGCGCGACAGCGATTCGCGCAGCGCCTGGTAGCCGCTGTCGTCGTGGATCGCCGAGACCTCGAGCTCGGACTCGCTCTGGTGGTCGCGGATCGCGAACAGGCGGAAGTCGCGCATGGTCTTCGGGCTCAGGAACTGGCCCACGAAGCTCTCGTCCTTGAAGTTGCGCATCGCGTAGTCGAGCGTGGCCACCCAGTCGCTGCCCGCGAAGTCGGGGAACCAGCGCCGGTCCTCGTCGGTGGGCTTCTCGCAGATGCGGCGCAGCTCGGTGTACATCGCGAAGCCGAGCGCGTAGGGATTGATGCCGCTGTAGGCGCGGTGGCCCACCGGCGGCTGGAAGATCACGCCGGTGTGCGAGCTCAGCCACTCCATCATGAAGCCGTCGTCGAGCTGGCCGCGGTCGTACATGGTGTTGAGCAGCGTGTAGTGCCAGAAGGTGGCCCAGCCCTCGTTCATGACCTGGGTCTGGCGCTGCGGGTAGAAGTACTGCGCGATCTTGCGCACGATGCGCACCACCTCGCGCTGCCAGGGTTCGAGCAGCGCGGCGTTCTTCTCGATGAAGTAGAGCAGGTTCTCCTGCGGCTCGAGCGGAAAGCGCGGCGCCGATTCCGAGCCGGCGTTCTGCTCGCTGCGCCGCGGCAGCGTGCGCCAGAGGTCGTTGACCTGCTGCTGCATGTGGCGCTCGCGCTCGGCGCGCTGGGCGCTCTCCTGCGCCAGCGAGCGCTTCTGCGGACGGCGGTAGCGGTCCACGCCGTAGTTCATCAGCGCATGGCAGGAGTCGAGCAGCTTCTCGACCTCGTCCACGCCGTGGCGCTCCTCGCATTCGGCGATGTAGTGCCGCGCATAGACCAGGTAGTCGATGATCGAGGACGCATCGGTCCACATGCGGAACAGGTAGTTGCCCTTGAAGAAGCTGTTGTGGCCATAGGCCGCGTGCGCGATCACCAGGGCCTGCATGGCCATGGTGTTCTCTTCCATCAGGTAGGCGATGCAGGGATCGGAATTGATCACGATCTCGTAGGCCAGCCCCATGTGGCCGCGGCGGTAGTTCTTCTCGGTGGCGATGAACTGCTTGCCGTACGACCAGTGCCTGTAGATCATCGGCATGCCCACGCTGGCGTAGGCATCCATCATCTGCTCGGCCGTGATGATCTCGAGCTGGTTCGGGTAGACGTCGAGGCCGTAGCCGCGCGCGGTGCGCGCGATCTCGGTGTGGTAGCGCTCGATCAGGTCGAAGGTCCAGTCCGAAGGGCTGGGCAAGCGCTCGAGCTTGCCTTGCGGGATGGTGGCGGCGGTCGGCAGCGGCGGTGCCGAAGGAGGGCGATCGGCGGTGGTCATGCGCTGGCTCCTTCCTTCTTGAACAGGTCGCGGAACACGGGGTAGATGTCGCTGGCCTCGGACACCTTGCGCATCGCGAAGTTGGGCTCGATGCCCTCGAGCTGCGCGTATTCCTGCCACAGGTTCTGCTCGGTCTCGGCCACCTGCACGTAGGCGTAGTAGCGCACCTTCGGCAGGATGTTCTCCTCGAGCAGCTGGCGGCAGCGCCCGCTGTCCTGATGCCAGTTGTCGCCGTCGCTGGCCTGCGCGCCGTAGATGTTCCATTCGCCGCTGGGGTAGCGCGCGCGCACGATCTCGTCCATCAGCACCAGCGCGCTCGACACCACGGTGCCGCCGGTCTCGGTGGCGTGGAAGAACTCGTCCTCGCTGACCTCCTGCGCCTGCGTGTGATGACGCAGGAACACCAGGTCGATGGTCTCGTAGTGCCGCGTGAGGAACATGTACAGCAGCATGAAGAAGCGCTTGGCCATGTCCTTGCGCGCCTCGTCCATCGAGCCCGAGACGTCCATCAGGCAGAACATCACGGCCTTGGCGCTGGGTACCGGCGTCTTCACGCGGTTGCGGTAGCGCAGGTCGATCGGATCGATGTAGGGCACGTGGCGCGCGGTGCGGCGCAGTTCCTCGATGCGCGCCTCGGTCTCGGCGATCTCGTTCTGGATGAAGGGCTGCGTGGCCTGCGGATGCGCCCTCAGGTGCAGCAGGTGCGCCTCGAGCCGGCGCAGTTCCTTGCGCGGTTCGCCGCCGAGCGCGATGCGCCGGGCCAGCGCGCCGCGCATCGAGCGCACCACGTGCAGGTTGTTGGGCGTGCCGTCGCTGGTGAAGCCCGCGCGGTGGCTCTTCCATTCGGGCACGTCGGCGATCTGCGTGCGGATCAGGTGCGGCAGCGCGAGGTCGTCGAAGAACACGCGCATGAACTCCTCGCGCGTGAGGTGGAACACGAAGTCGTCGTTGCCCTCGCCGCTGTCGCTGGCCTCGCCGCTGCCCGAGCCGCCGCCCTGGCCGCCGTCGGGGCGCTTGATGCGGTCGCCGCGCACGTACTCCTGGTTGCCCGGGTGCACGTACTCGCGGTCGCCGCCGCGCGCATGGCCGAACACCGGCTCCGACACATCGTGGCGCGGCAGCGTCACATCCTCGCCCTGTTCCAGTTCGCGGATGTTGCGGCCGCTCACGGCCCGCCGCACCGCCTCCTGGATCTGGCCGCGGTAGCGCCGGAGAAAGCGCTCGCGGTTGCCGATGGACTTGTTCTTGCCCGAGAGCCGGCGGTCGATGATCTGCTGCAGGATGGCCACGATGGTTTCAAAGCTCCTTGCAAAACGATGGGCGTTGGCGTGCTCCGTTGGCGGTGCGCGCTACGAGCTCTTGCGCACGCGCAGGTACCACTCGCACAGCAGGCGCACCTGCTTGGCGGTGTAGCCCTTCTCGACCATGCGCGTGACGAAGTCCTCGTGCTTCTTCTGCTCGTCGGCGCTGCTCTTGGTGTTGAAGCTGATCACCGGCAGTAGCTCCTCGGTGTTGGAGAACATCTTCTTCTCGATCACCGCGCGCAGCTTCTCGTAGCTGGTCCATGCCGGGTTGCGGCCGTTGTTGCCGGCCCGCGCGCGCAGCACGAAGTTGACGATCTCGTTGCGGAAGTCCTTCGGGTTGCCGATGCCGGCCGGCCGCTCGATCTTCTCGAGCTCGCCGTTGAGCGAGGCGCGGTCGAAGACCTCGCCGGTGTCGACGTCGCGGAACTCCTGGTCCTGGATCCAGTAGTCGGCGTAGGTCACGTAGCGGTCGAAGATGTTCTGGCCGTACTCGCTGTAGCTCTCGAGGTAGGCGGTCTGGATCTCCTTGCCGATGAACTCGGCATAGCGCGGCGCCAGCAGCTCCTTGATGTAGCTGATGTACTTCTGCTCGACCTCCTGCGGGAACTGCTCGCGCTCGATCTGCTGCTCGAGCACGTACATCAGGTGCACCGGGTTGGCGGCCACCTCGGAGCTGTCGAAGTTGAAGACCTTGGAGATGATCTTGAAGGCGAAGCGCGTGGAGACGCCGCTCATGCCCTCGTCGACGCCCGCGTAGTCGCGGTACTCCTGGATCGACTTGGCCTTGGGGTCGGTGTCCTTGAGGTTGTCGCCGTCGTAGACCTGCGACTTGCTGAAGATGCTCGAGTTCTCGGGTTCCTTGAGCCGCGTGAGCACCGACAGCTGCGCCATCATGCGCAGGGTTCCGGGCGCGCAGGGCGCCTGGGCCAGCGAGGAGTTGCGCACCAGCTTCTCGTAGATCTTGATCTCCTCGGACACCCGCAGGCAGTAGGGCACCTTGACGATGTAGATCCGGTCGAGGAAGGCCTCGTTGTTCTTGTTGTTGCGGAAGGCCTTCCACTCGCTTTCGTTGCTGTGGGCCAGCACGATGCCATCGAAGGGGATCGCGCCGAAGCCCTCGGTGCCCTTGAAGTTGCTTTCCTGCGTGGCGGTCAAAAGCGGGTGCAGCACCTTGATCGGCGCCTTGAACATTTCCACGAACTCGAGCAGGCCCTGGTTCGCGAGGCACAGGCCGCCCGAGTAGGCGTAGGCGTCCGGGTCGTCCTGGGCATAGGTCTCGAGCTTGCGGATGTCGACCTTGCCGACCAGCGAGGAGATGTCCTGGTTGTTCTCGTCGCCCGGTTCGGTCTTGGCCACCGCGATCTGGCGCAGCACCGACGGGTAGCGCTTCACCACCTTGAACTGGCGGATGTCGCCGCCGTACTCCTCGAGCCGCTTGACGGCCCAGGGCGAGAGGATGCGCTGCAGGTAGCGGCGCGGGATGTTGAATTCCTTCTCGAGGATCTCGCCGTCCTCGGCCGCGTCGAACAGGCCGAGCGGCGACTCGTTCACGGGCGAGCCGTGGATCGCGTAGAAGGGCACTTGCTCCATGAGCTGCTTGAGGCGCTCGGCGATCGAGCTCTTGCCGCCGCCGACCGGGCCCAGCAGGTAGAGGATCTGCTTCTTTTCCTCCAGGCCCTGCGCGGCGTGGCGGAAATAGGACACCACCTGCTCGATGGCCTCCTCCATCCCGTAGAACTCCTTGAACGCCGGGTAGATCTTGATGACCTTGTTGGCGAAGATGCGCGAAAGGCGGGAGTCGTTGCGGGTGTCGACCAGTTCGGGGTCGCCGATGGCCTTGAGCATGCGCTCGGAAGCCGTGGCATAGGCCATCGGATCCCGTTTGCAGAGTTCCAGGTAGTCCTGCAGTGAAAGGACCTCTTCGCGAGTGCGCTCGTAACGCGCTGCAAAGTTGCTGATCACATCCATGGTCACGCCTCCGTCAAGTCAGCGGGCCTTTAAAGCCCGAAATCCTGCAGTCCGAAAGCGTCGCATCTTTTGAAAAAGGTGTGGCCGCCCAGGGCTGCATGCCTTGGAAAACTCCCTTAAACACAATCTGCACAATCAGCATAAAGCAAAGAGTGCACCCAGGAAATAGTTGTTAATTCAGAACCACAGTCACGAGTAAAGTTCAACAAAAAATTCGTGCACGAGTTTGCGAATTCCAGCTAAATTCCCAGGTTCCGCAAACGGGTTCGGGTAAACCAGTTTGCCAGTGAAAATACCTATGGCAATCGACATATGCGTCCTTTGCGTGTTTTAACGGCAAGCACCTCCTATTGAGCCCACTGACTCAAAAAAACAACGCTGTCCTTCAATAACGCGGCAGCTCCCGTTTGGGTTTATTGCACATTCAAAAAATATCTAAAAGCAATCTACGCGCCATCTTTTGATGAGCGGCGCGCGCGCCGCGGCGTGGGAAAGCGCGCCAGTTGCGAGTCGGAGGGAAGCGGGAGAAGGCGCCGTTGTGGTGCGTGGCACCGAAGGCGTTCGAGGAGCACCGTTTGCGTGCGCTGACGCAAACCAAAGGGTTACGAGGCTCAGGCCAGCGGCAGGACGCGGCGCGCCACGGTGTAGCCCAGCGAAATCTCCTCGCCGGGCGCGTGCTCGCAGAAGTCGGGGTCGTGCCAGGCGCTCGCGAGCGGCAGCCAGCCCGAGAGAAAACCGGCGGCGCCGCAGATGGCGCAGCCGCCATCGCCGCCGCGCGTGAGGCCGCGTTGCGCGGTCAGCTCGTACTTGTAGGGGTCGGCCGCGATCTGCAGGCCCCAGGCGTTGGGCACACGGTGGAATTCCCAGTCGCTGGCGAAGCCCGCCGCCGGTTTCTCGAGTTGGCCCGCGGCCCGCACCCATTGGCGGCGCCATTCGGCTTCCTCGGGGCTGATGTCGGTGGGGTAGCGGTCCATCGGCGCCTCGTCACCCCAGCGGAAGAAGCCGCGTGCGCCGGCCGCGCACAGGTGCTCCCATTCGTCGGGGCTCGGCAGGCGGAAGCCCTGTGCGGCGAAGCCATCGGCGACCAGCGCATGGCTCAGGGCGTCCTCGTCGGCCTGCCAGGCGCTGACGCGGCCATCGGGCGCGACCTCGACCCGGGTCACGATGTCCGCATGTTCGGTCACGCCGCGCGGATGCTCGGCGAGCAGCGCCCGCACCTTCTCACTCGCGGGATCGATGGGCTGCCAGCCGACCTCGGCATGAAGGGTCTCGGCCAGCAGCGGCGGCAGCGCCACCTCGCGCACACGGGTGCTGCGCGCGGCCACGTAGTCGGCCAGGCTTTCCTCGAGGCCGTATTCCTCCGCCATGCCTTGCCAGCTTTCGTGCATCGCGGGCGTGGGCCGCCAGCCGCCGACGTCGAAGCCCAGCGTGGCCGGGCCGCCCGGAATCAGGGAGAAGAGGGCGCCGCCGGCGGTGTACTGCGCCACCTCGTGCGCGACACCGCCGAGCGCGAAGCGCCGGATGCCGTCGAAGGCGAAGCCCGCGGGCAGTTGCGCCGCCAGGTCCCGCGCGGCGGCTTCACGCTGCGCCGCGGTGGCGCGGCGCCAGGCCGTGAGTTCGTCGAACAGGGCCATGGGCGGAATGCCGTGGATCGGAGCGCGCGCCGCGCGTCCTCAGCTGAAGAATTCCTTGGCCTTGTCGAACCAGCCCTTGTCGGTGGGGCTGTGCTTCTCGCCGCCCTTCTTGAGCGACTCGTCGAGCTCCTTCAGCAGCTTGCGCTGGTGCTCGGTGAGCTTGACCGGCGTCTCGACGCGCACGTGGCAGTAGAGGTCGCCCGGGTAGCTCGAGCGCACGCCCTTGATGCCCTTGCCGCGCAGGCGGAACTGCTTGCCGCTCTGTGTGCCGTCGGGAATGTCGATGGCCGCGTTGCCCTTGAGCGTGGGCACGTTGATCTCGCCGCCGAGCGCCGCGGTGGTGACGCTGACCGGCACCACGCAGTGCAGGTCGTCGCCGTCGCGCTCGAACAGCTCGTGCTTCTTGAGCCGGATCTCGATGTAGAGGTCGCCGGGCGGCCCGCCGTTGGTGCCGGGCTCGCCGTTGCCGGTGCTGCGGATGCGCATGCCGTCGTCGATGCCGGCCGGGATCTTCACTTCCAGCGTCTTGTTGTTCTTGATCTTGCCCTGGCCGTGGCAGGTCGCGCAGGGCTCGGGAATGATCTTGCCGCTGCCGTGGCAGGTCGGGCAGGTCTGCTGCACGCTGAAGAAGCCCTGGCGCATCTGCACCGCGCCCGCGCCGTGGCAGGTGGTGCAGGTGATCGGCTTGGTGCCCGGCTTGGCGCCGGTGCCCTTGCAGGTGCCGCAGTCGTCCCAGCTCGGGATGCGGATCTGGGCTTCCTTGCCCTCGGCCGCTTCCTCGAGCGTGATCTCCATCGCGTAGCTCAGGTCGCTGCCGCGGAACACCTGGCGGCCGCCGCCGGCGCGGCCGCGGCCACCGCCGCCGAACACGTCGCCGAAGATGTCGCCGAAGGCTTCCGCGAAGCCGCCGAAGCCTTCCGCACCCGGGCCGCCGCGCATGTTGGGATCGACGCCGGCGTGGCCGTACTGGTCGTAGGCCGCGCGCTTCTGGCCGTCCGACAGCATTTCATAGGCTTCCTTCACCTCCTTGAACTTGGCCTCGGCGTCCTTGCTGGTGTCGCCGTGGTTGCGGTCCGGGTGGTGCTTCATCGCGAGCTTGCGATAAGCCTTCTTGATTTCGTCGTCGCTCGCGTTCTTGGGAACGCCGAGGGTTTCGTAGTAGTCGCGTTTGGTGGCCATGGCAGGTTCGATCGGGCGGCGGGGCGGTCTTCAGGTCTCTTCGGGAACGGGGATCGATCGAAGCGAGAAAGGCTGGAGCACCCTTTCAGGTGTTCCAGCCCCGTTCGACCGAGCGGACGCTCAGTCCTTCTTCTTGACTTCCTTGACCTCGGCATCGACCACGTTGTCGTCGGCCGGGGCGCTGCTCGCAGCTTCCGCGCCAGCCGAGGCACCCGGGCCGCCGGCGGCACCGGCCGCGGCCTGCGCGTCGGCGTACATCTTCTCGCCGAGCTTCTGGCTCGCGGTCATCAGCGTGTTGGTCTTCTCTTCGATCGCGGCCTTGTCTTCGCCCTTGACCACGTCCTCGAGTTCCTTGATCGCGGTCTCGATCTTTTCCTTCTCGCCGGCGTCCAGGCTGTCGCCGTGCTCGCCCAGCGACTTGCGCACGCTGTGGACCATGGCCTCGCCCTGGTTGCGGGCCTGCACCAGCTCGACCTTCTTCTTGTCCTCGGCCGCGTTGAGCTCGGCGTCCTTCACCATGTTCTGGATCTCGTCCTCCGACAGGCCCGAGTTCGCCTTGATGGTGATCTTGTTTTCCTTGCCGGTGCCCTTGTCCTTGGCGCCGACGTGCAGGATGCCGTTGGCGTCGATGTCGAAGCTCACCTCGATCTGCGGCGTGCCGCGCGAGGCCGGCGGGATGCCCTCGAGGTTGAACTCGCCGAGCAGCTTGTTGCCCGCGGCCACTTCGCGTTCGCCCTGGAACACCTTGATCGTCACGGCCGGCTGGTTGTCCTCGGCGGTCGAGAAGGTCTGCGCGAACTTGGTCGGGATCGTGGTGTTCTTCGTGATCATCTTGGTCATCACGCCACCCATGGTCTCGATGCCCAGCGACAGCGGGGTCACGTCGAGCAGCAGCACGTCCTTGCGGTCGCCCGAGAGCACCTGGCCCTGGATGGCGGCGCCGACGGCCACGGCCTCGTCGGGGTTCACGTCCTTGCGCGGGTCCTTGCCGAAGAAGGCCTTCACCTTGTCCTGCACCTTGGGCATGCGGGTCATGCCGCCGACCAGGATCACGTCGTTGATGTCGCTCACGCTGATGCCGGCATCCTTGATGGCCAGGCGGCAGGGCGCGATGGTGCGCTCGATCAGCTCGTCGACCAGGCTCTCGAGCTTGGCGCGCGTGAGCTTGATGTTCAGGTGCTTCGGACCGGTGGCATCGGCCGTGATGTAGGGCAGGTTGACGTCGGTCTGGGCGCTGTTCGACAGCTCGATCTTGGCCTTCTCGGCCGCTTCCTTCAGGCGCTGCAGCGCGAGCACGTCCTTGCTGAGGTCGACGCCCTGTTCCTTTTTGAACTCGCCGATGATGTAGTCGATGATGCGCTGGTCGAAGTCCTCGCCGCCGAGGAAGGTGTCGCCGTTGGTCGACAGCACTTCGAACTGCTTCTCGCCATCGACGTCGGCGATCTCGATGATCGAGACGTCGAAGGTGCCGCCGCCGAGGTCATACACCGCGATCTTGCGGTCGCCCTTGTCCTGCTTGTCGAGGCCGAAGGCCAGCGCCGCGGCGGTGGGTTCGTTGATGATGCGCTTGACGTCGAGGCCCGCGATGCGGCCGGCGTCCTTGGTGGCCTGGCGCTGGGCGTCGTTGAAGTAGGCCGGCACCGTGATCACGGCTTCGGTCACGGCTTCGCCGAGGTAGTCTTCGGCCGTCTTCTTCATCTTGCGCAGGATGTCGGCGCTGACCTGCTGCGGGGCCATCTTCTTGCCGCGCACTTCCACCCATGCGTCGCCGTTGTCGGCCTTGGCGATGGTGTAGGGCATCAGGTCGATGTCCTTCTGGACTTCCTTTTCCTCGAACTTGCGGCCGATCAGGCGCTTGATCGCGTACAGCGTGTTCTTGGGGTTGGTGACGGCCTGGCGCTTGGCCGAGGCACCGACCAGCACTTCACCGTCTTCCTGGTACGCGACGATCGAAGGCGTGGTGCGCGCGCCTTCCGAGTTCTCGATCACGCGCGTGGTGTTGCCTTCCATGATCGACACGCACGAGTTGGTGGTGCCGAGGTCGATGCCGATGATCTTTGCCATGTTCTGTACTCCTGAAACCTGAAAAATATGTTGTTATGAACTTGTGGATAACCCGGGTCTATTCAAGGGAAGAAACGGGGTTTTCCTGTGGAATTCGTGTGGACGGGGAGAAGGGCGCAGCGGCTTACTTCGGGGCGCTGACGGTGACCAGCGCGGGGCGCAGCACGCGCTCGGCGATGGTGTAGCCCTTCTGCAGCACGCCCACCACGGTGTTCGGTTCCTGGTCGGCGGGCACCACCGAGATCGCCTGGTGCTGGTGCGGATCGAACTTGCTGCCGGGAGCCGGCGCGATCTCGATCACCTTGTTGCGCTCGAGCGCGCTCTTGAGCTGGCGCAGCGTGGCTTCGGCGCCTTCGCGGATCTGCTCGGGGGTGGCGTCCTTGATGGCGAGACCGGCCTCGAGGCTGTCGGTCACCGGCAGCAGGCTCTCGGCGAAGGCTTCGACCGCGAACTTGCGGGCCTTGGAAATCTCGTCGTCGGCGCGGCGGCGGGCGTTCTGCACGTCGGCCTGCGCGCGCAGGTACTGGTCGGCCAGTTCGGCGTTCTTGGCCTGCAGGGCGGCGAGCTCGCCCTGGGCCGCGGCCAGCGCGTCCGCCTCGTTGGCGGCTTGCGCGGCCTCCAGCTCTTCAGGGCTGGGTTCGCCGTGCAGGGTTTGCGAATTCGGGGCGGATTGTTGCGGATCGGACATCTTTTGAAGCGGATTGATCGATGGGCTGGAAACAAACGATTGCGGGCCAGTTGGGGCCCTCCGGAGGCTTTTCAAGCGAAAAAATGCGGCCGAAAAGGCCGCATGGGCATGAAAGATGGCCCCAGAGCTCCCTCACTCCGTGAGGTCGCTGCCCCCCAGGGGGCGTTTTCCATCTTGGGGCGGCCCGGCGATGAAAAAGGCCCTTCGCAGGGCCTTCGAGCCGACGGGCCCGCGCTCGATCAGTGGGTGTCGAGCAGCTCGACGTCGAACTTCAGGGTGGCGTTCGGCGGGATCACGCCGCCGGCGCCGCGGGCACCGTAGCCCAGCGAGGCCGGGATGATCAGCGTGCGCTGGCCGCCGATCTTCATGCCGGCCACGCCTTCGTCCCAGCCCTTGATGACCTGGCCGGCGCCGAGCGAGAACGCGAACGGGTCGTTGCGGTCGCGGCTCGAGTCGAACTTGGCGCCCTGCACGCCGTCGTTGTAGAGCCAGCCGGTGTAGTGCACGTGCACGTGGTGGCCGGGCTTGGCTTCCGCGCCGTCGCCGACGACGGTGTCTTCGTATTGCAGGCCGGAGGGAGTGGTGGGCATGGTGAACGCTCCTTGCGTCGGTATGTTCGCGAGATGAAAGAAGGGCATCGATCCGGGGATCGAAGGCGCGGAGTTTACCGAGGCCGGCGGACGGCGTTTGCCGGACGGGGCGCCGCCGGGTTCAGTCCGAGATCGGCGGGGGGATCGGCGAGGAGGGCGGGGAGGGCGGCGGCGAGGCGGGCGCAGGCAGCGGTGGCGAGCTCGGCTGCGGCGCGGGCGCTGCCGATGGCGCCGAGGCGGATGCCGCGGGCGGCACCGCGGCGGCCGGTTGCGCCGCCGCCTTCTTGGCCTGGCCGAGCTGCCACTTGCTCGCGAAGGCCTGCAGGTCGGACAGCCGCTTGAGCAGGTCCTGGCCGCTGAGCGTGAGGCTGTAGCCGTCGCCGCCGTGGCTCACCACGCCGGCTTCGCGCAGTTCCTTGATCCGGGTGTTGAGGGTGTTGGGAGTGATGCCGCCGACGCTGTCCTGCAGCAGCCGGAAGGTCTGGGCATGGCCGTCGCGCAGGGCCCAGAGCACACGCAGCGCATAGCGGGCCTCGAGCAGCGCGAGCAACTGGCTGATGGCTGCGTTTTCCTTGGAACTCATCGTCATCATCTCCTCTGCGATCTGTGCTGCGCGGGAGGCCGGCCCGTGGGCAGTGCCTCGGCCTCGCTCTTTTTTGATGGTTGGCGGACCGCTGTCCGGCCTTCGCTCCGGCCGGGGACTATAGCTCAAATGATTACGATGCTACTAGTTTTATAGCTGTGGGCGTACGCTGCATGCGGCTCCAGAGACAAAGCGTCACATCTTTGAAAAATTCGCCATGGCTTCGCCCAGCCGGATGGCGCGCGCAGGCGCCCATTCGGAATTGAAGGCCACCGCGGGTGCGGGGAACAGCATGACGACGGTCGAGCCGAGCAAGAAACGGCCCATCTCCTCGCCCTTGCGCAGCGCGATCTGCCGGTCGTCGTAGCGCCATTCGCGCAGCTCGCCCCCGCGCGGCGGGTTGACCACGCCGTGCCACACGGTCGCCATGCTGCCGACGATGGTGGCGCCGACCAGCACCAGCACGAAGGGGCCATGGGCCGATTCGAAGACGCAGACCACGCGCTCGTTGCGCGCGAACAGGCCCGGCACGCCGCGCGCGGTGGTCGGGTTGACCGAGAACAGCTCGCCCGGCACGTGGATCATGCGCAGCAGCCGCCCGTCGCAGGGCATGTGGATGCGGTGGTAGTCGCGCGGGCTCAGGTACAGCGTGGCGAAGCTGCCGTGCGCGAACTGCGCCGCGAGCGCCGCGTCGCCGCCCACCAGGGCCGTGGTGCTGTAGTTGTGGCCCTTGGCCTGGAAGATCTGGTCGCCCTCGATCGCACCGAACTGGCTGATCGCACCATCGACGGGACAGATCATGTCGGCGTCGGCGAGCGGGCGTACGCCGGGCTTGAGCTCGCGCGTGAAGAACTGGTTGAAGCTCTTGTAGTGCGCGATATCGGGCTCGAGCGCCTCGTTCATGTCGACGCCGTATTTGTCGACGAAGCGCCGGATGATCCAGGTGGTGACCGCTCCCCGCTCCTTGCCCGCGACCCAGCCGGCGAAATTGGTCAGTGCCTGCTTGGGGAACAGGTATTGGGGCAGGACAGCGGAGCGATCAGACACGTGCGGAGCTTCTGGTTCTTGGATGGGAGGGGCATTCTATAAAGCGGGCCCGGCCCGGGGCGTAGGAAACTTCCCTCGGGATTTCGCGGGGGCGAATTGCGCGGAATTCGGCGGCCGCGCCGCCGATGGCCGTTTTTCTGCTGGCTAGTCGGGCTTGATCCCCGCCGCCTTGATCACCTGCGCCCATTTCTCGACCTCGGCCTTCTGGAAGGCTGCGATCTGCGCCGTGCCCAGGTCGGTGGGCTCCATGCCGAAGCCCTTGAGCTTGTCCTGCATCTCCGGGGTCGCGAGGATGGTGCGGATCTCCGTGTGCAGCCGCTGAACCACCGGCGCGGGCGTGCCCGCGGGCACGAAGATCGCCTGCCACGACACCACCTCGAAGTCCTGCAGCCCCGCGATGCCCGACTCGGCCACCGTCGGCACGTCGGGCATCGAGGCCAGCCGCTTCGCCGAGGTGACGGCGATCGCGCGCAGCTTGCCGCTCTGGATGTGCGGGCCGGCCACCACCGTGGTGTCGAACATCATGTCGACCTGGCCGCCGATCACGTCCTGGATCGCCGGGCCGCTGCCCTTGTAGGGGATGTGCGTGAACTTCACGCCCGACTTGTAGGCCAGCAGTTCCAGCGCCAGGTGCTGCGAGGTGCCGGTGCCGGCCGAGGCCGAGGAGAGCCCGCCCGCCTTGGCCTTGCTCGCTTCGAGCACGTCCTTGAGCGTCTTGTGCGGGCTCGCCTGGTTCACCACCAGCACTACCGGGTTGGTGCCGATCAGCGTGACCGGCGCGAAGGACTTCTGCGGGTCGTAGCCCAGCTTCGGATAGAGGCTCACGTTGATCGCGTGCGAGCTGATGGTGCCGCCCACCAGCGTGTAGCCGTCGGGCGCGGCGCGCGCGCCGATCTCCGAGCCCACGCTGCCGCCGGCGCCGCCCTTGTTGTCGATGATGACGCTGGTGTTGAGCACCGGGCCGAGCTTCTGACCGATCAGCCGGCCCAGCACGTCGGTGGTGCCGCCGGCCGGGAAGGGCACGAGGTAGGTGATGGCCTTGCCTGTGGGCCAGTTGCCCTGTGCGAAGGCGTGGGGCAGGGCGGCGAGCAGCGGCGTGGCGAAGGCGCTGCGAATGAGGGTGCGGCGTTGCATGGCGATGTCTCCTTATGGTTGTGGCGAAGTCGTGGCGAAGGTCAGGGCAGATCGACGATCTCGATCCAGTTCGGGTTCTTGCCCACCGCGAGCCGCTGCGCGGTGCCGAGTGCGCCGGTCGCGGGATCGATGGTGTGCAAGGTCAGGCCGTGCGATTCCTGTCCGGCCGCGATCAGGTAGCGCCCGCTCGAGTCGATCGCGAAGCCGCGCGGCGTCTTCTCGGTCGGCGTCTGGCCCAGCGGCTGCAGCCGGCCGCTCGCCGCGTCGACCCGGAACGCCGACAGCGTGCTCGAGGTGCGCTCCGAGGCGTAGAGGTGGCGGCCGTCGGGCGTGAGGTGCAGGTCGGCGGCCCAGGGCTTGCCCGCGAAGCCGGCGGGCAGCGTGGTCGTGCTCTGCTCGAGCTTCATCGTGCCGCGCTCGGCATCCCAGGCGTACACGTGCAGCGCCGCATCGAGCTCGTCGAGCAGGTACAGGTGGCGCTGCGCCCGGTCCCAGACGAAGTGGCGCGGCCCGGCCTGCGCCGCGGTGCGCGTGAGCGGCGGATCGTTCGGCGAGAGCAGGCCCCGCTCGGCATCGAAGCGCCAGGCCGAGAGGTTGTCGCCGCCCAGGCTGGTCGCGAGCACGAAGCGGTTGTTGGCGTCCGCATGGATCGCGTGCGCGTTCGGCGCGGTCTGCACCAGCTGCTGGATCGCGCCCACCGCGCCGTCCTTGCCGATCGCGTTGACCGAGATCTTGCCGCCCTGGTAGGAGGCCGCGAACAGCCAGCGGCCGCTGGCGTCGAGGTCGATGTTGGCCATGCTGTCGGCCAGCGGCGCCTCGCCGAGCTTCTGCAGCCGGCCGGTGGCGGCGTCGATCGCCAGCGTGGCCACGCGGAACGGCTGCGAGCGCAGCGCCGCGTAGAGCAGGCGCTTGTCGTGGCTCACCGCCATCGGCATCACCGTGCCGCCGACGGCGAGCGTCTGCACCGGCGCCAGCGTGCCCTTGTCGCGGTCGAGCGCGAGCACCGAGATCTCCTGGCTGTCGGCGTTCGCCACGTAGACCCAGGTCGCGGCCTGGGCCTGCCACGCGGCCGCCGACAGCAGCGCGGCCGCGGCGACGCGCCGCGCGCGATGCGTGGCTGAGCTCATGGCTTGATGTTGAGCTTGGTGATCAGCGCCTTGAAATAGGCGTTGTCCTTGGCCAGCGTCTCCTTGAAGGCCGCGCCGTCGGTGTAGACGTAGCCGAGGTTCTGCTTGTCCATCACCTCGTGCATCAGCGGCTCGGCCGCGGTCTTGGCCGTGATCTCGCGCAGCCGCGCCATCACCTCGGGCGGCGTGTTCTTCGGCGCGCCCAGTCCGCGCCAGGTGCCGATCGTGAGGTCGATGCCGCGCTCCTTCGCGGTCGGCACCTTCTCGAAGCCCTTCACGCGCTGGTCGGCCATCACCATCAGCACCTTGAGCTTGCCGCCCTGCACATGGGTCGTCACCTCGGCAGGGCTCACGGCCACGGCGTCGATGTGGCCGCCGAGCAGCGCGAGCACCGCGGGCGCCGCGCCCTGGAACGGGATGTGGCCGAACTTGGTGCCGGTCTTGTCCTCGAGCGCGGCCGCCGCCAGGTGCCAGATCGAGCCGTTGCCCGAGTTGCCGACATTCACCTTGCCCGGGTCCTTCTTCGCGGCCGCGAGGAAGTCCTCGATCGTGTTCCAGGGCGAGTCGGCCTTCACCGTGATCGCGGCCGGGTCGGCATTGAGTTGCGCGATCGGCTGGAAGTCGTCGTAGTTGAACTTCGCCAGGCCCAGGTGCGGCAGCGTGAGCAGCTCGACCGTGAGCACCGCGAGCTTGTAGCCGTCGGGCTTGGAATTGATCACCTCGGTCCAGCCGATGGCGCCGCCCGCGCCGGGGCGGTTGACGATCACGATGGGCTGCGAGATGTGCTTGCGGCTCGCGTCCGCGAAGGCGCGCGCCAGGCCGTCGGTGCCGCCGCCGGGCTGGTAGGGCACCAGCAGCTCGATGGTGCGGTTCGGGTAGTCGCTGGCCTGCGCCGAGGCCGTGGCGGCCAGGCCCAGTGAGAGCGCGGCCGTCGCCGAGAGGGTGGCGAGGCCGCGGAGGAAGTCGTTTCTGTTCATGCTGTCTCCAGTGGTTGTTGTCGATCGAAATCCAAGCGCGCCCGCGAGGGCGCCGTCGCTCAAGAAACTCAGGGCATGTACTGCCCGCCGTTCACCTCGATGACCTGCCCCGTGACATAGCCCGAGAGCTGTTCCGAAGCGAGGAAGAGAAAGGCGCCCACGCACTCCTCGGGCTCGCCGAGGCGTCCCATCGGGATGCCGGCCCTGAAGTTCTCGAGCATCGCGGGCGTCGAGAAGCGGTCCTGGAACGGCGTCTGGATCACGCCCGGCGCCACCGCGTTGACGCGGATGCGGTCGCCCACCAGCTCCTTGGCCAGTCCGTGGGTGGCCGTGCTCACGAAGCCCTTGGCGCCCGCGTAGAGGTAGGCGGCGGGGCCGCCGCCGGTGCGTGCCGCGACCGAGGTCACGTTGATGATGTTGCCGCCGCCCTGCTGGCGCATCAGCGGCACCGTCTCGCGGCAGAAGGCGAGCACCGAGCGCGCGTTGACATGCAGCACCTCGTCGAACAGCGCGTCGTCGAACTCGGCGATCGGCACCCGCTTGACCAGGCTGCCGGCGTTGTTCACGAGCACGTCGATGCGGCCGAACTCGCCGGCGGTGCGCTGCACGCAGTCGCGGATCGCGGCCGTGTCGCGCACGTCGGCCTGCACCGCGAAGGCGCTGCCGCCGGCGGCGCGGATGGTCTCGACCACCTGGTTCGCGGCATCGGCCGAGCTGTTGTAGTGCACCGCCACGCGCATGCCGCGCGCGGCGAAGGCGATGGCCACCGCGGCACCGATGCCGGTGCTGGCGCCGGTCACGAGGGCGGTCTTGTTCCTGAGGTCTTCCATGGGGCTTCCGTCGTTGGAGAAAAAAGCCCGGCCGTCGCAGCGACCGGGCGGTGGGTCACTTGGGGGCGATGCCCGCCACGCTCGGCGAGCGGTACTCGAGCACCCACTTGATCGTGAGCGGCGCGGCCAGGCTGAAGGCCGCCGTGCTGCAGCGGATGCTGGTCTTCAGCGCGCCGGTCGGCGTGTTGTAGTCGACGTTCTCGCGCACATCGACCGCCGCGCAGTCCTGCAGGCCCTCGACCTCGAAGCCCTGCACGTCGCCGTTCGCGAACGCGAAGCGATTGCCGCCGAGCGCGCTGGCACCGTCGGAGTAGCTGCCGAACTCGAGCTCGAGCTTCGCGATGTCGAGCGCGGCCGCGGGCGTGTAGGTGTCGACGCGCGTGATCCGGCCGGGCTCGAAGGTGTAGCGCGTGCGCGAGGTGATGCGCGTGTCCTTGATCGGGTCGTTGCCCGAGGTGGCCCGGTCCATCGCATCCTGGTCGTAGCTCACGGTGAGCACCTGGCCGGCCTCGGCGATCTTCAGGTTCTTCTGGTAGGCCGCGGGGATCAGCGGCTGCGAACCGCTCGCCACGGTGAAGCGCGGCTGCAGCTGCGGCCACTGGGTGTCGGCCACGCCCGAGAGCATGTTGTAGGAGTGGGGGATCGCGAAGTAGGGGTTGGTGTGGTGGTAGGTCTTCGCACCGTTCACCACCGGCAGGCTGATCACGCGCAGGCCGTCGCGGTAGGTCACCAGGCCGCGGTCGTAGGTCGAGGCACCGCCGTCGAAGCCCGCGAACTTCGTGAGCGTGGCGCGCGGCTGCCTGTCGAGGTAGGCCAGGAAGGTCTGCGTGGACACCGGCGCCTTCTGCGCGTAGCCCGCCGACTTCCAGAGGTTGTTGGTGTAGATCAGCTGGTGCGACAGGCTCAGGTTCTCGCCGAGCACGCGGTCGATGCCGCGGTAGCTGTCGACGCGCCGGCCCTTCTGCCACATGTTGAGCGAGCCGAGTTCGGCGTCGTACCAGAACTCCACGTACTTGGCCGTGACGCGGGTGGCGAAGGCATAGGCGATCTGCTTCTCCTCCTCGTTCAGCACGTTCATGTGCTCGGCCGCCGACAGCACCTCGGCGAAGGCCGTGTCGGCATAGCCCGCGAGGCTGCGGCCGTAGTCCACGCCGTTGCCGGCCGGGTTCAGCCGCACCTTGATCACGTCCACCGACTGGCGCAGCCAGCCCTTGAGCGAGGCCTCGTCCTCGGCCGACACCGTCATGCCGGTCTCGATCAGCCGCTGCATGATCTCGCCGATCAGCAGCACGCTGTAGCGGTCGAAGCGGCCGCTGCCGTCGGTCTCGTCGGAGAAGCCGAAGGCCGAGAAGGTCTTGTAGTGGTTGATCATCTTCTGCAGCAGCGCCTCGCTGGCCTCGGGGCCTTCCCAGCCCATGAGGTGGCGCAGGCGCGCGATGCTGAAGGCCACGCCGTAGTAGTTGGTCGGCAGCCCGATCAGCGAATAGTCGGCCGGGTTGACGAAGGCGGTCCAGTTGAGCTTGGTCTTGAGCTTGTCGAGCGTGGCCGGCGAGATCGCGGCGCCACTGCCCTCGAGCAGCCCGGCCTTCTTGAGCTTCCACAGCGCCGACATGTAGTAGTAGATGCCCCAGCTGTCGTTGGTCACGTCGATGGTCACGTCGGCGATCTCGCGGTAGCCGTCGATGTACTCGCGGTACTTCGGGTCGGAACTGGGCGTGTTCAGCAGGATGTAGGAAAAGCCGATCGCCACCTTGCCGGGCAGGAACTTGTCCTTGCTGCCGGGCGCGAACACCTTCTGCCCCAGCAGCACGGTGTCGAGCTTCTGCGTGCGCACCTGCGCGAACAGGCGCTCGATGGTGGGCAGCAGGTGGCTGCTCACGATCTCGTCCATCGGCGTGTTCGACAGCTTCGGCTGGGCTGCCTGCACCTCGGGCGGCACGGGTGTTTCGGGCGGCGGGTTGTTCGCCGCGGGCGGCAGCGGCACGAAGCTCGCGCCACCACCACCGCCGCCGCCACACGCGGCCAGCAGGGCGGCGCCTGCGATCATGCTCGCCACCAAACGGGTTCTTTGCATCCTCGGTCTCCTCTCTCGGTTGAAAGAAGGACGCCCGGCCCCCTTTGCCGGGTCGTCCGGAATACCCGCGCCTGCCTCTTTTTTTTCAGGTCACGGGAGCCGGGTTGAAGAGCACCAGCGCGTTGTGCAGCTGCCAGTGCTCGGCCCAGGTTTTCTTCCGGCCGCTGGCGACGTCGAGCATCAGGCGGAACAGCTCCCAGCCCACCTCCTCGATCGTGGCGTCGCCATCGGCGATGCGGCCCGCGTTCACGTCCATCAGGTCGTGCCAGCGGCGCGCGAGGTCGCTGCGCGTGGCGACCTTGATGACTGGCACCTCGGCCAGCCCGTAGGGCGTGCCGCGGCCCGTGGTGAACACGTGCAGGTTGATGCCGGCCGCGAGCTGCAGCGTGCCGCAGATGAAGTCGCTGGCCGGCGTGGCGGTGTAGATCAAGCCCTTGTGCGTGGCCTTCTCGCCGGGCGCGAGCACGCCCGAGATCGGCGCCGAGCCCGACTTCACGATCGAGCCCATCGCCTTCTCGACGATGTTCGACAGGCCGCCCTTCTTGTTGCCGGGCGTGGTGTTGGCGCTGCGGTCGACGCGGCCCTTGCGCAGGTAGTCGTCGTACCAGGCCATCTCGCGGATCATGGCCTCGGCCACCGCGGGCGTGCTGGCGCGCGCGGTGAGCTGGTCGATGCCGTCGCGCACCTCGGTGGTCTCCGAGAACATCACGGTGGCGCCCGCGCGCACCAGCAGGTCGGTGCAGAAGCCCACGGCCGGGTTGGCGGTGACGCCCGAGAAGGCGTCGCTGCCGCCGCACTGCACGCCCACCACGAGCTCGCTCGCGGGCACGGTCTCGCGCCGGCGTGCGTTCAGCCGCGCGAGGTGCTGCTCGGCCTGCCGCATGACCGAGTCGATCATCGACATGAAGCCCACGTGTTCGTCGTCCTGCAGGCAGACCACGTCGAGGTCGGCATCGCGGCCATCGGCGATCGGGATGCTGCCGGGCGGCAGCAGGCGCTCGGGCTGCAGCTTCTCGCAGCCCAGGCTCACCACCATCACCTCGCCGCCGAAGTTCGGATTGAGGCTGATGTTGCGCAAGGTGCGGATCGGCACGATCGCGTCGGGCGCGTCGATCGCCACGCCGCAGCCGTAGCCGTGCGCGAGCGCGACCACGTCGTCGACGTTCGGGTACTTGGGCAGCAGCTCGCGCTTGATGCGCTGCAGCGCGAACTCGGTGACGCCGGCCACGCACTGCACCGTCTGCGTGATCGCGAGGATGTTGCGCGTGCCCACCGAGCCGTCGGCATTGCGGTAGCCCTCGAAGCTGAAGCCCTCGAGCGGCGCCATCGGCGGCGGCTTGACGGTGGCGATCGGCAGGCCGTCGAGCTCGGGCGCGGTCGGCATGCGCATCACGCGCTCGTGCACCCAGCTGCCGCGCGGCAGCGCCTTCTGCGCATAGCCGATCACCACGTCGTAGCGCCGGATCGCCTCGCCCTCGGCGAGATCGGCCAGCGCCACCTTGTGGCCCTGCGGCACGTTGTCCACCAGCGCGAGGCCATCGGCGAACACCGCGCCGGCCTTCAGGCCGCCGTCGTTGGCGACGATGGCGACGTTGTCCGCCGGATGGATGCGGATGTACAGCGGCGGACGCACGGGCTCGGTCATCAGCGCACGACCATGAACAGGCTCGGCAGCCAGGTCGAGAAGGCCGGCACGAAGGTCACGACGCCGAGCGCGAAGATCAGCGCGCCGTAGAACGGCCAGATGGTGCGCATCACCTGGCCCACCGACACGCCGCCGATGGCGCAGCCCACGAACTGGGTGGTGCCCACGGGCGGGGTGTTGAGGCCGAGCGCGCAGTTGATCAGCATCACCACGCCGAACTGCACCGAGCTCATGCCGTAGTGCTGCGCGATCGGCAGGAAGATCGGCGTGCACAGCAGGATGGTGGCCGCCATGTCGAGGAAGGTGCCGAGCACGAACAGGATGATGTTGATCAGCAGGAAGATCATCCACGGCGTGGTCGTGACCTGCGACAGCATCTGGCCCGTGAGCTCGGCCACGCCGTAGAGGCTGATCAGGTAGCCGAAGGTGCTCGAGATGCCGATCAGCAGCAGGATCACGCCGGTGGTGCGCACCGCCTTCGAGGCCGCCTTGATGAAGTGCTCCCACTTCAGCGTGCGGTAGACGAAGATCGTGAGCGCCAGCGCGTAGAGCACCGCCACGGCGGCCGACTCGGTCGCGGTGAACACGCCCGAGAGGATGCCGCCGAGGATCAGCACCACGATGAACAGGCCCGGCAGCGCCGCGGCGAGCGAGCGCCAGACGATGTCCCAGCCCGGGAAGGTGCCCGCGGGATAGCCGCGCTTCACCGCCACCAGGTAGGCGGCCGCGAGGTTGCTGAGCGTGAGCACCGCGGCCGGCAGCAGCGCCGCGAGGATCAGCGCCGCGATCGAGACCTTGCCGCCCGCGGCCAGCGAATAGATGATCAGGTTGTGGCTGGTGGGCATCAGCGCGCCGACCAGGGCCGCGTGGGTCGTCACGTTGACCGCGTAGTCGGCGTGGTAGCCCTCCTTCTTCATCATCGGGATCATCACGGCGCCCATGGCCGAGACGTCGGCCACCGGCGAGCCCGAGACGCCGCCGAACAGCGTGCAGGCCACCACGTTCGACATGCCGAGGCCGCCGCGCACGTGGCCCACCAGGGCGCGCGCGAAGTTGACGATGCGGTCGGCGATGCCACCGTACAGCATGAGCTCGCCCGCGAAGATGAAGAACGGGATCGCGAGGAACGAGAAGATGCCCATGCCCGAGGTCATCTGCTGGAAGCCGACCGCCAGCGGCAGGCCTTCGTAGAGCAGGGTGGCGAGCGCGGACAGGCCGATGGAGAAGGCCACCGGCACGCCGAGCAGCAGGAACAGCGTGAACGAGAGGCAGAGGATGAGGAGCGGGATCGTCATGATGGCGGCTTATCCCCAGGCGGGTTCGACTTCGCGGCCCTGTGCGAGCGCGATGAGGTGTTCGATGGAAAACAGGACGATCAGCACGCCCGAGACGGTGGCGGGAACGTACTTCCAGCCTTCGGAGATCCACAGCGTGGGCAGCCGGTAGTCCCAGACCGAGGCGGCCAGCTCGGCGCAGTTCCAGGCCATGGCGGCGCCGAAGATCAGGATCAGCGCATGGATCAGGTATTCCATCTTCAGCCGCAGCCAGTCGGGCGCGAGCACGAGGAAGGATTCGAGGCCGATGTGACCGGCGTCGCGCACGCCCACGGCCACGCCGAGCATGGTGACGTAGAGCACCAGCAGCAGCGCCAGGCTCTCGGCCCAGGTCGGTGTGTTGTTGAGCACGTAGCGGCCGAACACCTGCCAGCTCACCGCGCAGATCACCGCGACGAGTCCGAGGATGCCCAGCCACATGCAGGCACGCGCGAGCGTGCGGCAGAGTTTGGTGTACATACGATGTGAAGCCTTCTGTCGTCCTCCCTCCCCAGTGGGGGAGGGTTGGGGTGGGGGCGCCGGGCGCCGGCAAGCGCGCGGCGATGGATGCGCCGATGCCCCCATCCCTGCCTTCCCCCAGCGGGGGAAGGAGCCAATTCAGCAAACCGGTCGGTTACTTCGTGTCCTGCACGCGCTTCACGAGGTCCTTGAGCTTCGCGTCGGTGATGAACTTGTCGTACACCGGCTTCATCGCGGCCTGGAACGGCGCCTTGTCGACCTCGATGATCTCGGCGCCGCCGGCCTTCACGGTGGCCAGCGACTTCACCTCGCGCTCTTCCCACTGCTTGCGCATGTAGGGCACCGACTCCTTGGCGGCCTGGCGGATCCAGCCCTGCTCCTCGGCCGAGAGCTTGTCCCACACGCGCTTGGAGAACAGCAGCATCTCGGGCGCCATCGAGTGCTCGGTCTTGCTGTAGTACTTGGCCACCTCGAAGGCACGCGCGCTCTCGTAGGTGGGGTAGTTGTTCTCGGCGGCGTCGATCAGGCCGGTCTTCAGGCCGGTGTAGACCTCGCCCATGGGCATCGGCGTGGCGTTGGCACCCATGGCCTCGAGCATCGAGACCCACAGGTCCGACTGCTGCACGCGCACCTTCAGGCCCTTCATGTCGGCGAAGCTGCGCACCGGCTTCTTGGCCGTGAACATCGAGCGCGCTCCGCTGTCGTAGTAGGCCAGGCCGACGAAGCCCTGCTTCTCGCAGGACTTGAGGATCTCCTCGCCAATCGGGCCGTCGAGCACCTTGTGCAGGTGGTCGACCGAGCGGAACAGGAAGGGCATGGTGGGCACCTGCGTCTCGGCGCAGATGTTGTTCATCGGCGCGATGTTCACGCGCACCATCTGCAGCGCGCCGATCTTGGTCTGCTCGATGGTGTCCTTCTCGCTGCCGAGGGCGCTGTTGTTGAAGACCTTGATGCTGTGCTTGCCGCCCGACAGCGCCTTGAGGCGCTCGCTCATGAACTTGACGGCGGTGACGGTGGGGTAGTCGTCGGGATGGATGTCGGCCGAGCGGAACTCGGTGGCGCTGGCGGCCAGGGTGGTCAGCATGGCCGCGGCGCCGACTGCAAGTGCGATGAGTGTCTTCTGGAGTTTCATGTCTGTCTCGTCCTCTGATCGTTGGTTGTCGTGAAAATGAAAGCGCAAAGACTCAGGTACCCAATCAAGTGCCGTACATCGGCTCGGGAAATCCCGTGACGCCCGGCCGCAGCGCGAACACCCCGCCGGCCAGCGGCTGGTCCGACAGGTCGGTGTTGCCCGGCCGGATCGAGGTGACGAACAGGGTGTCGAGACCCGGGCCGCCGAAGGCGCACATCGCGGGCTTCTTCACCGGCACCGCGAGCGAGCGGTCGAGCCGGCCCCCGGGCGTGAATCGGTGGACCAGGCCGGCGTCGTTGCCGCAGATCCAGTAGCAGCCCTCGGCATCCATCGCGGCGCCGTCGGGGCGGCCGGGCAGGGGCTTCATGTCGACGAACAGGCGGCGGTTCGACGGCGTGCCGCTGGCGGTGTCGTAGTCGAAGGCCCAGACGGCCTGCACGCTCGGGTGCGAATCGGAGAGATACATCGTGCGGCCGTCGGGGCTCCAGGCCAGGCCGTTGGGCACGATCAGGTCGTCGAGGCGCAGGGCGGCGCTCGCATCGCCCTGGCCATGGCTGTAGAGGCGGCCGACGCGCGCGCCGGCGGCCATGTCCAGCAGCATGGTGCCGGCCCAGAAGCGGCCCTGGCGGTCGCAGCGGCCGTCGTTGAAGCGCATCGCGGGAGCCTCGTGCTCGACCGGTGCGATCGACGTGGCGGCCAGCGTGCCGTCGGCCCGTGGCTCGAGCGAGAACAGGCCGCTCTCCAGGCCCGCGATCCAGGTGCCGGGCCGGTCGGCGCGCGGCGCGATGCAGGCGATCATCTCGGGCGCGGTCCAGCTGGCATGGCCCTCGGTGGCGTGCCAGCGGTGCAGCGCGCGCGCCGGGATGTCGACCCAGTAGAGCGCCTGTTCGGCCGCCTGCCAGACCGGGCTTTCGCCGGTGCCGTTGCGCGCGTCGAGAACGAGTTCGGCCTGCATGCTGGGAGTGCCGCTCAATCGCCGAACGGGCCCTGCGCCGTGAAGGCACCGCCCTGGTAGATCGCGTTGGGATCGGTGGGGGCCACCGGCGGCTGCTGCTCGATCTTGTCGCGGAACACCTCGGAGCCGTCCTGCGGCACGAAGCCCAGGTGCGCGGCCGCGCTGTTGTCCCACCACACGTCGCGGTTGGCCGACATGCCGTAGACCACCGTGTGCTTCACGCCGGGCGTGAACAGCGACTTCTCGATCAGCGTGGTGAGGTCGCGGTAGCTGAGCCAGGTGCTCATCATGCGGCGGTTCACCGGCTCGGGGAACGAGGAGCCGATGCGGATGCTCACGGTCTCGATGCCCCAGCGGTCGAAGTAGAACTGCGCCATGTCCTCGCCGAAGGACTTCGACAGGCCGTAGTAGCCGTCGGGCCGGCGCGCGGCATGGGCGTCGATGTGCTCGTCCTGCCGGTAGAAGCCGATCACGTGGTTCGAGCTCGCGAACACCACGCGCTTCACGCCGTGGCGGCGCGCGGCCTCGTAGACGTTGAAGATGCCCTTGATGTTCGCCTCGAGGATCTCCTCGAACGGCCGCTCGACCGACACGCCGCCCAGGTGGACGATGGCATCGCAGCCCTCGACCAGCGCATGCACCGCGGCCTTGTCCGCGAGGTCGCAGGGCACCACTTCCTCGCTCGCGTCGGCGGCCGGCGCGAGCGCCGCGATGTCGGACACGCGCAGCACGCCCGCGTAAGGCTTGAGCCGTTCGCGCAGCACCTTGCCGAGGCCGCCAGCGGCGCCGGTCAAGAGCAGCCGGTCGAGTTTCTTGTTCGATTCCATCCGTCGCTCGTCCTTACAGCTTGGTGATGCGTTCCGGGAGATCGCGGCCGTGGTACTTCTTGTAGATGGCGTTGAGCTTGCCGTTCTTCTGGTTCGTCACGACCCAGTTGTTGATCCACTCCTTGAGCTTGGGCTGCTCCTTGTTGAGCGCGATGCCCAGGTCGAAGTCCTTCTGCGAGAACTTCAGCTCGAGGTTCTTGGCCGGGGCCTGCTTGATCATTTCGCTGAGGTTCGAGGGCGTGCTCGAGAACAGGTCGATCTGGCCCGTGACCATCGAGGTGATCAGCGTGGCGTCGTCCTCGTAGCGCACGATCTCGGCGCCCTTGGCCTGCTGGGTGGTCAGCGTGTCGTTGACGGTGGCGCGCGTCAGCCCGATGCGCTTGCCGTTGAGGTCGGCGTAGTCGGCGACCTTGATGCTCTTGGGGCCGCCCACGATGATGCTGATGACGGCGTAGGGCGTCGAGAAGTCGACCACCTTCTCGCGCTCGGGCGTGATCGACAGGTCGGCCACCACGATGTCGGCGCGCTGCGCCTGCAGCGTGGGCACGCGCGCGGCGTTGGTGACCGAGACGATCTCGAGCTTCACGCCCAGGTCCTTGGCCAGTTGCGTGGCGGTGTCGACGTCGGAGCCGGTGGGCTGCAGGTTGGCGTCGGCGAAGCTGAACAGCGGCGTGCCCATGGCGATCGCGACGCGGATCTTGCCGGCCTTCTTGATGTCGTCGAGCTGGTCGGCCATGGCGGCCTGTGCCACGCCGGCCACGAGGGCCAGCGCGATGCAGCTGCGGGTGAAGGCTTTGCCGAGTTTCATGAATATCTCCTGGTGTGGTTTGGTATGGGAGTAAAGAGAAAGACCCGGGCTGCCTGTTTACAGCCCGTTGTTCAGGAAGGCATGCAGCTCCGGCGTGCGGGGCGCGTCGAGCATTTCGCCGGGGCCGGTTTCCCACACGGTGCCCTGGTGCATGTAGATGATCCGGTCGGCCACGCGCTTGGCGAAGGCCATCTCGTGCGTCACCAGCAGCATGGTCATGCCGCCGGCCGCGAGGTCCTCCATCACGCGCAGCACCTCGCCGGTGAGCTGAGGGTCGAGCGCCGAGGTCACCTCGTCGAACAGCATGACCTTGGGCGACATCGCGAGCGAGCGCGCGATGGCTACGCGCTGCTGCTGGCCGCCCGAGAGCTGCTCGGGATAGGCGTCGGCCTTCTGCTTCAGGCCGACCTGGTCGAGCACGCGGATCGCGACCTCGGCGGCCTCGCCGCGCGAGAGCTTCTTCACGTGGCGCAGCGCCAGCATGATGTTCTCCTGCACCGTGAGGTGGGGGAACAGGTTGTAGCTCTGGAACACGATGCCGACCTCGAGCCGCAGGCGCTTGAGGTCGACCGCGGGATCGTCGACGCGGATGCCGCAGACCTCGATGCTGCCGCGGTCGATCACCTCGAGCCGGTCGATGCAGCGCAGCGCCGTGCTCTTGCCCGAGCCGCTGGCGCCGATGATGGCGATCATCTCGCCCTTGGCGACCTCGAACGAGACGCCCTTGAGCACCTGGTTCGCGCCGAAGCTCTTGTAGACCTGGTCCAGGCGCACGATGGGCGAGGAGCCCGGGACCTGCGCGGCACCGCCGCCGGCCGTGCCGACGCTGGCGTCCATGTAGGGGGTGCGCAGGGATTCAACGATTGGCGACATTGAGCTTCTTCTCCATCGCTTCGCTCCAGCGCGACAGCGGATAACACAGGGCGAAATAGAAAGCGCCGACCAGGAGGAAGACCAGGAAGGGCTGGAAGATGGTGTTGTTGATGATCTGGCCGGCGCGCGTGAGCTCGACGAAGCCGATCACCGAGGCCAGCGAGGTCATCTTGATGATCTGCACCAGGAAGCCGACCGTGGGCGGCAGCGACAGGCGCACCGCCTGCGGGATGATCACCAGGCGCAAGGTCTGCCAGCGCGTGAAGGCCAGGCATTCGGAGGCTTCCCACTGCGGCTTGGGCATGGCCTCGACGCAGCCGCGCCAGATGTCGCCGAGGTAGGCGCTGACGTAGATCATCATCGCGATGCCGGCCGCGATCAGCGAGGGCAGCGCGAGGCCGTAGACCGAGAGGCCGAAGTAGACGATGAACAGCAGGATCAGCAGCGGGATGCCCTGGATGCACTCGATGTAGACCAGCGCGAGCCAGCGCAGCCAGGGCCGCGGCGAGATGCGCGCGAGCATCAGGCCGAAGCCGCCGATGGCGCCGAGCGCGAAGGCGATGGCCGAGAGCACCAGGGTCCAGCCGATGGACTGCACCAGGTACATCAGGTGCGTGAAGGTGAAGTTTCCAATGCTCATGCCGCGCCTCCGTGGATCGCGACGGCGGCGGCGCTCGCGGCCGGCTGCACCTTGCCGGCCTGCGCGGCTGCGCGGCGCACCACGCGGCGGCGGCGGAACATGTACTCGCCGAGCGCCCAGGTCACGAGCTTGATGAACAGCGACAGCACCAGGTAGAGGGCAGCGACCACGATGTAGGTCTCGAGCGAGCGGAAGGTGTCGGACTGCACGGTGTTGGCGATCGCCGTGAGCTCCTCGGCCGAGATCTGCGAGGCCATCGCCGAGGCCTGCATCATCAGCAGGAACTGGCTCGTGAGGGCAGGGTAGACCTTCTCGATCGAAGGCTGCAGCATCACGTGCCAGCCGATGCGCCACTTCGACAGGCCCAGGCATTCGGCGGCCTCGATCTGCCCGCGCGGCACCGACTCGAGGCCGGCGCGGATGATCTCGGCCGCGTAGGCCGCGATGTTGATCACCATCGCCAGCACCGCGGCCGCGAAGGTCGGCATGCGCAGGCCGAAGCTCGCGAGGCCGAAATACAGCAGGAAGATCTGGACCAGGAACGGCGTGTTGCGCACCACCTCGATGTAGATCGAGCAGGCGCGCGACAGGGGCCGGATGCGGCTGCGCTTGGCGAAAGCCACCAGCGTGCCCACGCAGACGCCGATCAGCACGGCCAGCGCGGTCATCTTCAGGGTCAGCCATGCCCCGTTGACGAACACGGGCCAGTACGATGCCAGCGGAGAGAAATCGAGCGAATACTTCATGTGAATGCCGCTTCGACGAGAACACCCGCAGAGGTGCGAAGGCGGCGATCTGGCAGGATTTGAGTGATAGGTTATCTGTTGTCGTACAACTGATGGGAGATTATGATCGTGGGTATGGACCAGACGACTGCGGGTAATCCCTTGGTTTCCGATGCGCCGGAAGCCGGTGTTTCCGCCTCGAAGGGCGGCAGCGCCTTCGTGGGGCGGCCGCGCCAGCGCGCGCGCGGACTGGCGCACGGGCTGGTGGAAGACCTGGGCGAGAAGATCCGTAGCCAGGTGCTGCGGCCGGGCGACAAGCTGCCGACCGAGTCGGCCATCATGCAGGCCTATGGCGTGAGCCGCACCGTGGTGCGCGAGGCGCTGTCGAAGCTGCAGGCCGGCGGGCTGGTGGAGACCCTGCACGGCGTCGGCACCTTCGTGCTGCAGCCGCGTCCGGGCGGGGTGTTCCGGCTCGAGCCGGGCGAGATCGCGACCTCGGTCGACGTGCTGGCCGTGCTCGAGCTGCGCATCAGCCTCGAGACCGAATCGGCCGGGCTGGCCGCGAGCCGCCGCACCGAGGAGCAGCTGGTCGCGATGCGCCAGGCGCTCGACGATTTCGAGCACAACGTGACGGTCTCGGGCGACACCGTGGCGCCCGACTTCCGCTTCCACCTGCAGATCGCCCAGTCGACCGGCAACCCCTATTTCGCCGACATCATGCGACACCTGGGCACGACGATCATTCCGCGCACCCGCATCAGCGCGATCCGCCACCAGGAGGGCGGGGCCTACCTCAGCCGCGTCAACCGTGAGCATGAAGAGATCTATGCGGCGATCGCGCGGCGCGACCCCGAATCGGCCCGCGCCGCGATGCGCATCCACCTGACCAACAGCCGCGAACGGCTGCGCATGGCGCAGGAAGCGGCGCAGAAGAAGGCCGAAGCGGCCAAGTCCTCCGATAACTAGTCCATGAACCCCTTTTGGGGTTCGTGATGCTGGACAACTTGTTTTTCTAGTTGTACGATGACTGATAACTCGCAAGACCAACGAGCGAGGCATCGACCATCGAGACAACTGGAGGCAGAGGATGACCATCAAACGCCGCGGCGCGCTCAGCGCCGCACTGGCCACGACGTTGGCCGCAAGCCTGCCGGGGTTCGCCCTGGCGCAAGCCGGCACCGCCGGCTGGCCCGCGAAGCCGCTGCGCATCGTGGTGCCGTACCCGCCCGGCGGTTCGTCGGACATCATCGCGCGCGCCATCAGCCAGCCGCTGTCGGAAGCGCTGAAGCAGCCGGTGATCGTCGAGAACAAGCCCGGCGCCAACGGCAACCTGGGCGCCGACTTCGTCGCCAAGTCCGCGCCCGACGGCTACACGCTGCTGCTGTGCGACGTGGGCGCGCTGGCGATCAGCCCCTCGGTCTACACCAGGCTGTCCTTCGATCCGTCGAAGGACCTGCGCGGCGTGACCATGCTGGCCTATTCGCCGCACCTGCTGGTGGTGCATCCGTCGGTGAAGGCCAACAACCTCAAGGAACTGGTCGCGCTCTCGAAGACCTCGGAGTTGAACTTCGCCGTGACCCCACCGGCAGCGCGCCGCACCTGGCCGGCGTGGCGCTCGAGCGCGCCAGCGGCGCGAAGTGGACCTACGTGCCCTACAAGGGCGGCGTGCAGGCGGTGCAGGACACCGTCTCGGGCCAGACCCAGGTACTGATGAACGGCATGCTCGCCACCCTGCCGCAGGTGCAGGGCGGCCGCCTCAAGGTGCTGGGCGTGTCCAAGGCCACGCGCATGCCGCTGATCGGCGACGTGCCGACCATCGCCGAGCAGGGCGTGCCCGGCTACGAATCGGGCACCTGGCAGGGCGTGCGCGTCGCGCGCGGCACGCCCGAGGCGATCGTGCAGCGCCTCAACAAGGAACTGATCGCCGTCATCCGCACGGCCGACATCCGCTCGCGGCTCGCGGGGCAGGGCGCCGAGGTGGTGACCATGACCCCCGCCGAGGAGGAGCGCTTCTTCGACAAGGAACGCGCGCGCTGGGCCAAGGTGGTGGCCGACGCCAGCATCAAGCTCGACTGAACGCGCTCGCCGCTTCCAACCCTTTCTTCATTTCTTTCACTGGACGTTTTCTTCGATGAACCCGCAAGAACTCAAAAACATCATGGGCTCCGGCCTGCTCTCGTTCCCGCTGACCGACTTCGATGCCAACGGCGACTTCGACAAGAAGGGCTACATCGAGCGCCTCGAATGGCTCGCGCCCTACGGCGCCAGCGCGCTGTTCGCGGCCGGCGGCACGGGCGAGTTCTTCTCGCTGACCGGCGAGGAGTACCCCGGCATCATCCAGACCGCGGTCGACACCTGCCGCGGCAAGGTGCCGATCATCGCGGGCGCCGGCGGTCCCACGCGCTTCGCGATCCAGTGCGCGCAGGCGGCCGAGAAGGCCGGCGCGCACGGCATCCTGCTGCTGCCGCACTACCTGACCGAAGCCGGCCAGGACGGCATCGCCGCGCACGTCGAGGCCGTGTGCAAGAGCGTGAAGTTCGGCGTGATCGTCTACAACCGCGCCACCAGCCGCCTCAAGCCCGACACGCTGGCGCGCCTGGCCGAACGCAACCCGAACCTGGTGGGCTTCAAGGACGGCGTGGGCGACATCGAGGCGATGGTCGCCATCTACCAGAAGATGGGCGACCGCTTCGCCTACCTGGGCGGCCTGCCCACGGCCGAGGTCTATGCCGCGGCCTACAAGGCCATGGGCACGCCGGTGTATTCGTCGGCCGTCTTCAACTTCATCCCGAAGACCGCGATGGACTTCTACAACGCCGTCGCCAACGACGACCTGCCGACCCAGCACCGCCTGCTGAAGGACTTCTTCATGCCCTACCTCGAGCTGCGCAACCGCGTGCCGGGCTACGCGGTGAGCATCGTGAAGGCCGGCGCCAAGATCGTCGGCCATGACGCCGGCCCGGTGCGCGCGCCGCTGACCGACCTCAAGCCCGACGAGGTCGCGCAGCTCGCCGCGCTGATCGAGAAGCTGGGCCCGCAGTAAGCGGCGGCGCCGTCGAACAAGAAACACACACAACACCGGAGATGACGACATGCTGAAGAAACTGTTCCTCGTTGCCGCCGCCGCGGCGATGTTCTCGGGCTGCGCCAACGTCATGCCCACGGGCGGCGGCAGCGCCTCCGATGCGGCCGACGTGGCCGCGGCCGCCGAGCGCCTGCGTATCGCGATGGTCGACCCGACCCGTCCCGCGCTGTCGGCGCTGGTGGCCGACGAGCTCAGCTACGGCCACTCGGGCGGCAAGGTCGACACCAAGGAAAGCTTCATCGCCGACCTGCTCGACGGCAAGTCCGACTTCGTGACCATCACCATCACCGAGCAGACCGTGAAGGTGGTCGATGCCCGCACCGCCATCGTGCGCCATGCGCTGGCCGCCGACACCAACGACTCGGGCAAGCCCGGCAAGGTGGCGCTGAAGATCCTCGGCGTGTGGCAGAAGCAGGGCGGCGACTGGAAGCTGCTCGCGCGCCAGGCCGTGCGCGCCTCCTGATCCGCGGACGGCACGCATGAAGCGCAGAGCATTGCTCGCGGCCGGCCTGGTCGGCCTGGCCGGTGCGGCCTGGCTGCCGATGGCCGCGTCCGCACAAGGTGACTGGCCGCTGCAGAAGCCCGTGACCATCATCGTGCCGTTCCCCGCGGGCGGCTCCACCGACATGGTGGCGCGCGCGCTGGCGCTGCAGCTGCAGACGAAGCTCGGCGGCAGCTTCGTGGTCGACAACCGGCCCGGTGCCACCGGCACCATCGGCACCGGCTTCGTCAAGCGCGCGGCACCCGACGGCTACACCCTGCTGGTGTCCTCGCTCGGCGCCTTCGTCGTCACGCCGCACCTGCAGAAGAGCGTGCCCTACGACGCGACGAAAGACTTCGACTACATCAGCGTGCCGGTGCAGGCGCCCAACGTGCTGGTGGCCAATGTCGCGCGGCCCGAGAAGACGGTCGACGAGGTGCTCGCGCTGCTGCGCAAGACGCCGGGCAAGGTCTCGTTCGCGAGCTCGGGTAACGGCTCCTCCGACCACCTCTCGGCCGAGCTGTTCTGGCAGCAGACGAAGACCGAGGGCGTGCACGTGCCCTACAAGGGCGGCGCGCCGGCGGTCAACGACCTGCTTGGCAACCAGGTCGACTTCTCGTTCCAGAACGTCAATGCCGTGCTGCCGCACATCCGCGCCGGCAAGCTGCGCGCCATTGCCGTCACCGGCGACAAGCGCTCGCCCGTGCTGCCCGAGGTGCCCACGCTGGCCGAGGCCGGCGTGAAGGGCGCCGAGGTCTATTCGTGGCAGGGCGTGGCCGCGCCGCGCGGACTGCCGCCGGCCACGAAGAAGAAGCTGGCCGATGCCGTGGTGGCCGCGATGCAGGATCCCGAGACGAAGAAGCGCATGCTCGAGCAGGGCCTCGAGATCGTCGCGAGCACGCCGGAGGAATTCACCGCCTTCCAGGCGCGCGAATGGACGCGCTGGAAGACCCTGATCGAAACCCGGCACATCACCGCCGATTGATCACGCCGATTGACAAGGGCCCCGCGGGCCCGCAGCCTTCAGAACCGACGCCAAAGCCATGACGCTCCCGGACTCCCGTTCCTCCACCCCCGTCGTCACCGAGATGCAGGTGATCCCGGTCGCGGGCCGCGACAGCATGCTGATGAACCTCAGCGGCGCGCACGGTCCCTTCTTCACGCGCAACCTGCTGATCCTCACCGACAGCGCCGGGCGCACCGGCGTGGGCGAGGTGCCCGGCGGCGAGAAGATCCGCCAGACGCTCGAGGACGCGCGCGCGCTGGTCGTGGGCCAGCCCATCGGCAACCACAACGCCGTGCTCAACGCCATGCGCCGCGAGTTCGCCGCGCGCGACAGCGGCGGGCGCGGCCTGCAGACCTTCGACCTGCGCGTGACCATCCATGCGGTCACGGCCGTCGAGGCCGCGCTGCTCGACCTGTTGGGCCAGTTTCTCGAGGTGCCGGTGGCGGCGCTGCTCGGCGAGGGCCAGCAGCGCGACGCGGTGCAGATGCTCGGCTACCTGTTCTACGTGGGCGACCGCGCGAAGACCGATCTGCCCTACGACAGCGACCCCGGCGCCGACGACGACTGGTTCCGCCTGCGCCACGAGGAGGCCATGACCCCCGAAGCCATCGTGCGCCTGGGCGAGGCCACGCATGCGCGCTACGGCTTCACCGACTTCAAGCTCAAGGGCGGCGTGCTGCGCGGCGAGGAGGAGGTGGAGGCGATCCGCGCGCTGCACGAGCGCTTTCCGCAGGCGCGCGTCACGCTCGACCCCAACGGCGGCTGGCTGCTGGCCGACGCGGTGCGGCTGTGCCGCGACCTGCATGGCGTGATGGCCTACGCCGAGGACCCGTGCGGCGCCGAGGGCGTGTTCTCGGGCCGCGAGGTGATGGCCGAGTTCCGCCGCGCCACCGGCCTGCCCACGGCCACCAACATGGTCGCCACCGACTGGCGCGAGATGGTCCACAGCCTGTCGCTGCAGTCGGTCGACATCCCGCTGGCCGATCCGCATTTCTGGACCCTGGCCGGTTCGGTGCGCGTGGCCCAGCTGTGCCAGGCCTGGGGCCTGACCTGGGGCTCGCATTCGAACAACCACTTCGACGTTTCGCTGGCCATGTTCACGCACGTGGCGGCGGCCGCGCCGGGCAAGGTCACGGCCATCGACACGCACTGGATCTGGCAGGACGGCCAGCGCCTGACGAAGGAGCCGCTGCGCATCGAGGGCGGCTTCGTGAAAGTGCCCACGCGCGGCGGCCTCGGTGTCGAGCTCGACATGGACGAAGTCAAAAAAGCTCATGACCTCTACTTGAAGCATGGCCTGGGCGCGCGCGATGATGCGCAGGCGATGCAGTACCTGATCCCCAACTGGCGCTTCGACAACAAACGGCCCTGCATGGTCCGCTGAGACCGCCGGCCTCACCCCTCATTCCGTTCTTTCCGCAGCAACAAGGATGCATTCCATGCAGAACCACGACAACCTGATCGGCGGCGAATGGCGCGCCGGCGCGAGCTACAGCCCCAACGTCAACCCCAGCAACCTCGGCGACGTGCTGGGCCACTACACGCAAGGCGACGCGAGTCATGTCGAAGCGGCCGTGGCCGCCGCCACCGCCGCCTTCCCGGCCTGGGCCACGGGCAGCGTGCAGGCACGCTCCGACGCGCTCGACAAGATCGGCAACGAGATCCTCGCGCGCAAGGAGGAACTCGGCACGCTGCTCGCGCGCGAGGAAGGCAAGACCAAGGCCGAAGGCATCGGCGAGGCCACGCGCGCGGGCCAGATCTTCAAGTTCTTCGCGGGCGAGTGCCTGCGCCTGTCGGGCGAGCTGCTGCCCTCGGTGCGCCCCAACATCGGCGTGGAGATCACGCGCGAGCCCGTGGGCGTGGTCGGCCTGATCACGCCGTGGAACTTCCCGATCGCCATTCCCGCCTGGAAGATCGCGCCCGCGCTGGCCTTTGGCAACTGCGTGGTGCTCAAGCCCGCCGACCTGGTGCCGGGCTGCGCCTGGGCGCTGGCCGAGATCATCAGCCGCTCGGGCATTCCGGCCGGCGTGTTCAACCTCGTGATGGGCCGCGGCAGCGTGATCGGCGATGCGCTGGTCAACCACCCGGGCATCCACGCGATCAGCTTCACCGGCTCGGTGGGCGTGGGCCGCAACATCGCGGTGCAGTGCGTGAAGAACGGCAAGAAGGTGCAGCTCGAGATGGGCGGCAAGAACCCGCAGGTGGTGCTCGACGATGCCGACCTCGCGCAGGCGGTGGAACTGAGCACGCAGAGCGCCTTCTATTCGACCGGCCAGCGCTGCACGGCTTCGAGCCGGCTGATCGTCACCGAAGGCATCTACCCGAAGTTCATCGCGGCGATGAAGGAACGCATGGCCAAGATCAAGGTCGGCGACGCGCTCGCGCAGGGCACCGACGTGGGTCCGGTGTCCTCGAAGTCGCAGCTCGAGCAGGACCTGGAGTACGTCGACATCGGCAAGGCTGAGGGCGCGGTGCTGGCGGCAGGCGGCGAGCGCCTGAAGCTAGCGACCGACGGCTACTACATGTCGCCCGCGCTGTTCAGCGAATCGGCCGCGGCGATGCGCATCAACAAGGAAGAGATCTTCGGCCCGGTGGCGAGCGTGATCCGCGTGAAGAACTACGAGGAAGCGCTGGCCACGGCCAACGACACCGAGTTCGGACTGTCGGCGGGCATCGCGACCACGTCGCTCAAGTACGCCACGCACTTCAAGCGCCACAGCCAGGCCGGCATGGTGATGGTGAACCTGCCGACCGCGGGCGTGGACTACCACGTGCCCTTCGGCGGTCGCAAAGGTTCGAGCTATGGTCCGCGCGAACAGGGGCGCTATGCGCAGGAGTTCTTCACCACGGTGAAGACGGCGTACACGCTGGCCTGAGGTCTCCGATACGGGATCGGGCAGCCGAACGCAGAAATCGCGAAGGTTGCGCAGAAGTCGCAGAAGGGAAACCCCAAAAGGTTTTTTCTGCGACTTCTGCGTTTCTTTTGGCTTCCTTCTGCGTTCGGCTGTCCGCTTCCGTTCTCAGCGCAACGGCCGCAACCCCATCGCCACCCACAGCCCCGCCACGCTCGCGAGCGCCACGATCGCGGCGGCGGCCGGCCAGCCCAGCGCCTCGACCGCGCCGCCGACCAGCACCGGGCCGATCATCTGGCCGATGTTGTTGCCGGTCATCAGCAGGCCGACCGTGAGCGGCGCGAGCCGCGATTCCGGCGCGGCCCGTTCGGCCGAGGCCAGCAGGGTCGCGGGCAGCAGCCCGCCGGCGCCCGAGAACAGCAGACACAGCACGAAGGTCGGCAGCGCCGCCAGCAGCGGCAGGAAGATGCCGAGCGCGGCGATGCCCATGGTGGCGGTCGCGACTGCCACCAGCAGCCAGCGCGGCGTGCCGCGCGCCAGCAGCAGGCCGGCCGCGAGGTTGCCGCCCACGTTCGCGAGGCAGGCCAGCGCGCTCAGCAGCCCGGCCGTGGCCACGCTCGCGCCCATGCGCTCGATCAGCAGCACCGGCAGGAAGTTGAACAGCGCGAAGAACTGCAGGCTGTAGATCGCGAAGGACAGCGCGAGCCGCAGCGGCGCGGGCGCCGCGAGCGTGCGGGTGGTGTCGCCGGCGATGCCGCGCCACGACAGCCGGCGCGCGTCGCGCTCCCCGCGCGGCACGGCCGCCAGCACCAGCGCCAGCAGCACCAGCGCGAGCAGGCCGTTCGCGAGCCAGAAGCCGCGCCAGCCCTCGAGCACCGAGCCGACGAAGAACGCGATCGCGATGCCGACCGGCATGAAGCAGCTCCAGATCGCGAAGGCCAGGTCCTTGGCCGCGGGCGCGACGATGCGCTGCAGCAGCGCGGGCCCGGCGATCACGATCAGCAGGAAGCCCAGGCCCTCGATCACGCGCGCGAACAGCAGCGCGGCCAGGCTGCCGGCCAGGGCGCCGATGGTGCTGCCGACAGCCAGCGCCAGCAGGCCGGCCGCGAGCAGCCGACGGTCGCCCGCGCGCGCGATCCAGGCGCCGACCGGAATCGCGCCGAGTACGCCGAGCAGCGAGAACACCGCCATCAGCCAGCCGATCGCCGACAGGCCGAGTCCGAAATCGTCGCGCAGCTGTGGCACCGCGATCGCGACCTTGCCGACCTGCAGCGCGGCGATCACGCCCGCGGCAACGACCAGGGCGACGGCGGTCCAGGCGGTGGTGGCGGCGGGGGAGGGCAGCGGCGCGGACGTGGAGTGCATGGGTGCCAGTCTGGCCTTCGAACCCGATCGATGAAAGCAAATAATATCGGTCGACTTCATCGATCGAACCGATCGAGTTGCGTTGTTCGAACGAGGAGAAGCCCATGCTGGATGCGCTCACGCTGTCCCAGATGCAGATGTTCGTGGTGGTGGCCGAGACCGGCAGCTTCCGCGCGGGCGCGGAACGGCTGCACCGCGTGCAGTCGGCCGTGAGCCAGGCCGTCGCCAACCTCGAGGAGCAGCTGCAGGTGCGGCTGTTCGACCGCTCGGGTCACAAGCCGGTGCTCACGCCCGCGGGCCAGGCGCTGCTGGGCGACGTGCGGCAGATCCTCGCGAAGGTCGATGCCTTGCGCGCCCGCGCGCAGGGGATCGAGCAGGGCATCGAGCTCGGCCTCTCGATCGCGGTCGACACGCTGTTCCCGATCGACCTCGTGGCGGCCGCCATCCGCGGCGTGCACGCGGTGCATCCGGGCATCGCGATGCGCATCGAGTACGGCTCGATGGGTGCGCCGATCGAGGCGCTGCACAGCGGCCGCTGCGAGCTCGCGATCTCGGCCTTCTCGCAGCTCGACGAGCGCATCGCGCGCGAGTTCCTGATGCCGCTGTCGATGGTGGCGGTGGCGGCCGCTGCGCATCCGCTGGCGATGCTCGCGAAGAAGAAGGCCCGCGGCTCGCTCGACGACGCGGCCGTGCGGCATCTGCAGATCGTGGTGGAGGATGCGAGCGCGCTCAGCGCGGGCCAGGACTTCGACGTGCTCTCTCCCACCACCTGGCGCGCGGGCGACATGCAGATCAAGCTCGCGCTGCTGCGCGCTGGCCTCGGCTGGGGAAAGATGCCGTCATGGCTGGTGGCGGCCGACATCGCCGCGGGCACGTTGGTGCAGTTGCCGGTGGGCCGCCTCGGCGTGGACGGCGAGACCGGCCACCGTGCCTACTTCTGCCACCGCGCCGACAAGCCGCTGGGCGTGGGCGCGCGGCTGCTGCGCGAGGGTCTCAAGGCACTGTCGATGCCGGCGGCGCGCGGCGGCGCCGGCGCAGCCAGAACTCCACCAGCTCGAACACGCCCTCGCTCAGCAGCGCCAGGGCCGCCGCCGGCAGCGCGCCCGCCACGAGCAACTCGCGGTCGTTGAGCGCGAGCCCGGTCACGATGCGTTCGCCGAAGCCGCCCGCGCCGATGAAGGCCGCGATGGTCGCCGTGCCGATGGCGATCGCGGTGGCGGTGCGCACGCCCGCGAGCAGCGTGGGCAGTGCCAGCGGCAGCAGCACCAGCCGCAGGCTCTGCTTCGAGGTCATGCCGAGCGCGGTGCCGGCCAGCCGCAGGCCGTTGGGCACCTCGGCCAGGCCGGTCACGGTGTTGCGCATGATCGGCAGCAGCGAATAGAGCGTGAGCGCGATCAGCGCGGGCAGGGTGCCGATGGCGCCGAGCATCGAGATCAGCACCGCGAGCAGCGCCAGCGAGGGCACGGTCTGCATCAGGCTCGCGACGCCCAGCACCAGGGCGCGCAGCCGCAGGTGCGGAAACACCAGGATCGCGATCGGCACGCCGATGAGGATGGCCACGCCCACCGACAGCGCCACCAGCAGCAGGTGCTGGCGCGCGAGCTGCCAGAGATCGGGGCCGAACAGCTTGGCCGTGAAGCCGCGCCGCGTGTCCTGCGGCGCCGCGCCGTCCTTGCTGGCGCTCGCGAGGAAGTCGCGCGCGATGGTGTCGAAGGGCACGCTCTGCAGCTCGGCGCGCGCGTTCATCGCGATCATCGCGTGCTCGTCGACGCGGCCCTCGAGCTTCTGCAGCGCCGCCCAGGCCTTCGGCAGGCGCTGCGGCAGGTCGAGCTTGTAGAGCACCACCGCGTCGTAGCGCGGGAAGTACTGGCGGTCGTCCTCGAGCACGCGCAGGCCCAGGTGGTCGATCTTGGCGTCGGTGGTGTAGATGTCGATCACGTCGACCTGCTTCGCGCCGATCGCGTCGTAGGCCAGGCCGTGGTCGAGGCCGGTGGGCGTCTGCGTGAAGCCGTAGCGCGCGGCCAGGCCCTTCCAGCCGTCGGCGCGGCCGATGAATTCGTTCGACAGGCCGAGCTTCAGCTCGGGATGCTTCGCGAGGTCGCCGAGGCTGCGCAGCCCGAGCCGGTCGGCATCGGCCGCGCGCACCGCGAGCGCATAGCCGTCGTTGAAGCCCAGCGGTATCGCCACGCCCAGGCCCAGCGGCGCGAGCGAGGCGTTCATCTGCTCGCGCGTGGCCGCAGGCGAGCCCTTGAGGATCTCGAGCGCGATGGTGCCGGTGTATTCGGCATAGAGGTCGATCGCGCCCGAGCGCAGCGCCTCGTAGACGATGGCCGTGTTGCCCAGGCCCTGGCGCACCACCGGCTTGTTCGCCAGGTGCGGCGCGGCGGTCTGCGCGAGCAGCTCGGCCAGGATGTAGGACTCGGTGAAGCGCTTGGAGCCGACGCGCAGCGTGCCGTCGTCGGTGGCCGCGCGGGCCGGTGCCGCCAACCACAGGCAGGCGATGGCTGCCAGCAGCACGAGCACGAGGGCCAGCGTGACGCGCCGGAGGGAGTGGGGCGGGTGCATCGCGGCCAGTGTATAGACAAGCCCGCGCGCGGCGTACCCGTCGGCGTCCTACAGCCTGCCGTGCGCGGCGCCGATGCGGCGCGGCCCTTGGCGCGGCCACACTGGGTCCATGAAGAAGTCCACGACCGCGACGACCGCGAAGAAGAAGCCGAAGTCCGAACCGGCTACGCCGAAGAGCAAGCGCAAGGCCGGCGATCCGTCCGCGTCGCGCATCGATCTCCCCGGCCCCGACGTCCACGGCCTGCGCGAGCTGCCCAAGCTGCAGGTCGACGGCTACAGCCTGCAGTTGCGCGACAACGAGGGCTTCGTCGGCGACCAGGCGAGCCAGACCGCGTTTCGCGCGCTGCTCGAGCGCTGGCGCCGCAAGCACCGCAGCGACGGCACCGATCCGCTGGGCCTGCGGCATTCGCGCGACATGAGCAAGAAGGAGCTCGACCGATTGCTGCGCGGCCAGAAGGTCAGCGATGCGGCCAACGTGATGCACAGCGCGATCGGCGAGTTCGCGCAGGAACTCGCGGCGGTGATCCAGCGCTTCCTGCACCAGCCCTCGTGGGAGAAGGTCGAGCGCATCGTGGTGGGCGGCGGCTTTCCCGAGAGCGAGGCCGGCGAGCGCGCGATCCTCGAGGCCGGCGCGATCCTCGAGGAGATGGGCGTGCACGTGCAGCTCGGCCGGCTCTCGCACGAGGTCGACGACGGCGGGCTGATCGGCTGGGTGCACCTGACGCCGCCCGAGATGCTCAAGAAGCACGACGCGATCCTCGCGATCGACATCGGCGGCACCAACGTACGCTGCGGCATCGTGAAGACGCGCCATCGCAAGGCGCGCGACTTCTCGCTCGCGAAGGTGGTGCGGCGCGAGAAGTGGCGTCATGCCGACGAGAAGCCCAGCCGCACCAACTTCGTCGAGCACGTGGCCGGCATGCTCGAGGACATGGTGCGCTATGCCGAACGCAAGAAGATCCGGCTCGCGCCCTTCATCGGCATCGCCTGCCCGGGCCTGATCCGCAAGGACGGCTCGATCGCGCGCGGCGCGCAGAACCTGCCGGGCGACTGGGAGAGCGAGAACTTCCACCTGCCGAGCGCGCTGTGGCGCCGCATGCCGATGATCGGCTCGGGCCCGACGCTGGTGCTGATGCACAACGACGCGGTGGTGCAGGGCTTGAGCGAGTTGCCGTTCATGCGCGATGTCGGGCATTGGGCGGTGCTGACGATCGGCACCGGGCTGGGCAACGCCAGCTTCACGAACCGCAAGTAACTAGATCGCCAGCGCCCTTCGCCGGAGTCGCAGGAAGCTGAACACGCTGGCGCTCGCCGCGCACGCGGTGCCCAGCCACAGCGCGTACACCGCGCCATTCGTGCTCGACACATGGAAGCAGGCCGCCACCAGCGCCGCGCCCGAGGACTGGCCCAACAGGCGCACCGTGCCGACCATGCCGCTGGCACCGCCGCTGCGCGAGGCCGGTGCCGAGCCCATGATGGCGCGCAGGTTCGGCGACTGGAAGAAGCCGAAGCCCGCGCCGCACAGCGCCATGCGCCAGACGATGCCGGCCACCGTGGGATGCGGCGGCAGCAGCGCCAGCGACAGCAGGCCCAGCGCGAGCAGCGCCAGCCCGACGCCGCAGAGCATGCCCGACTCGTAGCGGTCCGACAGGCGCCCGGCCACGGGCGCCATCGCGGCCACCACCAGCGGCCACGGCGTGATGAGGAAGCCGGTCTCGACCTGCGAGTAGCCCAGCAGCGCCTGGAACAGGAAGGGCAGCGAGATGAAGGCCAGCGCCTGCGCCGCGAACGAGCACACGGCCGTGGCCGCCGACAGCGCGAACATGGGATTGCGCAGCAGGTCCACGGCCAGGATCGGCGCCGGATGCCCGGACTGGCGCTTGAGCAGCCAGGCCAGCAGCCCGAAGCCCAGCACCGCCTGCACGACCACCGACTCGACGGTGGCCTGGTGCGCGGCCTCGGTGAGCGTGGAGGCCAGCAGCGCGAGCGCGGCGGCGCACAGCAGCGCGGCCAGGCCGTCGAAGCCGTGGCCGTGACGCTCGGTGGCCGGCAGGAAGCGCAGGCCGTAGAACACCGCCACCGCGCAGATCGGCACGTTGATCAGGAACAGCCAGTGCCACGAACCCAGCAGCAGCACCAGCGATGCCGCCGTGGGCCCGCCCGCGAAGGCCAGCCCCACGACGAGCGCGTTCACGCCCAGGCCGCGCCCCAGCATGCCCGACGGGTAGATGACGCGCACCAGCGCGCCGTTCACGCCCATCACGCCGGCGGCGCCCAGGCCCTGCACCACGCGCCAGCCGACCAGCGCGGGCAGCGAATCGGCCAGGCCGCAGCCCAGCGAGGACACGGTGAACAGCACCAGGCCCCAGAGGAACACGCGCCGGTGGCCGAGCACGTCGCCGAGCGCGGCGGCCGGCAGCAGCGCGGCCACCATCGCGAGCTGGTAGCCGCTGACGACCCAGGTCGAGGCGGCCTCGCTCACACGCAGTTCGTTGGCGATGGTGGGCAGGGCGGTGTTGGCGATCGCGGTATCGAGGCTGGCCACGCACACGCCCAGCATGACGGCGAGCAGCGAACCGAAGCGCTCGTGGGCCGGCAGGCCCGGGCCGACCGCATGGATCTCTTGACGGGAAAACAGGGAGGCCATCGCTCGCGGAAAGAAGAGGGCTGCGGCGTCCGGCGACGCCGTGGGAGGACGCGAAGGCTAGTCTTAAGGGGAAACCCTTGCAGGCGCTCGGAGAAGCGCGTCGCGGGCCCGCGGCGCCCGCCCGCCGCTCACTCGGGCTTGGCGCCCGTGGCCGCCACCACCTTGCCCCAGCGCGTGATCCAGGGCCTGTTAACCCTATTCAAGGGGTCGCGTTGCCCCGCAAAGGGGCTGGATGCAAGGCGCCCGCGCGCAGCAAGGCTGATGCCTTGCAAGCGCGGGC